>CAIMOR010000325.1 GCA_903843125.1 uncultured Rhodospirillales bacterium
AAGTAGGGCCAGCGGGCGACGAGTTCGTCGTCCGACAGGGGTTGCCCGGGGCGGGGGGTGGAGTAGCGGGCGGGGCGGCGGTTGGGGAGCATGTTTGGGAGTTGGGGCGCTGAGATGGGAGTCGTGAACATAACAAGAACAAGACCGGCAACGCAAGCGTTGTTGCAGGGGCGTGCGTTCGGTGGTCAGGCGGCGAATACGCGCGCAACTACTTTAGGCGGGTGATGCTGACGAAAGTGCCGCCTGAAGCGTGGCCCTAAGATGTAACAAATCAGCTTGGTATCATAGCCTTCCGGATCGAGTCCACCTGCGTCAGAGAACCTGATACTGTTCCCGCATGAGTACTCAGGAATGATCTAGGGATGAAAGTTCCTTTCCAGAAAATAATCGCATTTGCTCTGCCATAGCAGCTTTCTTCATTTTCCGCGTAAAATATCCGATAGGAATATTTGGTTATGGCTCCCTCATCAACCTCAAGCTCAAGCCGCTCATATTTAGTATCACCGTCAAATGTCACGAACATCTTGCCGTATTTGCCAACGACGCCAATTTCCAAGTGTAAATAGACTAATTTATCTCCGTGCCGAACCAAGAAATCCGCTAACTTTCCATTATCTTCCGGCAGGGAGCCTATAAAGACAGGTGATGCAGGCTTCGGCGCTTGTCGCGGACGATGATACGCAAGCGCGGCATATACGGCGGCGATGACGCTAGCGATTAGACCCGCTAATGCAATGATATCACTTGTGCCCAGTGCCACGCCTCGGCGTCCGCTACATCGCCTCGCGCTGGCGCAGCTTCATGTCCTTGGCCAGCTTGCGCAGCAGCATGTTGCGCTTCAGCGCGCTGATGTGGTCGACGAACAGCACGCCGTCCAGGTGGTCCAGCTCATGCTGGAGGCAGGTGGCCAGCAGGCCGTCGGCGTGCAGTTCCTGCTTGCTGCCGTCCAGGTCCAGCCAGCGCAGCTTCACCTCGGCCGGGCGGGTCACGTCGGCGTATTGGCCGGGCAGGGAGAGGCAGCCTTCCTCCCGCGTGGACAAATCCTTCGAGACGGCGGTGATCTCGGGGTTCACCAGAATTAAAGGCTCGCGGACGTCATCCTTCTGGATGTCGACCACGCACATGCGCAGCAGCTGGCCCACCTGCGGCGCGGCCAGGCCGATCCCGGGGGCCTTGTACATCGTCGCCAGCATGCGCGGCGCCAGCGCGCGCACCACATCGGCATCGGCGGGGCCGACGGCGCGGCATTTCTGCCGCAGCCTGGCGTCCGGCACGATCAGGATCGGCAGCAGGTCGGGCCCAGGGCGCTCGGGGGTTGCTTCGCTCATGCCGCCGGATTACCCCCGGCGCGGCCCCGCTTGCAACCGGCGCCCCCTTGCAACCGGCGCCAGGGGTGACAACATCGGTCTTCGCCAATGGGTGCTTCGGGCCCGGCGGCACCGCTTCGCTCTGGATGAGGAGGCCCTGAGGTCCATGTCGCGTTCACCCGTCTTCGGCTCGCCCTTGTTCCTGGGGTTCGACCATCTGGAACAGATGCTGGACCGCGTGGCGAAGAACGCCGACGGCTACCCGCCCTACAACATCGAACAGATCGGCTCCAACCGCCTGCGCATCACGCTGGCAGTGGCCGGCTTCAGCATGGACGACCTGCAGATTACGCAGGAGGACAACCAGCTGGTGATCCGCGGCCGGCAGAAGGATGACAGCGAAGGCAGGATCTTCCTGCATCGCGGCATCGCCGCCCGGCAGTTCCAGCGGGCCTTCGTGCTGGCGGAGGGGATCGATGTGGAGGGCGCCTGGCTGGACAACGGGCTGCTGCATGTCGAGCTGGAGCGGCCGCAGCCGGAGGTGAGGGTCAAGACCATCCAGATCGGCAAGAAGACGAACGGCGCGAGCCAGCCGGTTGTCGAGGGGCGCACCGCCCGAGAGTGAGCAGAGGTTCCAACCGGCGCGGGCCATCTCGGCAGCGCCCAACGGAGACAGACCATGACCAATGACCAGAATGCCACCGTCACCGTCAGCCTGGCGCAGCTTTCGCCCATGGACTGGGCGCGATTCGGGCTGCAGCAGGTGGCGTACCTGCGGCCGGTGGTGCTGAACGGCATCCACGCGGTGGCGATCCACGCCGCCGATGGCACGCATATCGGCGCCGCGCCGAACCTGGAGACCGCCGCCGCCGCGGTGGTGGAGCACGAGATGGCGCCGGTGCTGGTGCACTGAGGCTGCCGGATGGCGGCGGGCGCCGAGGGCGGCGCCGGCCACGCCGCCCTTGACCGCGGCGGTCACGTTGTGGTCGCAATGGTCCTTACGTGGCCCTCATGGCACGATTCTTGTCCCGACCAGCTGCTTCGCGTTGACCCTGGCCGCGGCGAAGCCCATACATCCGCCGTGGACTTGCACCTGACCGATATCGCCGCCTTGCTGGCTGCCGACCTTGCCCCCGCCCGCCGCCCTGCGGCAGGGCCCGCCGGCGCTGCCGTTGCCGGTGGCGCGGCGCCCGGGTTGCCTGCCGGCGCGGCAGATGCCCCCGGCCACGCCGATGCGGGGCGCAGGGCATGAGGGTATTGGCCAGCGGCAAGCCCGGCGCCGCGGCGCCCAGCGCGCCCTCCGCGCCGCGCCAGATGCTGATGCCCTCGCGCGAGCGGGAGGCGCTGAGCGTGCGCCAGATTGCCCGCCGGCGGCTGGCGGTGCGGCTGGCCAAGCGGGTGCTGCCTGGGCTGGCGCTGGTGCTGCTGGCGGCGATCGTGCTGTGGCCGGAGTTCGAGCGCAGCGAGGATCGCTCCCGCTACGCGTTCCGGCGCAGCGTCCAGACCCGGTCCGAATCGCTGCGGGTGACGGCGCCGCGCTACCAGGGCGTGGACGACCTGAACCGGCCCTATACCGTCACCGCCGACCTGGCGCAGCAGGTGGGCGCCGAGGAGTTGCTGGACCTGACCCAGCCGCGCGGCGATATCCTGATGACCGATGGCAGCTGGATATACCTGCAGGCCGAGACCGGCCGCTACGACCGGCCGCATGACCATCTGGACCTGGCCGGCAAGGTGACGATCTTCCACGACAACGGCACCATGCTGGTGACCGACGTGGCCGCGGTGGACATGGCCGCCGGCACCGGCGACGGCGACCGGCCGGTGGCGGCGCAGGGCCCGTTCGGCACGCTGACCTCGGAAGGCTTCGAGCTGCGCGACCGCGGGGCGGTGGTGGTGTTCACCGGCCAGGCCCACGCCGTGCTGGAAGGCGACCGCAAATGACCCGCCTGCTTGCGCTGCTGCTGGCGGCGCCGATCCTGGCCGTGCCCGCGCTGGTGCCCTCGGGCGCGCGGGCGCAGGGCATCGACCTTTCGGGCGGCGGGCCGGTGGATGTCACCGCCAGCGACGGCATCGAGTGGCGGCAGACCGAGCAGGTCATCGTGGCGCGGCGCGACGCCCGGGCGATTCGCGGCGAGGTGACGGTGGATGCCGACCGGCTGCTGGCGCGCTATCGCCCGGCCGGCAGCGGGGCGGCGGGTGCCGCGGGGCCGGCGCGCCCGGCCGGGCAGCCGCCGGTGCTGGGCGAGAACCCGGCCGGAGGCAGCAGCGAGATCTGGCGGCTGGAGGCCGAGGGCCATGTGGTGATCCACACCGCGACCGATATCGCCCGCGGCGACCGCGCGGTGTACGACATGGACCAGGCGGTGCTGGTGCTGACCGGGCACGACCTTTCGCTGACCACGCCGACGCAGGTGCTGACCTCCCGCGACAGCCTGGAATACTGGAGCCAGCGGCGCATGGCCGTGGCCCGCGGCAATGCGGTGGCGGTGGACAACCAGGAGCACCGCCAGGTGGGGGCGGATACGCTGGTTTCCTACCTGCTGCCGGAGGATGCGCCTGCCACGCCGGCGCCGGTGCGCCCGGTGGCGACCACGGGGTCTGCCGCCAGCGGCCGTGCCGCGGCGCCGCCGCCCGGCAGCGGCAAGGTGGACCGGGTGGAGGCCTTCGGCCATGTCGAGATCCGCACCCCGACCGAGGTGGTGCGGGGCGACCGTGGCGTGTACAGCCCGGCCACCGGCATGGCGCGGCTGCTGGGCAATGTGCGCATCACCCGCGGCGACAACCAGGTGAACGGGCGGGAAGCCATCGTGAACCTGCGCACCGGCGTGGCGCGGCTGGTCTCCGCCAGCGACCGCGGCGAGCGGGTGCGCGGGCTGATCGTGCCGCAGCAGGACAAGCCCGCCGCCGGCCAGGCCGCACCATCGGGCGCCGCCGCGGCCCCGGGCACCGCCGGGCAGCCGGCGCCGCAGCAGAGGCGCCAGCCATGAACAAGCAGACCCCGGCGCCGCAACTGCAGGCGATAGCGGGCGAGGGCGGGCTGACCGCGATCGGCCTGGGCAAGCGCTACAAGAAGCGGCCGGTGGTGCGCGGCGTCAGCATCAACCTGAAGCGGGGCGAGGCGGTGGGGCTGCTCGGCCCGAACGGCGCCGGCAAGACCACCACCTTCTACATGATCACCGGCCTGGTGCAGCCCGACGAGGGCCGCGTGCTGATGGACGGCCACGACGTGACGACGCTGCCGATGTACCGGCGCGCCCGCCTGGGCCTGGGCTACCTGCCGCAGGAGGCCAGCATCTTCCGCGGGCTTTCGGTGGAGGACAACATCCTGGCCGCGCTGGAGGTGGTGGAGCCGGAGCGCGAGCGCCGCCAGCAGATGCTGGACGCGCTGATGGCGGAGTTCGGCATTGCCCATCTGCGCCGCGCCCCCGCCCTGGCGCTTTCGGGCGGCGAGCGGCGGCGCTGTGAGATTGCCCGCGCCCTGGCGACGCACCCCAGCTACATCCTGCTGGACGAACCGCTGGCGGGCATCGACCCGATCGCGGTCAGCGAGATCCGCGACCTGGTGAAGCATCTGAAGGACCGCGGGATCGGCGTGCTGATCACCGACCACAACGTGCGCGAGACGCTGGAGATCATCGACCGCGCCTATATCCTGCACGACGGCCAGGTGATGATGGAGGGCCGGCCGCACGAGATCGTCGCGCATGAGGGCGTGCGCCGGGTCTATCTGGGCGAACGCTTCAGCCTGTGACCGCAGCATGACCGCCGCGACCAGCCCCTGCATTGCGGCCTGACCATGGCGATGGGACCCCGCCTGGACCTCAGGCAATCGCAGTCGCTGGTGATGACGCCGCAGCTGCGGCAGGCGATCAAGCTGCTGCAATCCTCGAACCTGGAGGTGACCGCCTTCGTCGAGGAGGAGCTTGAGCGCAACCCGTTGCTGGAATGGGATGAGCGCAGCACGCCGGGCCCCGATGCCGGCCGCACCACCAACCCGCTGCCGACGCCGACCGAGACGCCCGATGCCGCCAGCGCCGCCAGCGCCGACAGCATGCCGACCGAAGCGACGGCGCCGCTGGATGTCGACTGGTCGAACGTGCATGACAGCGATGCCGCCTTCACGCCCAGCCATGGCAGCGGCGGCAGCCGCGACTTCGACGACGACCTGAGCGGCATCGACGACCTGGCGGCCGCCGGCAAGACGCTGCGCGACCATATCGGCGAGCAGATCCGGCTGACCTTCCATGACGCGAAGGAGCGGCTGATTGCGGCGCAGCTGCTGGCGCTGCTGGACCCGGCCGGGCGGCTGGCGATAGAGAGCGATGTGATCGCCCGCGCCATGGGCTGTGCGACGGCGCAGGTGGAGCATGTGCGGCTGCTGATGCAGCGGTTCGACCCCGTGGGCATGTTCTGCCGGGACCTGCGCGAATGCCTGGCGGTGCAGCTGGCCGACCGCAACCGGCTGGACCCGGCCATGCAGGCATTGCTGGACAACCTGGAATTGCTGGCCCGGCGGGATACCCGCACGCTGATGAAGCTGTGCGGCGTGGATGCCGAGGACATGGCCGAGATGGTGGCCGAGCTGAAGCGGCTGGACCCCAAGCCCGGCGCCTGCTTCGACCAGATGCCGACGCCGGCGATTGTGCCGGATGTGCTGATGCGGCGCGCGCCGAACGGCGAATGGCTGCTGGAGCTGAACCCCGAGACGCTGCCGCGCGTGCTGGTCAATCGCGGCTTCCATGCCCGCGCCGTGGTGGGGGCGAAGAACAAGGAGGAAAAGGCCTTCCTGGCGGAGCGGATGCAGACCGCGACCTGGCTGGTGAAGAGCCTGGAGCAGCGGGCCAATACCATCATCAAGGTTGCCGCCGAGATCGTGCGGCGGCAGGACGGCTTCTTCCGCCACGGCGTGGAGCATCTGCGCCCGCTGATCCTGCGCGACGTGGCCGAGGCGGTGGCGATGCACGAGAGCACCGTGAGCCGGGTGACCGCGAACAAGTACATCGCGACGCCGCGCGGCACCTTCGAGTTGAAGTACTTCTTCACCACCGCCATCGCCGGCACCCATGGCGGCGAGAGCCACAGCGCCGAGGCGGTGCGCCACCGGATCCGCGGCATGATCGAGGCCGAGGACATCAACGACGTGCTGTCCGACGATGCGATTGTGGAGCGGCTGCGCAAGGAAGGCGTGGACATTGCCCGGCGAACCGTGGCGAAATACCGCGAGGCGTTGCGAATTCCATCCTCCGTGCAGCGCAAGCGGGAAAAGGCCGTACCGGCCTGAGCCGCGCGCCCCTCGGGCGTAGCAGACCCAGGGGTTTCCGCCGGCTTCCGGGCGGACCCTTTCCCGGTTGGGGGAAAGAAGGGTCGAAGCCTCATGCACATCACCGTCGCCGGCAAACAGGTCGAAACCGGGGAAGCCCTCCGCGTTCATGTCACGGATGGGCTGGCCACCATCACGGGCAAGTATTTCGACCACGCGCTGGAAGCCAACGTCACCTTCCACCACGACCAGAAGGCCAGGCCGGGCACGCATTTCTGCTGCGACATCAACCTGAAGGCCGGGCGCAACGTGTTCATGCGGGCGGAAGGCGAGGGGGTGGACGCGCACCGCGCCTTCGACGTGGCGGCGGAACACCTGGGCAAGCGGCTGCGGCGGTATCGACGGCGGGTGAACGACCACGCGCGCAGCCTGGCGGCGCAGCGCGACGTGGCGCCGGTGGAGGAGGCGCGCCAGGTGGTGCTGCGCCAGCCGGAGGAGACCGAGGCCGAGGAGGCCGCGGCGCCCGCCGCCAACGGGCATGACCCGAACGGCAACGGCGTGGTGATTGCCGAGCAGACCACCGAGATACTGCGCCTGACCGTCAGCGAGGCGGTGATGCGGCTGGACCTGGAGCACCGCACGGTGATGATGTTCCGCAACACCGGCAATGGCGCGCTGAACGTGGTCTATCGGCGCGACGACGGCCATGTCGGCTGGATCGACGCGCCAGCGGGCTGAGGCCGGCGGGCGGAGGCCGGCGGGCTGAGGCCAGCGGGCGGAGGCCAGCGGGCGGAGGGCGGCGGCTACTCCGCGGCCTGGGGCAGGGCGGCGGCGCGGCGCAGGGCTTCGGTGGTCTGGCCCGTGCCGTCCGGCTTCCAGCCGGGCGGCATCAGCAGGGTGCCGATCCGGCCGCGCCAGGTCGGCGCCCGCCAGGCGTCGCGCAGCATCGCCGCCCATTCGTGGAACTCCACCACCAGCAGGTTGCGGGTGCCGAGCGGCTTGACCAGGCCGTAGCGGCAGGGTTCCTCGGCGCGCTCCGGCCGGTAGGTGCCGAACAGGCGGTCGAACACGATCAGCACGCCGCCGTAGTTGGCGTCCAGGTAGTCCAGGTTGCTGGCGTGGTGGACGCGGTGGGCGCTGGGCGTGTTCAGCACCCATTCCAGCGGGCCGAGGCGCGGGATCCAGGTGGCGTGGACCCAGAACTGATAGAGCAGGTTGATGGCCAGCGTGGCGACGACGATGGGCGCCGGAAAACCCAGGAAGATCAGCGGCACGAAGAACAGCAGCGCGCCGGTGGCGCTGCTGGTCCAGCCCAGGCGGAAGGCGGCCGCCAGGGTAAGCTGCTCGGGGCTGTGGTGCACCACGTGGCTGGCCCAGAACCAGCGCACCCGGTGCGCCGCGCGGTGGTACCAGTAGTAGCAGAACTCCTGCCCGAGGAAGAGCGCCAGGAAGCCCCAGGCGCCGTCCAGCGGAATGTGGAACAGCGCGTGCTGCGACGCCCAGGCGATGATCGGCGAGCCCAGCGTCAGCGGCACGCCGTAGCGCAGGAATTGCCGCCCGGCCAGGTCGCCGAGCGAGAGCAGGTAGCCGCGCCAGTCGTAGTCGCCGCGCCGGGTCAGCACCAGCGCCTCCACCGTGGCGGCCAGCACCACCACCGGCAATGCGACCAACAGGATCGTGTAGGGGTTCATCAGCCGCTCCCGCTGGTGTCAGTTGTGTCAATACGGGACAGCATATATGAGGGTAGCTCAGCTTTGCTACTCGCCTTTCCCCCCGCGAGGCAGCCCATGGCCCGTGCGCCGCAACCGCTTGATCTCGAACGCCGAATTCCGCGCCAGCAACGAGCGCAGGAGAGCTGCGCGGCGATCTTCGAGGCGGCTGCTCAGATTCTGCAGCGCGACGGCATGGCCGGGCTTTCGACCAACCGCATCGCCGAGCGGGCCGGCGTCTCGATCGGCACGCTGTACCAGTACTTCCCGAACAAGCAGGCGGTGCTGCTGGCCATGGGGCGGCGCGACATCGAGGAGACCGTGGCCGCCGTGGCCGCCGCCGTGGCCGAGGCCGCCGCGGCCGGCGAGCTGCCGGGGCCGCGGGTGATCCATTGCCTGGTGCAGCGCTTCTCGGCCCGGCGCCAGGTGCGGCGGGTGCTGATGGAGACGGTGTTCAGCCAGCAGCTGCATGCGGAATTGGCGGCCTCGCTGGAGGCCATGGTGCGGCTGCTGGTGCAGCATGGCCCGCCGCTGGCCGCCGCCGCGCCGGCCGCGGCCTTCGTGCTGACCCGTTCCGTGATGGGCGTGCTGCGCGGCGCGGTGATGGAGGAGGAGCCGCCGGCGCCGGGGCTGCTGGAAGCGGAGTTGCTGCGGCTGTCGCGCAGCTACCTGGGCGTGGCAGGGTAGAGCGTGATCCACTTTGGTGGATCACGCGCTAGCTCTATTTGAGAGGCTGATTCACCGCTCCGGCGATTCCGCCTCCGCGGATCAGGCTCTGGCGCGGCGGCGTGGCGCGCAGCGGCGGGAACGCGAAGGCTGCCCCCAGCTGACCCAGGCGGGCCGCAAGGCCTGAGAGCGCGACGGCGCGACGTGCGCTTGTGCGCACGCAAGCCAAGGCGGCGGATGCCGCCGCCCGGCGTTTGAGGGCGACCTAGTGACTCAGGATGTCGGGGTCGTCGTAGCCCAGCAGGTCCAGCTCGCCGCGCGCGGGCAGGAAGCGGAAAACATCCTGCGCCAGGGCCAGGCGACCCTCGCGGATCAGCAGGGCTTCCAGCCGGGCCCAGAGCGCGTGCAGGTACAGCACGTCGCTGGCGGCGTAGTTCTGCTGGTCCACGCTGAGCTCGGGCGCGCCCCAGTCGCTGGACTGCTGCTGCTTGGAGACGTCCTGGCCGACCAGCTGGGCCAGCAGGTCCTTCAGGCCGTGGCGGTCGGTGAAGGTGCGCACCAGCTTGGCGGCCACCTTGGTGCAGACCACCGGCGCGGTGCGCACGCCCAGCCAGCGGTACAGCGCGGCGCAGTCGAAGCGGGCGAAGTGGAACAGCTTGACCACGTCGGGGTCGGTCAGCAGGCGCTTCAGGTTGGGCGCGGCGTAGCCCTGGCCGCCCAGGCTCTCGGGGATGAGCTGCACCAGGTGGGCGTTGCCATCACCGGAGGAGAGCTGCACCAGGCAGAGCCGGTCGCGATGCGGGTTGAGGCCCATGGTCTCGGTGTCGATGGCGACCAGCTTGCCAAGGTCCAGGCCGTCCGGCAGGTCGTGCCGATGCAAACGGATCATGGATTTCCCCTGGAAGAGCGTGGTGCTTGCCATCACGGCGATCTCTCCGACCGGGAGAGTGGTGCCCAGGAAAGGACTCGAACCTTCACGACCTTGCGGTCACTGGCACCTGAAGCCAGCGCGTCTACCAATTCCACCACCTGGGCATCGGCTGCGGAGTATCGCGGCAGAGGCGCGCTTCTATGAGCCTCGCCGCGGCGCGTCAAGCGGGTGCAATGCAGGTTTTTGCCACCACCTTGAAGATCGCACGCCGAAGGAGGCCAGGATGCAGGATCTGTACGGGCGCAGGGTCGCCACCGTGTTCGGCGGCAACGGCTTCATCGGCCGCTACGTGGTGGAGCGGCTGACGCAGCGGGACTGGGTGGTGCGCGTGGCCAGCCGGCGCCCCGCCGATGCCGGCTTCCTGCGCACGCAGGGCGGCGTGGGCCAGGTGGTGACGGTGCAGGCCGGGCTGGGCGACGAGGCCGCGGTGGCGCGGGCGGTGGCCGGGGCCGGGCTGGTGGTGAACCTGGTCGGGATTCTGGCCGAGCAGCGGCCCGGCGACTTCATGCGCAGCCATGCCGAGGGCGCCGGGCGGGTGGCCCGGCTGGCCGCCGCCGCGGGGGTGGGCCGGCTGGTGCAGGTTTCCGCCATCGGCGCCGACCCGGCCAGCCCCAGCGCCTATGGCCGCAGCAAGGCGGCCGGGGAGGCGGCGGTGCGGGCGGCGTTTCCGGCTGCCAGCATCCTGCGCCCCTCGATCGTGTTCGGGCCCGAGGACCAGTTCTTCAACCGCTTCGCCGGCCTGGCCGCGATGCTGCCGTTCATGCCGGTGGTGCGCGGGGCGACCCGGTTCCAGCCGGTTCATGTCGGCGATGTGGCGGATGCGGTGGTGGCGGCGGAGCCGGGGGTGACCTACGAGCTGGGCGGGCCGCGGGTGGCGACGTTCCGCGAGCTGATGCGCCTGGTGCTGGACATCACGCGGCGGCGCCGGCCGCTGGTGGCGCTGCCGGAGCCGCTGGTGCAGCTGCAGGTGGCGTTGACCGGCTGGCTGCCGAACCCGCCGCTGACCCGGGACCAGCTGCTGATGCTGGGGCGCGACAATGTCTGCGCGCCGGACATGCCCGGGCTGGCGGCGCTGGGGATTCGGCCGAAGGCGATGGAGGCCGTGGTGCCGGGCTACCTGGCACGGTTTCGCCAAGCGGGGTAATGCTCAAATCGGACCTATTCCAGGGTTTCCGTCGGCGCTTGGCCTGCCCATTTGGCAGGCATTGGCGATATTGAGGCAGCTTTGCTGACCTTATGGCGAAAAAACGCTGGCGCGGGGCCGGGGAGATGCGCCATGTTGCGTCGCAACGCGGGTGTCATACCGCTCGCGACGCTCGGCCCCGGTCTAGGGTCTCTCGCCACCTCCGCTGAAGGTCCGCCGCCATGGCCGAACGCATGCTGCAATTCGTGCGCCTCCAGCAGGCGCAGCCGGAAAAGCGCAAGGCCGCGCAACGCACCGGGGATTTCGGCGAGATCTATCGCGCGTTCGTCGCCGAGGCCGCCAGCGCGCAGGCCAGCCGGTGCAGCCAGTGCGGCGTGCCGTTCTGCTCGGTGCATTGCCCGCTGAACAACGACATTCCGGACTGGCTGAAGCTGACCGCCGAAGGCCGGCTGGAGGAGGCCTACGAGGTGTCCTCGGCGACCAACACCTTCCCCGAGATCTGCGGCCGCATCTGCCCGCAGGACCGGCTGTGCGAGGGCAACTGCGTCATCGAGAAGGGGTTCGAGAGCGTCACCATCGGCTCGGTGGAGAAGTTCATCACCGATACGGCGTGGCAGAATGGCTGGGTGAAGCCGCCGACGCCGCGGGTGGAGCGGGCGGAGAGCATCGGGATCATCGGCGCCGGGCCGGCCGGGCTGGCGGTGGCGGAGCGGCTGCGCACGCGCGGCTGGCAGGTGCACGTGTATGACCGCTACGACCGCGTCGGCGGGCTTTTGATCTATGGCATTCCGAACTTCAAGCTGGAGAAGGAAGTGGTGCTGCGGCGCTGGGAGAGCTTTGCCCAGGGCGGCATCCACTTCCACCTGAGCTGCGCGGTGGGCGTGGACGTGACGCTGGCCGAGCTGCGGGCGCGGCACGACGCGGTGTTCATCGGCACCGGCGTGTACAAGGCGCGCGACATCGAGGCGCCGGGCTCCTCGCTGCCGGGGATTGTGCCGGCGCTGGACTTCCTGACCACGTCGAACCGGCAGAACCTCGGCGATGCGGTGCCGGCCTTCGACAGCGGCGCGCTGAATGCGCGGGGCAAGCGCGTGGTCGTCATCGGCGGTGGCGACACCGCGATGGATTGCGTGCGCACCTCGGTTCGCCAGGGCGCGGCGAGCGTGACCTGCCTGTATCGGCGCGACCGCGCGAACATGCCGGGTTCGATGCGCGAGGTGCATCACGCCGAGGAGGAGGGCGTGCGCTTCGAGTGGCTGGCGGCGCCGGAAGCCTTCGTGGGTGGCGACCGGGTTGAGGGCGTGCGCGCGGTGCGGATGCACCTTGGCCTGCCGGACGCGACCGGGCGGCAGGCGGTGACGCCGCTGGCCGGCAGCAGCTTCACCGAGCCCTGCGACCTGGCGATCAAGGCGCTGGGCTTCGACCCCGAGGACCTGCCAGCGATGTTCGGCGAGAAGGCGCTGGCGGTTTCGCGCTGGGGGACGCTGAAGGTGAACCACCGGACGTTCATGACGGAGTTGCCCGGCGTGTTCGCCGGCGGCGACATCGTGCGCGGGGCGAGCCTGGTGGTATGGGCCATTCGCGACGGGCGCGACGCGGCGGACCAGATCGAGCAATACGTGCGTCAACGCGCGGTAGCAGCGGAGTGACCGGCATGACCTATGTTCAGGACCACGCGCGCGGCGCGGCGACGCTGGCGAACGACGCGCATATCGACCTGACCGAGCACGACGCCTGCGGCGTGGGGCTGGTGGCCAGCCTGGATGGGCGGGCGCGGCGCGACGTGGTGCAGGCGGGCATCGATGCGTTGAAGGCGGTGTGGCACCGCGGCGCGGTGGATGCCGATGGCAAGACCGGCGACGGCGCCGGCATCCACGTGGAGATACCGCAGGACTTCTTCGCCGAGGAAGTGGCGCGCGGCGGCCCGCGGCTGCGGCCGGGGCGGATTGCGGTGGGCATGATCTTCCTGCCGAAGACCGACATGGGCGCGCAGGAGCGCTGCCGGCAGATTGTCGAGAGCGAGATCCTGCACGCGGGCTACGGCATCTATGGCTGGCGCCAGGTGCCGATCGACGTGGGCTGCATCGGCGAGAAGGCCAATGCGACGCGGCCCGAGATTGAGCAGATACTGATCCACGACCCCGCGCAGCGCGAGGCCGCGATCTTCGAGCGCGACCTGTACGTGATCCGCCGGCGGATCGAGAAGCAGGCGATAGCGGCGGAGGTGCCGGGCTTCTACATCTGCTCGCTGAGCTGCCGGTCCTTGATCTACAAGGGCATGTTCCTGGCCGAGAACCTGACCGACTTCTATCCGGACCTGAAGGACGAGCGCTTCGTCAGCCGCTTCGCGATCTACCACCAGCGGTATTCGACGAATACGTTCCCGACGTGGAAGCTGGCGCAGCCGTTCCGCATGCTGGCGCATAACGGCGAGATCAACACGCTGCACGGCAACGCCAACTGGATGAAGAGCCACGAGACCAGGCTCAGCCATGTGCTGCTGGACGACTACCTCGACGACATCAAGCCGATCGTGCAGGCCGGCGGCAGCGATACCGCGACGCTGGACAACGTGTTCGAGCTGCTGGTGCGCGGCGGGCGCGATGCGCCGATGGCCAAGGCGATGCTGATTCCGGAGAGCCTGCGCAACAACGCGACGATGCCGGAGAGCCACCGCGACCTGTTCCTGTACTGCAACGCGGTGATGGAGCCGTGGGACGGGCCGGCGGCGATTGCGGCGACCGATGGGCGCTGGGCGATCGGCGGGCTGGACCGCAACGGGCTGCGGCCGATGCGCTACACCATCACCAGCACCGGGCTGCTGGTGGTGGGCAGCGAGACCGGCATGGTCAAGCTGGCCGAGGACATCATCATCCAGAAGGGCCGCGTCGGGCCGGGGCAGTGCATCGGCGTCGACCTGGACAGCGGGCGCTTCTACGCCGACCGCGAGCTGAAGGACCTGCTGGCGGCGCGGCATCCGTTCAGCAAGTGGCTGGAGCGGACCATCAGCATCGAGGACACGGTGCGGCGCCAGGGCCGTGCCGCCGACGAGGCCGAGCTGTTCAGCCGCGAGGAGCTGCGCCGGCGGCAGCTGGCGGTGGGCTACACCATGGAGGAGCTGGAGAGCATTCTGCACCCGATGGCGGAGGATGCGCAGGAAGCCACCGGCAGCATGGGCGACGACACGCCGATTGCGGTGCTGAGCGACCAGTATCGCGGCCTGCACCACTACTTCCGGCAGATGTTCAGCCAGGTGACCAACCCGCCGATCGATTCACTGCGCGAGACGCGGGTGATGACGCTGAAGGTGCGGCTGGGCAACCTGGGCAACATCCTGGATGAA
This sequence comes from uncultured Rhodospirillales bacterium, assembly GCA_903843125.1. Lineage (GTDB taxonomy): Bacteria > Pseudomonadota > Alphaproteobacteria > Acetobacterales > Acetobacteraceae > CAIMOR01. The sequence goes on from CAIMOR010000325.1 coordinate 14,364, forward strand.
GACCCGACGCAGTGCGACATGCTGATGCTGGACAGCCCGGTGCTGTCCAACGCGGAGTTCGCGGCGATGCGCGGCACCATGGGCCGCAACGTCTGCGAGGTGGACTGCACCTTCGCCGTCGCCGAAGGCGAGATCGGGCTGCGCCACGCGATCGATCGCATCCGGCGCGAGGCGGCCGAGGGCGTGCAGAGCGGCAGCACGCATGTGGTGCTGACCGACGAGCACCAGGGGCCGGAGCGCGCGCCGATTCCGATGATCCTGGCGGTGGGCGGCGTGCACACCTACCTGGTGAAGCAGCAGCTGCGCACCTTCACCAGCCTGAACGTGCGGACGGCGGAATGCCTGGACGTGCACTACTTCGCGGTGCTGATCGGCGCCGGGGCGACGACGATCAACGCCTACCTGGCGCAGGAGAGCATCGCGGACCGGCATCGGCGCGGGCTGTTCGGCGCGCTGAGCCTGAAGGACGTTATCGCGCACTACCGCAAGGCGGTGGACAAGGGGCTGCTGAAGGTGATGTCCAAGATGGGCATCAGCGTGATCAGCAGCTATCGCGGCGGCATGAACTTCGAGGCCATCGGGCTTTCGCGCGCCTTGGTGGCGGAGTTCTTCCCGGGCGTGCCCTCGCGCATTTCCGGCATCGGTCTTTCCGGCATTGCGCGGCGGGTGCTGGCGCTGCACGCGAAGGCGTGGGATGCCGGCGTGGTGACGCTGCCGATGGGCGGGCTGTACAAGAAGCGGCTGCGCGGCGAGGCGCATGCCTTCGAGGGCAACCTGATCCACATGCTGCAGAAGGCGGTGGAGACCGACAGCTACACCACCTTCAAGCGGTATTCCGAGACGGTGCGGCGGCAGCACCCGGTGGCATTGCGCGACCTGCTGGACTTTCGGAGTGAGGGGCGGACGCCGATTCCGGTGGAAGAGGTGGAGAGCATCACCGAGATCCGCAAGCGGCTGGTGGCGCCGGGGATTTCGCTGGGCGCGCTTTCGCCGGAGGCGCATGAGACGCTGAGCATCGCGATGAACCGGATCGGCGCGAAGAGCGACAGCGGCGAGGGCGGCGAGGACCCGGCGCGGGCGCGGCCGCGCAGCAATGGCGACAACGCCAACAGCGCGATCAAGCAGATTGCGTCGGGACGGTTCGGCGTGACCGCGGAATACCTGAACAACTGCCGCGAGATAGAGATCAAGGTGGCGCAGGGGGCCAAGCCCGGCGAGGGCGGGCAGTTGCCGGGCTTCAAGGTGACGGGGCTGATTGCCAAGCTGCGGCACAGCACGCCGGGGGTGATGCTGATCTCGCCGCCGCCGCATCATGACATCTATTCGATCGAGGACCTGGCGCAGCTGATCTACGACCTGAAGCAGATCAACCCGGATGCGACGGTGTGCGTGAAGCTGGTCTCGCGCAGCGGCATCGGGACGATTGCGGCGGGGGTGGCGAAGGCGAAGGCGGATGCGATTTTGGTCAGCGGGCATTCCGGCGGGACGGGGGCTTCGCCGCAGTCCTCCATCAAGTACGCGGGGCTGCCGTGGGAGATGGGGCTGAGCGAGACGCACCAGGTGCTGCTGCTGAACCGGCTGCGGCACCGGATAAAGCTGCGGACGGATGGCGGGATCAAGACCGGGCGGGACGTGGTGGTGGCGGCCATGCTGGGCGCGGAGGAGTTCGGCATCGGGACGGCCAGCCTGGTGGCGATGGGCTGCATCATGGTGCGGCAGTGCCATTCCAACACCTGCCCGGTGGGGGTGTGCACGCAGGATGAGGCGCTGCGCGAGAAGTTCGCGGGCAGCCCGGAGAAGGTGATCAACCTGTTCAGCTTCGTGGCCGAGGAGGTGCGGGAGATACTTGCGTCGCTCGGCATGCGTCGGCTGACGGATGTGATCGGGCGGACCGACCTGTTGAAGCAGGTGTCGCGCGGGTCCGAGGACCTGGACGACCTCGACCTCAACCCGCTGCTGGTGCAGGCGGATGCCGCCGGTGGTGCGCCGTATTGCACGCGGGAAGGCCGCAACGAGGTGCCGGAGACGCTGGACGCCGACATGATCCGCGACGCCGCGGCGCTGTTCGAGCACGGCGAGAAGATGCAGTTGCAGTACAACATCCGCAACACGCACCGCGCCATCGGCACCAAGATCAGCAGCAAGATCACCCGCAAGTTCGGCATGAGCGGGTTGCAGCCGGGGCACCTGACGGTGCGGCTGCGGGGGACGGCGGGGCAGAGCCTGGGCGCCTTCGCGGTGCGCGGGCTGAAGCTGGAGGTGTTCGGCGACGCCAACGACTATGTCGGCAAGGGGCTTTCCGGCGCTTCGATTGTCGTGCGGCCGGCGGCGTCCTCGGCCCTGGTGTGGAACGAGAACACCATCATCGGCAACACCGTGCTGTATGGCGCCACGGCGGGCGAGCTGTTCGCCGCGGGCCAGGCCGGGGAGCGGTTTGCGGTGCGCAACAGCGGCGCCACCGCGGTGGTTGAGGGCTGCGGCGCCAATGGCTGCGAATACATGACCGGCGGCGTGGTCGCGATCCTTGGGCCGGTGGGGGATAATTTCGGCGCCGGCTTCACCGGGGGCATGGCCTTCATCTACGACGCCGACGAGAATTTCGAGCGGCGGGTGAACCCGGAGACGCTGCTGTTCGGCCGGCTGGGCTCGGCGCATTGGGAGGCCGAGCTGAAGGCGCTGCTGGCGCGGCACCATGCGGAGACATCCTCCCCGCTGGCGGCGCGGCTGCTGGCGCATTGGGCGGCCGAGCGCGGGCATTTCTGGCACGTGGTGCCGAAGGAATACGCCCGCTACCTGCCGGTGCCGATGGCGGAGGCGGTTCTGGCGGCGGAGTAGGCCTGGCAGCTTCCACCCGGTCGGATCGCCGAAGGGCCGCAAGGCCCGGCGGCGTGAATCCGCCCGGCAGCTTCCCACGCGGTCGGATCGGCGAAGGGCCGCATGGCCCGGCGGCGTGAATCCGCCCGGCATCTTCCACCAGGTCGGATCGCCGAAGGGCCGCATGGCCCGGCGGCGTGAATCCGCCCGGCATCTTCCACCCGCACGGCCCGGGTGGCATAACCGGGTCGTGCGCATCCTGTACCACCTGCCGTTGTCGCCTTATTGCCGCAAGGTCCGGTTGGCCCTGGGCGAGAAGCGCCTGCAATTCGAGCTGATGCACGAGCGCGTCTGGGACCGGCGGCCGGAATTCGAGGCGATCAACCCGGCCTGCACCGTGCCGGTGCTGCAGGAGGAGACCGGGCTCGCGATCGTCGACAGCAGCGCGATCTGCGAATACCTGGACGAGGCCTATCCGGACGTGTCGCTGTTCGGGCCGACGCTGGCGGAGCGCGCCGAGGTGCGGCGCCTGGTGGCGTGGTTCGACTACAAGTTCGGCCTGGAGGTCACCGCCAACCTGTACGGCGAGAAGCAGCTGAAGCGGCTGCTGGGCCATGGCCATGCCGATGGCGCGGTGCTGCGGGCCGGCTATGCCAACCTGAAGCCGCACCTGGAATATCTCGGCTGGCTGGCGGAATCGCGGGACTGGCTGGCCGGCGGCAACCTGAGCCTGGCGGACTTCGCCGCTGCCGCGCATGTCTCCACGCTGGATTTCATGGGCGAGATCGACTGGAGCCGCCACCCCGCGGTGAAGGATTGGTACGCGCGGTTGAAGTCTCGCCCGGCGTTCCGCCCGCTGCTGGCGGACAAGGTCAGCGGGCTGGCGGCGGCACCGCATTATCACGACCTGGATTTCTGAGCGCATGGCCGATTGCGACGTCGCCATCATCGGCGCCGGCGCGGCAGGCATTGCGGCGGCGCGGGTGCTGCGGGCGCAGGGCCTGGCGGTGCAGGTGCTGGAGGCCGGGGCGCGCGTCGGCGGGCGCGCCTTCACCGAGAGCGCGAGCCTGGGCGCGGCGTTCGACCATGGTGCCTCCTGGCTGCACGACGCGGTGGAGAACCCGTTGACGCCGCTGGCGCAGCAGCTTGGCCTGACCATTCATCGGCAGGCGCGGCGGACCAAGGAAGGGCTGATGGTCGACGGGCGCCGCGCCGGCGATGCCGAGCGGCTCGACTACCTGCGGGTGATCGAGGCCGCCGAAGCCGCCTTCGAGGCCGCCGCGCAGGGGCCGGACCGCGACTGCGCCGGGCTGCTGCCGGCGGGGCCGTGGCGCGCGA
>CAIMOR010000326.1 GCA_903843125.1 uncultured Rhodospirillales bacterium
CCGCGGCAAGGTCGAACGCCATCACGCGGGAGAAGCGCGGCTCCGCTGCTCCCGGCTCGCGCCACAGCCCGGCGGCGCGCGCATGCGCCTCGGCCAGCGCGCCGTCGCGCCCGGTCAGGTTCAGGTAGTCCACCGTGGCCCTGTCCACCGGAAAGAAGCCGCAGGTGCTGCCGTATTCCGGCGCCATGTTGGCCAGTGTCGCGCGGTCCGCCACGCCCAGGCCCTCCAGCGCCGGGCCGCAGAACTCGACGAACTGCTCCACCACGCCGAAGCGCCGCAGCTGTTGTGTCAGTGTCAGCACCAAATCGGTCGCGGTCACGCCCGGCTGCAACGCACCCGTCAGCCGCACGCCCACCACCTGCGGCAACTGCATCACCAGGGGCTGGCCCAGCATCGCCGCCTCGGCCTCGATGCCGCCCACGCCCCAGCCCAGCACGCCCAGCGCATTGGTCATGGTGGTGTGGCTGTCGGTGCCGATCAGCGTATCCGGCACCAGCACGTCGTCCAATGGCCACGCCACCCTGGCCAGATGCTCCAGGTTGACCTGGTGCATGATGCCCGCGCCCGGTGGCGCGATGCGCATGGTGCCGAACGCCCCTTGCGCCCAGCGCAGGAAGCCGTAGCGCTCGACATTGTCAGCATACTCGGCGCGCACGTTCCGCGCCATGGCGTCGGCGCTGCCGGCATGCTCGACCAGCAGCGAATGGTCCACGATCAGGTCCACCGGCACCAGCGGGTTCACCTTCCCCGGGTCCCGCCCCGCCGCCGCCATCGCATCCCGCATCGCCGCCAGGTCCACCAGCCCGGGCACGCCGGTGAAATCCTGCATCAGCACCCGCACCGGGCGGAACGCCAGGCTCCGATCCGGCGTCGCGCCATCCGCGCAGGCCAGCACGGCGTCGATATCCGCGCCCGTCACCACCTCCTCGTCGCGGTGTCGCAGCAGGTTCTCCAGCACCACGCGCAGGCTGAAGGGCAGGGTGGCCAGGCGCGGCCCGGCGGCAGCGGCCAGGTCCACGAAACGGTAGCGGCGGCCGGCATGGGCCAGGGTGGCGTAAGGGGTCGCGGCGTTCCTCATGCGGCGAAAATCGCACGGCCTTGCCGCAGGGTCCACCCGCCGCTAGCGTCGCCCGCGGGAGAACGCGCCATGACCGCACCAACGCGCCGCAGCCTGCTCGCCGTGCCGCTGGCTGCCCCCGCGCTGGCGCAGGCACCCTGGCCGCAGCGCAGCATTGCGCTGATGGTGCCCTACCCGCCCGGCGGCAGCACCGACAACACCGCCCGCCCCGTGGCGCAGAAGCTCTCGGAGGTGCTGGGCCAGAACGTCGTCATCGAGAATCGCGGCGGCGCCGGCGGCACCATCGGCGCGGCGCAGGTCGCGACGGCGAAGCCGGATGGCTACACCTTCCTGTGCTTCCCCACCGCGGTCATGACCATCAGCCCGCACATGATCCGCGTGCCCTACGACCCGCAGCGCGACCTGGAGCCCATCGCGCTGCTCTCGCTGGCCGATGGCGTGATGGCGATGCACCCCGCGGTGCCGCTGCACGACATGGCCGCCGTCATCGCCTACGCCAGGGCCAACCCGCGCAAGCTGCGCTTCAGCTGCGCCGGCAATGGCACCATCACCCAGCTGATCCCGGAAATCTTCGCGCACAACGCCGGCATCCAGCTGGAACAGGTGCCCTATCGCGGCTCGGCCCCGGCACTGACCGCGGTGCTGGCGGGCGACGTGGAACTGCAATTCGACCCCATCGCGATCCCGGCGGTGAAGGATGGCCGGCTGCGCGGCATCGCCACGCTGGGCGAGGAGCGCAGCGGCCAGCTGCCGGACCTGCCGACCTTGACCGAGCTGGGCCTGTTCGCCGGCGGCGCCTATTCCTGGTTCGGCCTGGCCGCGCCCGCCGGCCTGCCGCCCGAGATCACCGCGAAGCTGGTGGCGGCCCTGCGCCTGGTGCTGGCAGACCCCGCCGTGGCCCGCGCCATGGCCCCGGTCGGCCTGCGCCCCAGGCTTGAATACGGCGCGGCCTTCGCCCGCCGCGTGCAACAGGACCGCGCCACGTTCGGCGAGGCGGTGCGACGCACCGGAGCAAAGGCGGAATAGATGACCGATTTGGTGAAGACCTGGGACGATGGTCCCGTGCGCATCGTGCAGATCAACCGGCCGGAGAAGGGCAACGCCATCTCCGCCGAGGTCGCCATCGGCATCCAGGACGCGATGCTCGAATTCGACACGCGCGATGATCTGCGCTGCGCCGTCATCACCGGCGCCGGGCCGAAGGCGTTCAGTGTCGGGGCCGACGTGACGCGCCTGCCGGAGCTGTGGCGCTGCATCCCCACCGTCGGCTTCCGCCCGAAGAAGCCCGTCATCGCCGCCGTGGAGGGCTGGTGCATCGGCGGCGCGCTGGTGGTGGCGATGATGGCGGATCTCTGCGTCACCGGCCGCAGCGGCAGGTTCTACTACCCCGAGGCCAAGATCGGCCTGACCGGCGGCATGATCGCCGCGCTCCCCGGCCGCATCCCGCACAAGATCGCCATGGAGCTCATCCTGCTCTGCCGCGTGGTGGGCGCGGAGCGCGCGGCGCAGGTCGGCCTGGTCAACGAGGTGGTGGAGGACGGCCAGGCGCTGGAGGCGGCCATCGCCTGGGGCAAGGAAATGGCCGGCTTCGCGCCGATGGTCATGGGCACGCTGAAGCAGGTCATCACCGAGGAGATCCTGCCGCGCGGGCCTTCCGAGATCTGGGCGCTGCACGGCCAGCGCCTCAGCGCGATCAAGGACGGCGAGGACGCCAGGGAAGGCGCGGCCGCCTTCCGGGAAAAGCGGCCGCCGGTGTTCCGCAACCGCTAGGGCAATAGCCGCTCCGATGGAATCATCAGAACGGATTTCTTGCTCTGGTTCCAATCCAGAAGCGCGATGACCCGAGGCGCCGCAGCGCCGAAGGGCCTGGATCGCCGGTCTCGTGCCTAGCGCGCCAGCGGCGAGACCAGCCGGAAGCGCTGCGCGCGCTTACCGGTATCCACCTCGGTGGTGTAGATGTTGCCGTGGCTGTCCACGGCAATGTTGTGCACCCAGTGGAACTGCCCGGCATTGCGGCCATTCCGCCCGAACTGCCCGCGCTCCACGCCATCCGGCCGATGCAGCAGCCGCACATGGTTGTTGCCGCCATCGGCGGTCAGCAGGAAGCTCTGCAGCCGGTCCGGCAGCAGCGCGATATCCCACACCGAGCCACTGCCCAGCGTGTCCGGCGCCACGATGAACTCACGCACGAAGCTGCCGTCGTGGTGGAACACCTGCACGCGGTCGTTGGCGCGGTCGCACACGTACACCAGGCCGTCGCGCGCCAGGCGCACGCAATGCACCGGGTTGCGGAAGCCCTGCGCCGGCGGCTGGCCGGGCCGGTACGCCGGCAGCGCGTCGTCGTTCGGCCGGTTGCCGTAGGCGCCCCAGTGCCGCTTGTAGGCGCCGGTCTCGCTGTCGAACACGATGACGCGGCGGTTCTGGTAGCCATCGGCGACATAGACCTCGTGCGCCGCCGCATCCACCTCGATCCCCGCGGGCCGGCCCAGGCGCTGGGTGTCGTTGCTGCCGCCGGTCTCCCCCTTGATGCCGATCTGCAGCACGAAGCGCCCGTCGCGGGTGAATTTCAGCAGCACATGGTCGTTGTTGCCGTTGCCGCCGATCCAGACGAAGCCCTGCGGGTCGATGTAGATGCCGTGCTCGTTCTCCGGCCAGCTCGGGTGGTGCTGCGGCCCGCCCCAGGCCTGCACGACATTGCCGGCCTGGTCGAACTCGATCACCGGCGGCGCCGGCACGCAGCAATCCGCGCGCGGCGGCGTCAGCGCGGCGCCGCGCTCATCCTCGGTCATCGTGCGGGGCCGATGGATCACCCAGATGTGGTCCTGCGCGTCCGTCGCCACGCCGGCGGCCTGGCCGATGCCCCAATGGTTCGGCAGCGCCTTCGGCCACGCCGCATCCACCTGGTAGCGCGGCGCCTGCTGCGCCATGGCGGGCAAGGCCAGCATCAGCGCCAGCACGGCGCCGAGAATACCCTTCATCGCAACCTCCCTTGCTTCGCGGCCTTCAGGCCGTCTCAAGCGCCTTCCGTATCGCCTGGTCGATGATGGCGATGCCGGTATCCATCTCATCCTTGCTGACATTCAGCGGCGGCGCCAGCCGAATGGCGCTCTGTGCTTCCTGCCGCACCGCGTGCAGCACCAACCCCGCCTCCAGGCACTCCTTCTGGATGCGGGACGCCAGGTTGCGGTCGGCCTTCCGCCCCTCGCGGTCCTGCACGATCTCCAACCCCACCAGCAGCCCCTTGCCGCGCACATCGCCGATGCATTCGTAGCGCTGCTGCAACGCGCGCAGGCTCTCCATCATGTAGGCGCCCATGGTGCCCGCGCGCTCGGTCAGGTTCTCCTCCTTCATCACCCGCAGCACCGCCAGCCCCACCGCCGCCGGCAACGGGTCGCTGACGTGGGAGGTGTAGAACAGGAAGCCCTTGGCAAAGCAGTCGGCCTCGATCTCGTCGCTGCTGATCACCGCGGCCATCGGCAACCCCGCGCCCAGCGTCTTCGACAGCGTCATGATATCCGGCACGATGCCCAACTGCTCGAAGTGGAAGGTCGTGCCGGTCCGCCCCATGCCGGTCTGCGCCTCATCGAGGATCAGCAGCATGCCGCGCTCCTCGGCCTTCTGCTTCAGCCTCACGAAGTAGCCCTCGGGCGGCACGATGATCCCCGCGCTGCTCAATATCGGCTCCGCGATCACGGCCGCCGGCGCACCCACGCTCTGCGCGTCGTACATGCCGAAGCCGACGTCGAGGCAGGTCATGTCGCACGTGTCTCGGCAATGCTGGATCGGGCAGCGGTAGCTGTTCGGCCCCGGTATCGCCATGGTCCCCGGCGCCGCCGGCCCATAGCCCGCGCGCGCGCCGTTATAGGTGGAGGAATTCGCCCCCATCGTCACGCCGTGCCAGGAGCCGCTCAGCCCGATCACCTCGAACCCGCCCTGCCGCAGCTTGGCCATGCGCAGCGCCGCCTCGTTGCTCTCGCTGCCGGTGGAAACGAACATCATCTTCTGCAACTGCTCCGGCAGCAGCGCGCCCAGCTCCTCCGCCAGGTGCACCACGCTCGGGCTCAGCAGCCCGCTGAACAGGTGCAGCACGTCGCGGCAGCTCTGCTCAATCGCCTCCGTCACCACCGGGTGGTTGTGCCCCAGCGTCGCGCACATCTGCCCGGAGCAGAAATCCAGTATCGCCCGGCCGTTATGGTCGTAGATGTAGGTCCCCTTGGCCTTGCCGACGAAGTAGCTGGCAAACCCCGCCGGCGTGTAGCGGAACATGTGCTTGCCCACGGCCTCGCGCAGCCGCCCGTAGTCGCCGCTGTCTTCGCTCATGTCCCGCTCCCCCTGACAACGCCGAACTCCCGCGCCGCGCCTTCCGGCGTCAGCCGCCCGGCTTCGATATCCGCCAGCACCGCCGCCCGCGCCCGCCGCGCCGGGTCGCCATAGCCACCGCCGCCGGCCTCGCGCGTCTCCAGCACCTCGCCCGGCTGCATCAGGTAGCGGCCCTTCGGGTGCACGTGCTCGCCATTCAGCAGCGTCTCGCGCAGCGCACCAGGCTTGCCGCCATTGTAGCCCTGCGCCGCATGCTCGCTGCGGCTGGAGAAGCACGCGGCGTCCAGCACATGCCCGGTGTCGTTGCGCAGCGCTATCGCCTGGCCGTTGCCGCCGCGCCATTCGCCGGCGCCGCCGCTGTCGGGGATCAGCCACTTGTGCAACACGGTGATGTTGGTCTCGTCCTCCCAGATCTCGATCGGGCTGCCGATCATGTTGGAAGGCCCGGGCGTCGCATCCCGCCCATCCTGCCCGTGCAGCGCACCAAAGCCGCCGGCCGCGAAGAACAGGGAGGAGACCGGCCGCTCCGCCAGGTTGGTGCCGCGCATGCTGGTCTGGCTGAGCATCCCGCAATCCGCCTGCACCTGGCTCGGCAAGGCCGGCGCCAGCGCGCCGAAGATCAACGGCGCGACGAAATGCCCGATGACGTGCCGCCCCGCCGTTGCGCTCGGCGGCAGCGCGTTCAGCACGCAGCCCGGCGGCGCGGTCAGCGTGATCGGGTTGGCCGCGCCCTCGTTGTTCGGCAGGTCCGGAATCGTCACCACCTTCAGCGCGTAATTGCAGAAGGCCCGGGTGTAGCAGAGCGGCACGTTGATCGCCCGCGGCACCGAACCCGTCGTGCCCTCCAGGTCGATCAGCACATCGCTACCACGGATGGTGACGGCGCATTCCAGCCGCAGCGCCTCGTCC
>CAIMOR010000327.1 GCA_903843125.1 uncultured Rhodospirillales bacterium
CCGCGGCAACCTCTACCGACGCGTCGCCGCGCCAGGCGGCTTCTGTCGCAGCGTCAGCGCCGGCACCAGCGCCAGCAGGCAGGCAATGGCCACCGCCAGGAAGGCGTCGCGGAAGCCCAGCATCCCCGCCTGCGCGGCGACGATCCGCAGCAGGAAGTCGTGTGCCGCATCGCGCGCGATCAGGTCCGGCAGGCCGCCGATGTTGTACAGCTGCTCCACCAGGCGCCGCGCCTCCAGCGTGGTGATGCCGCCGTCGATGAAGCCGTTCAGCGTCTCCGCGTGCAGCTGCGTCCGCCGCTCCAGGAACACCGTCAGCAGGTTGGTGCCGAAGGCGCCGCCCAGCATCCGCATGAAGTTGATGCTGCCCGCGCCCTGGCCGAACAGCCGCGGCGGCAGCGCCCGCATGGCGCCGACATTCATGCTCGGCATGGTGAAGCCCAGCCCGATGCGGCCCAGCAAAATCCACCACGCCAGCCCCCAGAACGGCGTATCGGTGCCGACGCCGCCGATCAGCCAGGACGACACCGCGAAGATCAGCAACCCCGCGCTGACCGGCAGCCAGGGCGGGACGAAATCCGCCATCCGCCCAGCGGCCAGGAACACGAAGGCGACGACGATGCCAGCCGGCATCAGCACCAGGCCGGAGCGCGTGGGCGTATAGCCCTGCACCGTCTGCACCAGCAGCGGCAACAGGTAGGTGGAACCGAAGATCGCCGCGCCGTAGATGAAGGCGACCATGGACGCCATGGCGAAGCCGCGGTTGGCGAAGACGCGCGGGTCCATCAGCGGCGCCGGCGCGCGCAGCTGCCAGCCGAGGAAGCCCAGGCTGGCGCAGAACGCCACCACCAGCTCCGCCACCACGCGGTTGCTGCCCCAGCCATGGTGCTGGCCGTCGGTCAGGCCCTTCAGCAGCGTGCCCAGCGCCAGCGCCAGCAGCAGGCAGCCCAGCCAGTCGAAGGCGCGGCTGGCCACCTGGTCGCGCTTGCCGGGCATGAAGAACAGCCCCATGCCCATGCCCAGGAAGGCGGTGGGCAGGCACAGGTAGAACACCGCGTGCCAGCTGAAGGCATCCACCAGCACGCCGCCCAGCGCGGGGCCGATGGCCGGCGCCATGACCACGCCGAAGCTGAACATGCCCATGGCGGTGCCACGCCGTTCCGGCGGGAACACCAGGAAGATCAGCTGCATCGAAAGCGGTTGCAGCAGCCCCGCCGCGGCGCCCTGCGCCACCCGGCAGGCCACCATCACGCCGGTGCTGCCGGCCATGCCCGCGAAGATGCTGGCGACGACGAAGACGCTGATGGAGCCGAGATAGGTCACCCGGTAGCCGAAGCGGTCCACCGCCCAGGCGTTCAGCAGCATGGCGCCGGTGTTGGCGGCCAGGAAGCCGGTGGAGAGCAGCTGCCCCTCCTCCTGCCCCATGCCCAGCGCGCCCATGATCTCGGGCAGCGCCACGTTGACGATGGTGGACGACAGGATGCAGGAGATGGTGCCGGTCAGCGCCGTCAGCGTCACCAGCCAGCGGAAGGCCGGGCCATAGCGCTCGAACAGCGCCTCCACGCTCGGGCCCCCGGCCGTGGGCGGGACAGCGCCGCCGCGGGACGGGCTATGGCCGCTCAACCGCCTCGGCCTCCACCTGCACCATCATGCCCGGCCGCAGCAGGCCGGGCGGTGGCGGAGGGGTCAGCTGCACGCGGATCGGCATGCGCTGGGTGATCTTGGTGAAGTTGCCGCTGGGGTTCGGGCTGGGCAGCAGCGCGAACTCGCTGGTCGCGGCCTCCACCA
>CAIMOR010000328.1 GCA_903843125.1 uncultured Rhodospirillales bacterium
ATGCAGGTGCTGCTGAACCTGCTGGACTGGGGCATGGGCATGCAGGAGGCGGTCAGCGCGCCGCGCTTCTCGGCGACCTCGGATGTCATCGACATCAGCAACCGCATTCCGCGCGCGACGCAGAAGGCGCTGGAGGGCGAGCGCTACCAGGTGCGGCGCAGCTACCAGAGCTTCGCCTTCGCCGGCGTGCACGGCATTTCGCTGTGGGATGGCAGGCTGGAAGGCGGCGCCGACCCGCAGCGGGACGGCATGGCGATGGGGATTGTTTGAGCGACTGATTCACGCCCTTCGGCGCCAGCGCCTCGGGCGATCAGGCGCTAGCCCGGCGTACTTTCGGGCAGGAAGCCGGTACGGATCATGTGCGCCCAGACCTCCGAGCCGAGGTCGCGCGCACGGTCCGCGGCGGCGTCCCAGTCGTAGCGGATCGCCAACAGCTCGGCTTCCGGCGGGGCGTCGGGCGGCAGGTGCAGCACGGCGTAGCGGGCGTGCGGGGCGCGGCTTTCGCTGCGGGTCACGTCCTCCCCCTTGCCGACACGGAAGCCGGGCAGGCCGAGGCTGCCGGGGTTGATGACGAGCGGGCCGCCGGGCACCTGCATCACCTCATACCGGTGGCTGTGGCCGCACAGCACCACGCGCGCGGCCAGGCCGGCCTCGCCCAGGCGGGCGCGGATATCCGGGAGCGGGCTCTGCACGAAGACGCCGCCGCGGGCGTCCTCCAGCAGGTTCTGCACGTCGCTGTCGGGCGAGCCATGGCAGGCCAGGATGCCGCCGGCCAGGTGCAGGCTGCGCGGCAGGTCGCGCAGCCAGGCGCGTTGTTCCGGCGTGGTGCCGTTGTAGGCGATGGCGTCCTGGCCGCGCTGCCGTTCCGCCGGGGCTTCGCCGACATGGCGGTCGTGGTTGCCGCGAATGCAGGGGATGCCGCGCTCGCGCAGCAACTCCACGGTCTCGGCCGGCCAGCCCATGCCGGAAACGATGTCGCCGAGGCAGATGATCTCCTCGATCCCGCGCCGGGCGATATCCGCCAGCGCCGCCCGCAGCGCCAGGACGTTGCCGTGGATATCCGTGATGACCGCCAGGCGCATGGGGCTAGACCCAGTTGAAGGTGGGCGGGCTGATCTCGTCCACCGTGCGATGCGCCCAATCGGCCTGCGGCACGCGGGCGATGACGCGCTTCTGCGCCTCATGCAGGGCGGCGGCGGCGCCACGGTAGTCCATGGTCAGCACCTCGCCATTCTCCACCACCTTGGTGCCGTCCACGTAGACCGCCTTGATGGCGCGGTCGCCCGCCGCGTAGATCAGGCTGCGCAGCGGGTCCCGCGCCGGGCGCACCTGGGGGTGGGTGATGTCGACCAGCACGAAGTCGGCGCGGCAGCCGGCGGCCAGCTTGCCGATGTCGTCGCGGCCCAGCGCCGTGGCGCCGCCGATGGTCGCGGCGTCGAACAGCTCGTGCGTCGTCATGCTGCGCGGGTCGGTGGCCTGGGTGCGGGCCAGGTAGGCCACCAGGCGCAGCTCATCCAGCATGTTGTGCGGGTAGGTGTCGGTGCCGACGCCCATATTCACGCCGCCGCGCTTGTAGCGCCCGAAATGCTTCAGCGTGATGCCGCGCCGGGCGAAGACCGTCGGGCAATGCGCCACGGTGGTGCCGGTCTCGGCGAGGATGTCCAGGTCGCGGCGGGTGTGCCAGGGCGTGCTGGGGTGGTCGTCCAGGAAGATGCCGTGGCCGATGATGCTGCGCGGGCCGAGCAGCCCCTGTTCGTGCAGCCAGCCGATCGGCGTCAGGCCGTGGCGGCGGGTAATCTCGTGGAACTCGGAGACCGCCTGCGCCGCGTGGATTTGCCAGGACAGGCCGCGCGCCTTGCTCTCGGCGTGGCTGTCGCGCAGCAGCTCCGGCGTGCAGGTGTCGATCTGCGCCGGCACCACCATGCCGAACAGCCGGCCGCATTCGTGCTGTTCGGCGCGCTCGATCAGCGTCATCGCCTCGGCCATGGCCTTCTCGCCGGCCTTGGCGTCCCATTCGTATTCAACGACATGGCCGTTCTTGGTGTACCAGCGCGCGCTGCGGAACATCGGCGCGATGCAGACCCGCAGGCCGCTCTCGGCCAATATGTCCAGCCAGCCGGGATGCGCCATGGAGAGGTCGGCCACGGTGGTGACGCCGGAGAGCAGCAGCTCGGAAAGCGCCACGCGAACGCAGTTCGGTACCGCCTCGGCGTCGCCACGGAAAATCGGGAGGTATTCGTACAGCGAGGAGTTGTACAGGCCGGGCGAGCCGACCTCGTCGATCAACCCCTTGTTCATGGGTTCCGAGGACGGGTGGCTGTGGATATTGACCAGGCCGGGCATCACCATCAGCCCGGCGCCCGGGGTTTCCTGCCCCACCGGGCCGGCATAGTCGCGGCCGACGAAGAGCAGCTTGCCATCCTCATGCACCACGTCGGCGTCTGGCATGTAGACGTGCTGCTTCGCGCCGGCGTCCCAGGCCACCACGAGTTCCGCCTTGCGAATGACGCTGATCATCTTGCTGCACTCCTCGGTTCGGGGGATGCTCACCGGGCCACGCCGCAGCGTCAACCGGAGGAAACCAAGATGAACCTGTCCCGCATGCTGCGCGCCCGCGCCGAGCAGGGCCGCCCGGTGCGCGTCGGGCTGATCGGTGCCGGTAAGTTCGGCTCGATGTTCCTGGCCATGGTGCAGCGCAGCCCGGGGCTGCATTTGGCGGGCATTGCCGACCTTTCGATTCCCCGCGCGCGGGAGGCGCTGGACCGCGTCGGCTGGCCCGCGGAACAATACGCCGCGCCGAGCCTGGACGAGGCCATGGCCAGCGGCAGCACCTGGCTGACGCAGGATGCCGGCGCGCTGATGGCCGATGCGCGGGTGGAGGTGATAATCGAATGCACCGGCAACCCCGCCGCCGGCATCCGGCACGCGCTGGCGGCCATCGCCCATGGCAAGCACATCGTGATGGTGAACGTGGAGGCGGATGTGCTGGCCGGCCCGCTGCTGGCGGCGCGCGCGGCCAAGGCGGGCGTGGTCTACTCCATGGCCTATGGCGACCAGCCCAGCCTGGTGTGCGAGTTGGTGGACACCATCCGCGCCATGGGCCTGCCCGTGGTGGCCGCGGGCAAGGGCACCAAGTACCTGCCGCATTACCATGAAAGCACGCCGGACACGGTATGGGGTTTCTACGGGCTGACGCCGGAGCAGGCGAAGCTCGGCGGCATGAACCCGCAGATGTTCAACAGCTTCCTGGATGGCACCAAG
>CAIMOR010000329.1 GCA_903843125.1 uncultured Rhodospirillales bacterium
GCCGGCACCGCGGTGCCGAATGCGCCGGGCCAGACCACCCCGGCGCCGACCTATCCCGGCCAGAGCGGCGCCGCGGGCGGCATGCCCGGCGGCACCAACACCGGCGTGCCGGGGCCGCAGGGCGCGGTGCAACCCGCCCCGCTGACGCAGCCCGGCACCACCGTGCAACCCAGCACCGCCCAGCGCGGCACCACGACGCAGCCCGGCGTGACCCAGCAGGGCCAGTCGGCCACCGACCCGGCGGCGCCGTACCAGAGCCAGGGCGCCACCGCCGGCCAGGGCAGCGGCGCCGCGGCGGCCGCCCCCGCCGGGCCGGGCATGCCCGCGCCGGCCAATGCCCAGCAGCAGCAACAGCAGCAGCAGGTGCAGGACCGCATGCGCGGCGCCCGCCAGCGCGAACAGTCCACGCTGCAGGGCATCGGCGCCACCACGCCGACCACCGAGCAGCAGCAACTGCGCACCCTGAACGAGCTCAGCCAGCGCCTGGCGCCCAGCGCCCCGGTGCCGGCCCCCGCGGTCGGCACCACCGCCGCGCCGCGATGACGCTCCCGCCGGCGCAGCCCGTGCGCCGCAACACGCGGCGCCGGCGCGGCTACTCGGCCGCGGGCTTCAGCACGCCGCGGCGCACCTGGTCCAGCTCGATGCTCTCGAACAGCGCGCGGAAATTGCCCTCGCCGAAGCCCTGGTCGCCCTGGCGCTGGATCAGCTCGAAGAAGATCGGCCCGATCACCGTCTCGGTGAAGATCTGCAATAGCCGGCCACCCTCGGGGGTCGGCGCGCCATCCATCAGCACGCGGTTCGCCGCCAGCCGGGCCACGGCCGCGGGCGCCAGGTCCGGCATCCGCTGCGGCAGCAGCTCGTAGTAGGTGCCCGGCGTATCCAGGAAGCGCACCCCGGCGCCGCGCATCCCCTCCACGCTGGCGTGGATGTCCTCGGTGCCCAGCGCGATGTGCTGGATGCCCTCGCCGCCATAGGCGCGCAGGTATTCCTCGATCTGGCTGCGGTCGTCGCTGCTCTCGTTGATCGGGATGCGGATCAGCCCGCAGGGAGAGGTCAGCGCCCGCGACTTCAGCCCGGTCAGCTTGCCCTCGATGTCGAAGTAGCGGATCTCGCGGAAATTGAAGAGCTTCTCGTAGAACTGCCACCACACGTCCATCCGGCCGCGGTGCACGTTGTGGGTCAGGTGGTCGATCATGGTCAGGCCCTGGCCCCGCGGCCTGGCCTCGCGCTCGCCGGTCCAGCGGAAGTCCACGTCATAGATGCTGCCGGCCGCGCCATAGCGGTCCACGAAGTACAGCAGGCTGCCGCCGATCCCCTCGACGGCCGGGATGTTCAGCTCCATCGGGCCAACCTTGCCGGTCACCGGCTTCGCGCCGAGCGCGACGGCGCGGTCGTAGGCCGCCGCCGCATCGGCCACGCGGAACGCCATGGCGCAGGCGCACGGCCCGTGCACCCGCTGGAAGGCCTGGGCGAAGCTGGCCGGCTCGGCGTTCAGGATGAAGTTCACCTCGCCCTGGCGCCACAGCGTGACGGCCTTGCTCCGATGCCGCGCCACCGCGCTGAAGCCGAGGCGCGCGAACAGCGCCTCCAGCGCCGGAATGTCCGGCCCGGTGAACTCGACGAACTCGAAGCCGTCGGTGCCCATCGGGTTGGCCGGGCTGACCTGGCCGGCCAGCGCGGTGCGGTCGGGCGGAATATCCATGGCGCAGTCTCCTTATACCTGTCGGTCGGTCGGCAGCAGGGCGCCGGGCGGGATCGGCGCGGCATCGCGCGCCGCCGGCAGCAGCCGCGGCAGCTCCGCCATGGCGGCGAACAGCTCGGCATAGTCGTCGATGACGAAATGCAGCGGCTGCAGCCGGTCGATCTCGTAGTCGGTGCGCAGCGCCCGCCCCAGGTCGAAGCGCAGCCGCGGCACCCCGGCCTGCAGCGCATGGCGGGTCTCGGCGGCCGAGGACAGGATGCCCGCGCCGAAGGCCCGCAGGCCGCCCGCCTCGCGGATCAGGCCGAACTCCACCAGGTGCCAGTACAGCCGGGCCAGCGGCCGCAGCGCCCCCTGCGCCATGGCCAGCGCGCCGAGCGCGCCATAGGCCGCCATGAAATCGGCGAAGGCCGGCTGCATCAGCAGCGGCACATGGCCGAAGGCGTCGTGGAAGACGTCGGGCTCGACGATGTAGTCCAGCTCCTCCGGCCGCCGCAGCCATTGCGTCACCGGGAAGCGCCGCGCGGCCAGGTGGGCGAAGAAGGCGTGGTCCGGGATCAGCCCGGGCACCGCCACCAGCACCCAGCCGGTGGCGCGGCGCAGCACGGCGGAGGCGGCGGCGAAATCCGGCACGCCATCGGCGAAGGGCAGGGCGGCCAGCCCCGCCCGGAAGGCGCTGGCCGCCTGCGCCGGCAACAGCGCGGCCTGCCGGCGGTACAGCAGGCGCCAGGTGGCGTGGTCGGCGGCCCCGTGGTCCGCCATGCGCTGCGGCACGGTGAAATCGGCCGCGGCGGCGGCGTAGTTGCCGCGCAGGGCCGCTGGTGGCGGGCTGCCGGCGCCTGGACCTAATCCCTCCACTTTCGCCTCCGCGCGATGCTTATTCGCCATGATGCCCCAGGTGCCCTAGGCGAAATCAGCGAAAACACCGCTGCCGCAGGGTTTATTTGCATCAAATCCCTAGCGCATGGCGAAACGAGAGGGAAAATCACCATCGCACGCCGCAAGCCCGCTGCATCCCACCCCAATCCGCGCCATCGGCGGCCCGAAGTGGTCAGGATTTGCATTGATTTTTGGGACGTATCGGATGATTTTGTACAAAATCCTCCGGTTCTCAACGATATGTCAAA
>CAIMOR010000330.1 GCA_903843125.1 uncultured Rhodospirillales bacterium
CGACGCAGCGACCACAGCAGCCAGTAGGCGCCGGTGTGCAGCATCAGGCGCAACTGGTTGGCGGCGGCGTGGCAGCAAGAGGTGCGGTCGGCAGCCAGGTGGGTTTTCCAGGACTTGATGTGGTTCTCGGCCTGGCCTCGGCGACAGTAGAGGTCCTCGTACAGCGTGCGGGCGCTGGCGCTGGTGATGTTGGTGACGACAAAGCGCGTGTCGGTGCCCTTGGCGCTGGCCTCGACGCGGGCGATGATGCGCTCGACGCGGCTCCAACTCGCCGCACCGTCGAGGAACTCCTTGTAGCGCCGCAGCTTGCTGTCCGCGGCACCACCGGCGTGTCGGGCCGCGGTGCTGTACTCCAGCGCGACGACGCGGGCGCGCAGCGTGCTGCTGGTGGCCAGGCCGAGAATGTAGTGCAGGCCCTGGGCGCGGCAGAAATCCAGTACCTCCGGCGCGCAGTAGTGACTGTCGGCGCGGAGCAGGATCTCGACGCGCGGCCAATGGCTGCGGATCTCGCGCACCAGGCGGCAGAGAAATCCGCGCACCTCCCGCCCCGTGGGTCGACGCGCGGGCCGCAACATGGCGGCGACGGGGCGGCCCTCGCCATCGAACACCACGATCGGCTGGAAGCCATATTCATCGTAGTAGGCGTTGAACAGCCGCATCTGCTGGCCGCCGTGGATGGCGTCGAAGGTGTCATCGATGTCGAGCACGATGCGCCGCGGCACCTGGCGGAAGCTGGCGCAGTACTGCGCCACCATGGCACGGCCCATGCGCAGCAGGTCGCGTGGCTGCGGCAGGTTCTCCAGCCGCGAGATGGTCGGCTGCGAACACAGCGCGGCGCCCTGCGGCAGATGGCCCAGCGCCAGTTTGAAAGCGGGATCGTGCCGCAGGCTGGCGGCGTCGTTGCCGTCCTCATAGCCGGCGGCGATCATCAGCATGCGGAAGCGCATGATGTTCGCGATGCTGTGGGTGATGCGCTGAGGATCGCGTGGATCGGTGACGCAGGCCGCCAGGCGATCGGCAATGCCGAGCCGCTGCTCGATCTCGCGCAGCATCAGGATGCCGCCGTCCGAGGAGAGCTGCCCGCCATCGAACCGGGCGACGATGGGCTTGCCGCAGACCGGTGACAGGCCGGGCAATGAGGGGGTAGCGTCAGGCTTGGCGGGCATGGGCTCCGAAATCGGCTGGGTTCAGGTCTCGCAGCCGAATTCTATGCCCGATCAAGAGGTTGCACCATGCCCGCCAACCCCAGTGAATAATCCGGGTTAGCAGGCCCGCTTTCGTCGACCTGAACAGCGATGGCTTACGCGACCTCGTTTCGGGCGAGTACGATGGCACGCTTCTGGCGTGGCGCAACGGTGCGTCGCTTCCCAAGATCACCGTCACGGTCACGGCGCAGAACGACGCGCCCAGCTTCACCTCCGGCGCCACTGCCAGCTTCGCCGAGAACGGCACCGGCGTTGCCTACCAGGCAGTGGCGAGCGACCCCGAGGGTGCCGCGCTGAGCTATACGCTCGGCGGAACCGATGCGGCGCTGTTCGACATCAGCAACGCCGGCGCGGTTACCTTCAAGGTTTCGCCGAATTTCGAAGGCCCGGCCGACGCCGGTGGCAACAACATCTATGACATCACCGTCACAGCCTCGGATGGGGCGCTGAGCAGCGCGGCCCGCGCCGTCGCCATCACGGTGACGAACGTGAACGAGGCGCCCAGCGTCACCTCCGGCGCCACCGCCAGCTTCGCCGAGAATGCCACCGGCACCGCCTATCGGGTGACGGCGACAGACCCCGAACGTTCTGCGCTGAGCTATCGACTCGGCGGTACCGATGCAGCCCTGTTCAACATCAACGCTGCGACCGGCGCGGTCACCTTCAAGACGGCGCCGAACTTTGAAGCCCCGGCCGACGCCGGTGGCGACAACGTCTATGACATCGCCGTCACCGCCTCGGACGGTACGCTGAGCAGCGCGCCGCGCGCCGTCGCCATTGCAGTGACGAACGTGGTAGAGGCGCCGACCCAGACCGGCCCCGCCGCCCGCGTCACCTTTGCCGAGAACACGGTGAATGCGGCGCCGCAGTTGCTTGGTGCGGATGTGGCCTTCAGCACCGAAACCTCGCTCTCGGGCGGTCGCCTGGTGGTGAGCGGCCTAGTGGCGGAGGATCAGGTTTCTGCCCTCTCGCAAGGCGACGGCGCCGGGCAGATCGGCGTCTCCGGCAGCACCATCAGCTATGCCGGCACCGCCTTCGGCACCGCCAGTGGTGGTAGCGGCGGCGACTTCATCGTCACCTTCAATGCAAGCGTGACCAGTGCTGCGGTGGATGCGCTGATCCAGCGGCTGGGCTACGCCAATGTCAGCAACACGCCAACGGCCGCGCGCGACCTGACAATCAATATCCTGGATGGCGCCGGCGTTGGCTTTGGCGGCATCGGCACGCTGAATTTTGTCAGCCGCACCGCCAATCCCTTCTCCGGCACCGTGGCGGGTGTGGGCATCAAGCCGGCCTTCGTGGACCTGGACGGCGATGGCAAGCTCGACCTCGTCTTGGGCGAATTCTACGGCACGCTGCCCGCGTGGCGCAACACCGGCACCAGCGCAGCGCCGGTCTTCACCGCCCTCACCGGCAGCGCCAATCCCTTCAATGGCATCGATGTCGGATATTACAGCGCGCCAGCCTTCGTTGATCTGGATGGCGACGGCAAGCTCGACCTCGTCTCGGGTGACGTCGGCGGCTCGTTGTTGGCGTGGCGCAACACCGGCACCAGCGCGGCTCCCGTCTTCACTGCACTCACCGGCAGTGCCAATCCCTTCAACGGGATTGCTGTGGGGTACGTCAGCGCACCAGCCTTCGTGGATCTGGACGGCGATGGCAAGCTCGACCTCGTCATGGGCAGTTATACCAGTTCCCGCTGATCAAAACTCATGCACCCATTCGCGCAGTCCGATGGACATGATGCGCCAAGGCTGGTCGACGAGCGTGTTC
>CAIMOR010000331.1 GCA_903843125.1 uncultured Rhodospirillales bacterium
CTGATGAAGCTCAGCCGCTCCAGCATGTTGGCGCGCCAGGGTTCCACCTTGAAGTGGATGGTGGCGCCCTCCACCCGGATGTCCTTGTTGCTGGCGAAGACCGACTGCATCGGCCCGCCGGTGACCGGGTCCGCCAGGCGCCTGAGGTTCCAGGCGATGTCCTCCGGCGTCACGGGCTTGCCGTCCTGCCAGGTCACGCCGGGGCGGAGCGTCAGCGAGATGCCGCCGCGGTCCTCGGTCCAGCCGAAGCGCTCGATGACGCCAGGCGCCAGGCTGAGGTCCGGGCGTTGGCTGAAGTAGGGTTCGTAGACCGAGCGGAACAGCGTCTGGTTGCCGGGGCTGGTGGCCTGCGGGCCGCTGTTGGGGTCCCAGCCCGCCGGCGCGGCGGGGTAGGCGATGGTCAGCGTGCTGCCCTGGGCCCGCGCCGGGCAGGACAGCGAGGGCAGGCTCGTGGCCGTGGCCACGCCGGCGCCGAGGCGCATCCAGTCCCGCCGCCCGAGGCCGCGACGGGACGCTGACTGATGCTGCGGATCCTGCATGTCGATGTCCCTCGTTCGGCAACCGTCGCTGCGACGGCCGGGCTTTGTCGCCCCGCCGCCATCAAAGCTCCGCCCGGTCGTTATTGACCGAGCCTAACATCGGAGTTTTCGGGGCAGCCAACAAAAACTGGCCGGACGCCTCCGTCGCCGGCGCGGCTCAGGCCAGCGCCGGCAGTGCCTCGCCGCGTTCCAGCGCCGCCAGCACGGCGTCGGCCTCGTGCCAGTCCCGGCTGCGGGGCATGTGCACGGAGGAGCCGCGCTGCCGGTAGTCCAGCGCCGGGTCCAGACCCGGCAGCGCGGCCGCATGGCCCGCGGCCAGCTGGTCCATCAGCTTCAGCAGCAGGCGCCGATAGAACACCACGGCGCGGTCGCTGGTGCCCAGGTGCTCCTGCGTGCGGTCGTAGATGAAGCCCATGCTTTCCTGCACCGCGCGGTCCTGGATGGCGGCGCCGACGATGCCGGAGAAGTTGTGGCCCATCATCGAGCGGTCCTGGAAATGCCGGTTCTCCAGCGTGTGGTCGGTGCGCCAGCCGGGCTGCGTCGGCTGGTGGCCCCAGTTGCGGTAGGCGCCTTCGCGGTCCACCGGCTTGGCCGGGTCGAAGTGGATGTAGAAGGTGAAGCAGGTCTCGTCGTCGATCGGTTGCCAGGCCTTGAACAACTGGCATTCATGCGGGCCGGTGGCGATGTAGGCGTAGAACGGCGCCGCCCATTCCGTGGTGCGGACATACGCGGTGGCGGGGTCGCCGGTGTTGCGGATGGCGGCGACGCGCATCAGGTAGGGCGTCTCCTCGCAGATGATCTCGGGCGCGCCGTCGTTCATCAGCATGGCGATGGACTGCCAGCCCGCCGCCGCCCAGCTCTCGCGGTCGTCCACCTGGAAGTCGCGGTGCAGGTAGTTGGGGTGGGCGGGGTCGAGGTCGCCCTCGCAGCCCTGCAGCCAGTTGTTGTGCTGGTACATCTTCACCGGCAGCAGGTTCTCCGCCGGCAGGTCCAGCCAGGGGAAGCGCGGGAACGGCGGCTCCGCCTCGGCCGGGCCCATGTAGGCCCAGATGATCCCGCCGGCCTCGCGCACCTTGTAGGCGGTGTGGCGCAACCTGGCGGTGAACGGGCTGCTCGCCGGCTCGGGCGGGGTCTCCAGCAGCGCGCCGCAGCCGCCCATCTTCCAGCCATGGTACAGGCAGCGCAGCCCGCCAACCTCGTTCCTGCCATAGAACAGCGAGGCGCCGCGATGCGGGCAGTGTTCCTTCATCAGCCCGAGCGTGCCTTCGGGGTCGCGGTAGACCACCAGCTTCTCGCCCAGCAGCTTCACCCGTGCCGGCGCACCGCCGGGTTCCGGCACATCGGCGGTCATCGCCGCGGGGATCCAGTAGCGCCGGAACAGCGCGCCGAGCGGGGTGCCGGGGCCCACCCGGGTGAGCTTCGCGTTGTCTTCGTGACTGAGCATGGGAGCACCTCCGCCGCCGCGCGGCCAACCGCTGCCGGCGATGCTAGCGGCCCGCACTTGCGCAGCGCAAACATGAACTGGCGCTTGGCGCCCGCGCCCCGAAGGTGCCACGCTGGCGCTGCGCGGAGGGCATGGCCATGGCGACGATCGAAGCTACGCTGCGGGACGGCTCCCTCGCCGGCATCGGCCAGTTGCTGCGCAACCGCCATGTCTCGGCCGAGGAAACGGTGCGCTGGTTCCTCGCCCGCGCCGAGGGGGCCGGCCGCGCGCTGAACGCGATCCGCACGCTGGCGCCGGACGCCCTGGCGGAGGCCCGGGCGCGCGACGCCGAACTGGCCGCCGGGCAGGATCGCGGGCCGCTGCATGGCATACCCGTGCTGCTGAAGGACAACATCTTCGTGGCCGGCCTGCCCGCTGCCGCCGGCGCCGCCGCGCTGGCGGCGTTTCGCCCGGCGACGGACGCCACGCTGGTGACGCGGCTGCGGGCGGCGGGGGCGATCATCCTCGGCAAGACCAACCTGACCGAGCTGGCGGACTATGTGTCCGACGTGATGCCTTCCAGCTTCAGCGGCGCCGGCGGGCATGTGGTGAACCCGCATGGCGCCCTGCCCTATGGCCGCGGCCAGGGCTCCAGCGTCGGCTCGGCAGCGGCGGTGGCGGCTGGATTGGCGCCCTTGGCCATCGGCTCGGAGACGCAGAACTCCATCCAGGCGCCGGCCTCGGTTTCCTCGGTGGTGGGCTACAAGCCCAGCGTCGGCCTGGTGAGCCGCGCGGGCGTGGTGCCGCTGGTGCCGAGCCAGGACAGCCCGGGGCCGCTGGCGCGCTCGGTGGCGGATGCGGCGCTGGCGGTGGCGGCGCTGGCCGGGCCCGATGCCGCCGACACCGCCACGCTGGACGGCGCATGGCTGCCGGGTGCGCCGCTGCTGCTGGAACAGCTGACGGGGCTGCGCATCGGCGTGCCGCGCCATGGCCTGCTGGACGCAGCGGAGCAGGCGCCGCTGCTCGGCCGGCTCGAGGACGTGCTGACGCGGCTTGCGGCGGCCGGCGCCACCATCCTCGACCCCTGCGACCTGCCCTCCGCCTTGCCGCTGCGCGATGTCCGCTCCTGCGTATTCCGCACCGAGTTCAAGGCGGCGTTCGACGCGCTGATGGCGACGCTCGGCGCGCCCTGCGGGATCGGCGGCATGGCCGATCTGGTGCGCTGGAACGAGGCCAATCCCGGCGCCATCCCGTTTGGCCAGCCGCTGCTGCTGGCCGCCCTGGCCACTGGCGGGTTGGCAGACCCGGCCTATCGGCAGGACCGCGCGCGCGACATCGCCCTCAGCCGCACCGCGGGGATAGATGCCGCGCTGGAGGGCGCCGGCGCGGACCTGCTGCTGGCGCCGATGGGCACCGCGGCCAAGGCGACCGGCAAGGCCGGCGCGCCGGCCATCGCCATTCCCTGCGGCGCCCTGCCGGATGGTTCGCCGTTCGGCGTGACCCTGTTCGGCCGGCGCGGGTCGGATCGGCTCCTGCTGGCCGCGGCCCGGCTGGTGGAGCGCGCGGTTGGCGAGAGGCTGTCGCCGACGGCAGCGTTCTGAGCACCAGGCGCCCCGCTGCCCTGGCCGCGGCTGACCGCGGGGCAGCATCGTGCGGCGCGCGCGATTGCCCCGGTTGCCGTGAGCCGGCGGACGGCTGCCGCAGGTGGCCCGGCCCGAGCAGACCAGGCGCGGCGGCCGGCGGAGGAACGCCAGGCCGGGCGGCCGGTGCGGCGTGCCGATGTTCGGCAATGCGCGCGGCTTCGGCAGCCGCAGCCAGGAGGCGGGGCCTTCCATTTTCCGGAAGGGTTGTTCCCTGAACCGCTGG
Source organism: uncultured Rhodospirillales bacterium (assembly GCA_903843125.1). Classification (GTDB taxonomy): domain Bacteria; phylum Pseudomonadota; class Alphaproteobacteria; order Acetobacterales; family Acetobacteraceae; genus CAIMOR01. Next base: position 3,829 of record CAIMOR010000331.1, read on the forward strand.
ATACTCCGGCCCAACGCCATCCTTCATATCAGCGGGGAGGCCAGCGAGGCCCCAACCCAGCGAAGGATGAACCCCATGTCCCGCATTCCCACCCCCGGCTCCATCGAAGCCGCCCCCGCCGCCGCCCGCCCGGCGCTGGAAGCCGTGAAGAAGCAGCTCGGCAGCGTGCCCAACCTGTTCCGCGTGGTCGCCAACAGCCCGGCGGCGCTGGAGGGCTACCTCGGCCTCAACGCCGCGCTGGGCAAGGGCAAGCTGGACGCCCGGACCCGCGAGCGCATCGCCCTGGCGGTGGCCGAGGTGAATGGCTGCGGCTACTGCCTCTCGGCGCATACCTACCTGGGCCGCAACCTGGCCAAGCTGGACGACGCCGAGATCACCGCCAATCGCAACGGCAGCTCCAACGACCCGCGCGCCGCCGCCGCGGTGCGCTTCGCGGTGCAGGTGGTGCAGACCCGTGGCCATGTCGGCGATGCGGAGCTGGCGGCGGTGCGCGAGGCCGGCCTGGATGATGCCGAGATCGTCGAGATCGTGCTGCATGTGGCGCTGAACACGCTGACCAACTACGTCAACGAGGTGGCCGGCACCGAGATCGACTTTCCCGTCGTGCAGTTGCGCGCCGCTTAAGGGTGCAGTTGCGCGCGGCGTGAGGGTGCAGTTGCGCGCCGCTTAAGGGTGCGGTCGCGCGCGCCCTAAGGCGTGCGGTTGCACGCGGCCTGAAGCGCGCTGTCGCACGCGGCGCAGGCGCGCGGCCGCACGCGGCCTTGAGCGGGGCGGCCTCACCCAGGCCGCCCCGCCGGCGGCCGGCCGTCGTCAGCGGCTCGGGTGCCAGTTCAGCTCGCGCACCAGCGCCGCGTACTCGTCGCCGGTGTGCAGGTACAGCGCCTGCAGCGCCGCCGGGGTGCTGCTCTCCACGCGGTAGCCCTGGCCGCCCAGCCTGGCGCCCAGCACCGGGTCGGCGGCGAAGGCGGCGGTCTCGGCGGCCAGGCGCTGGACAATGCCAGGCGGCGTTCCGGCCGGGCCGAACAGCCCGTACCAGGCGCCACTGTCCAAGCGCGCCGCGCCGGCCTCGGCGAAGCTCGGCGTCTGCGGCAGCACCGGGGAACGGGCCGCGCTGGTGACGCCGAGCGGCCGCAGCACGCCTTCCCGCACGAAGGGCAGCAGCACCGGAACCAGGGCGAACACCATCTCCACCTGGCCGGCGATGCAGTCGCTGGTGGCCTGCGCGCCGCCGCGATAGCCGACATGCTCCAGCTCGAACCCGGCGCGGCGGTTCAACTGCGCCACCTGGAAATCCAGCTGCGCCGAGGAGATGCGCCAGCGGCCGGGGTTGGCGCGCGCCAGCGTGATCAGTCCGGCCAGGTCGCGCGCCGGGAAGCCGGGATGGGCGGCCACCAGGTAGGGCACCTGCGCCACCAGGCTGATCGCCTCGAACGCGGTGCGGGGGTCGTAGGGCGGCACCGGGCCGGTCGCGGCATTGCCGATCATCGAGCCCTGGCCGAACAGCAGCGTGTAGCCGTCCGGTTCGGCGCGGGCGACGATCTCGCTGCCGATGTTGGTCGCGGCGCCGGGGCGGTTGTCCATCACCACCGTCTGGCCGAGCCGCTGGCGCAGGAACTCGCCATAGGGGCGGGCCAGGATGTCGGTGGTGCCACCCGGCGGATAGGGCACCACCAGGCGGATGCTGCGCGCCGGCCAGGCTTCCTGCGTGCGGGCGACCGTGGGCGCCGCCAAGGGGGCGACAAGCAGGGCGGCAAGGCTGCGGCGTCCGGGCATGGTGTCAGTCCTCCTGCTGCGCGTGCCGCCATGCCTCGTACGCGGCTAGCGCGGCCAGGGCGCCGGCGGCGGCGGGGATTTCCTCGAACACCGGAATGCCCGCGGCCAGCGCGCGGGTGCGGTAGGCGTGGCGCTTGGCCTCGGTCTCCGGCTCGCCGTCCGAGCGCAGCACCAGCACGAAGTGCCCTGCCCCGGCATGGTCGCCACGCGCCGCCAGCGCCGCCTCGATCAGCCGGCCCAGCAGGTCGAAATCGGCGTAGCTGGTCAGCACCGGCATGTTCAGGTGCATCACCACGGCATCCGGCTGGGCGGCGCCGTAGACCGTGGCCAGGATGCGCTCGGCGATGCGGCCATCCTCGGCGCGGAGCGAGACCGCCGGCACGTCGATGGGATTGGCCAGCGAGGAGCCGGCCGGCACCTTGAGCGCGGCCAGCGCCGCCGTCACCGCCGCGTCGAACCTGGCCAGGCGGAAGCCGCGGCGGGCGAACTCGTCGCTGGCCAGCACGCTGGTGCCGCCGCCATTGCCGAACAGCACCACCTCCCGCAATGGCGAGGCGATGCGCGGCGTGAGCTGCTGGAAGGCCAGCAGCGCGTCGATGAACTGGTCCAGCGTCTCGACCAGCGCGGTGCCGGTCTGCCGCGCCAGCGCCTGCCACAGCCGATGGTCGGACGCCAGCGAGCCGGTGTGGGAGGCCGCGGCGCGTTGGCCCTCGGCGGTCTGGCCGCCCTTCAGCAGCACCACCGGCTTGGTGCCGGGGCGCAGCACCTCGAACAGCGCGCGGGCGTCCTGCACATCCTCCAGGTACAGGCCGATGACGCGCGTCATCGGGTCCGCCAGGAAGTGTTCCAGCAGCTCGGCCGGGCCGAGGTCGGCGCAGTTGCCCATGGTGACCAGGCCGGAGAAGCGCAGCCCGCGCCGCTCGCCGCGCCGCAGCAGGTCCAGCGAAAGCCCGCCCGACTGCGCCAGTACGCCGACGCTGCCGGCCTCCGCCGTGACGCCGGTGGTGAAGGTGACGCGGCCGCGCGGCGCATGGGTGCCGAGGCAGTTCGGCCCCAGCAGGCGCATGCCGGCCTGGCGCGCCGCCGCCACCAGGCGTTCCTGCAACGCCGCGCCGCCGGCGGCCTCGGCGAAGCCGCTCGACATCACCTGGGCGAAGCGCACGCGGCCGGCGCCGGCCAGCAGCGCCTCCGGCACCCGCTCGGCGCCGATCGCGATGTAGGCGTAGTCGATCGGCTCCGGCGTCTCGCCCAGGCTGCGCCAGGCGCGCAGTCCCTCCACCTCGGTGGCGCTGGGGTGGACCGGATGGATGCTGCCGGCATAGCCGTAGCGCCTGAGCGCGCGGATGTAGGTGTTGCCCGGCCCGCTGCCGCTGGGCGAGGCGCCGAGCACGGCGATGCTGCGCGGCGCGAACAGCGGCGTGAAGTCGGTCATGCCGGCGCCTCCGTGCCCAGGATGACGCGCGCATCGGCCGCCACCGCGCCCTCGGCGCCGACGATCAGCGGGTTGATGTCGAGCTCCGCGATGTCCGGCCGGCGCAGCAGCAGCCCGTCCTGGCCACCCACCGCCAGCAGCGTGGCGACGATGGCGGCCTCGTGCGCCACCACGCCGCCGCGCGCCCCGCGCAGCACCGGCAGGCTGCGCAGCTCCGCCAGCATGTCGCGCGCCTCGCGCGGGGTGATCGGGCAGAGCCGGAAGGCCACGTCCTGGAATACCTCGACGAAGATGCCGCCGAGGCCGAGCATGATGACCGGGCCGAACTTCGCGTCCCGCGTGCCGCCGATGACCAGCTCATGCCCCGGCGGTGCCATCTCCTCGGCCAGGTAGCCGGTGGGCTGCGCGGCGATGATCGCCGGCCGCGCCGCCATGGCGTCACGCGCCGCGGCCACGGCGGCGGCGTCGGCCAGGCGCAGCGCCACGCCGCCGGCGTCGCTCTTGTGCAGCAACCGGGGCGAGACCGCCTTCAGCGCGAAGGGCGGGCGCAGCCCGGCCAGCCGCGGC
>CAIMOR010000332.1 GCA_903843125.1 uncultured Rhodospirillales bacterium
CAGCCAAGGCTGGCGCAAACCGGCAACCAGCCGGCATTGTCGAACTTCGCCCGGCTGTCCCCGGCCAGCCTGGCCTGCGCCGCGCCGCCGGCCAGCACCAGCAGGCTACGGCCGTCCGGCGCGGCCTCGGCGGCGAAGCGATTGGCCGCCGTCACCCCATCCGCCCCGCCGAGCACCTCGGCCAGCACCTGCACCGCACCCGGCGCCCCGGCCGCCATGGCCTGCGCCAGGCGCTCGGCCCAACGGGCATGGGCACCGCCCTCCGGGCCAGGCACCAGCAGGCTGGCGCTGCCGGGCAGCAGCGCCTGGGCGCCGGCGGCGCGGCTGCCGAGCGCCGGCAGCAGCCCGCCAAGCAGCAGCCGGCGCGACAGGGCGGGGAAGCGGGTCATCGGTCGGGCGTCATCGGCGGGGGGCCTCCGTTGCCATCCATCTCAGCGTCACCCTGCGGCAGCACTGCGGCAACGCCGTGGCGGCACCCCGGTCGTGGCGGCCTCAGCTGTCATACGCCGCCAACGACTGGAACGGCACGTCCAGCTTCGCCCGCCCGTTCAGGAAGGTCAGCTCGATCAGCGTCGCCGCGCCGGTCACCTCGGCACCGGCCTCGCGCAGCAGGTGGATGCCGGCCGCCAGCGTGCCGCCGGTGGCCAGCAGGTCGTCCAGCACCACCACGCGCTGGCCCTTTTCCACCGCGTCGGCCTGCATCTCGATCCGGTCGGTGCCGTATTCCAGCGCGTAGTTGTAGCCCAGCGTCACGCCCGGCAGCTTGCGCGGCTTGCGCAGCATGATGAAGCCCAGCCCCAGCTCCAGCGCCAAGGGCGCCGCCACCAGGAAGCCGCGGCTCTCGATGCCCGCCAGCACCTGCGGCCGGAACGGCTTGATCGCCCGCGCCATCCGCGCCATGGCGGCGCGCCAGGCCGGGCCATGCCGCAGCAGGGTGGAGATGTCGTAGAACAGGATGCCGGGCTTCGGGAAATCCGGAATGCCCCGGATGTGATCCTTCAGCTCCAGGCTCTCGTCGTGGTCCATCGCGGGCAATCTTCCCTGGGCAGGTGCGGAACAGGCCCGGACCATACGCGGGGCCGGCCCGTCGCGGCAACTTCGGCCCCCGCCGGCCGGCAGGCCACGCCCCCGCCGGCCGCCAGGCCAACCCCCGCCGGCCGCCGATCAGTCCGCCCCAGGCTAGCGCGGCAACCCGCCGGCTGCCCGCGTCGCCGCCGCTCAGATCTCCTCGGCTTCCGCCTGCCCGGGTCGCGCCAGCGGTACCTCTATCTCGCAATGCAGCCCTTCCGGCAGCCATTCCAGCGCCAGCCGCCCACCCAGCTGCTGCCCGATGGTGGCCTGCAGCAGCCGGCTGCCGAACCCCCGCCGCGTCGGCGGCACCGGCGTGCTGGGCCCGCCATTCTCCCACCAGTCCAGCCGCAGCATGGTGTTCACCACGGTCCAGCTGACCACCAGCGCGCCGCCGCGCGTGGATAGCGCACCATGCTTGATCGCATTCGTCGCCAGCTCATGCACCGCCATCGAGAGCGGCTGCGTCAGCACCGCCGGCACCGAGACCGCCGGCCCCTGCAGCCGCACCTGCGGCCCGCCGGCGCCACCCACCAGGAAGGCCGCCAGCTCGCCGGCGATCAGCGCATACAGCTCGGTGCCGCGCCAGCGCGCCCGCGCCAGCAGGGTATGGGCGCGGGCCAGCGCCGCCACCCGGCCCTCGATCGCCGTCGCATAGGCCAGCGCGTCATGCTTCGGCGTCAGCCGCAGCGCCGCCTGCACCACGGCCAGCGCGTTCTTGCCGCGGTGATCCACCTCCCGCGCCAGCAGCGCCTGGCGTTCCTCGGCCTGCTTGCGCTCGGTGATGTCCTGCACCGCGGCGATGGCGCGCACGGGGTGCCCGGCATCGTCGCGGATCAGCCCGATCGACAGATGCGCCCAGATGGTGTGGCCATCCTTGTGGCGCACCTTCTCCTCGGCGTGGTGGGTGCCGTCCCGCATCAGCGCTTCCAGCCGCTGCGCCGGCGCCGCCTCGCCCCATTCCGGCAGCAGCAGGTCCAGCATGCCCATGCCGCTGGTCAGTTCGTCGGCGCTGAAGCCGGTGATGTCGCAGAATAACTGGTTCACCCGGACGAAGCGCAGCGAGCCGAGCTCGGCCTGCGCCTTGCCGATGACGCTGGCATCGAAGGTGGCGCGGAACTCCGCCTCGCTTGCCGCCAGTGCCGCGGTCCGCTCGGCCACCCGCGCCTCCAGCCCGCGATAGGCCCGGCCCAGCGCGGCCTGCTGGCGCCACATCAGCCCGGCCAGCAGTGCCAGCAGCGCCGAGGCCGGCAGCCCCACCGCCAGCTGCGGCACCATCTGGGCGCGCCAGTCCCGCACCACGCTGGTGCGCGGCCGGCTGGCCAGGGCATGAACCGGCCAGCCCGCCACCCGGCGCACCGCCACCAGCCGCTCCGGTCGGTCCGCCTCCGCCGGTACCAGCAGCACCTCCCGCGCCACGCCGCGCGCCAGGCCTTGCCGCACCGGACCCTCCGGCAGCGGCGGCGGCGGCGCACTGAAGCCGCGCGTGCCGGCCAGCACCTCGCCATCGTCCCGCACCACGCCGGTATGGTCGTCCGGCCCCGACAGCAGGTTCGTCAACCCGGCCCCCAGCTCCCGCGTCACCACCGCGACGATGACCAGGCCGTCGAAGCTGCCGGCCGGTACGGCGTTCCCGGTGGCGGAGCGGCGCACACCGACGGTGAACACCAGGGTCCCCTTGACCCGCCGGGCGAACACCGGGCTGACATGCGTGGCCGGCGCGTCCGGCCGGCTGAGCGCCTGGTAGTAGGCACGGTCGGTGAACGGCTCGGTCGGCGCCGGAAACTGGTCGGCCGCCACCAGCGCGTAGCCGTTGCGATCGATGACCAGGGTTGTCACCTCGTCCGACAGCCCCGCCAGCAGGCGCTGCAGCTCCTCGTGCAGCGGCCGTTCGTCGCGCCGGATGTCGGCGTCGGAGCGGCCGCGCAGCAGGTCGTCCACCCGCTGCACCAACATGCGCTGGCCATCCAGCACCCGGCCGATGTACTCGGCCGAGGCGTCGGCGGTATGCAGCGTATCCGCCCGCGCCTGGCGCCACGCCTCCTGCCACGAGAGCGCGCCGCTGGCCACCAGCACCAGCAGCGGCAGGCTGACCGCGGCGGCCAGCAGCGCGGGGAAGGCGCGGCCTGCCCAGCCGGGGTCGGGTGCCGGCGGTGCGGCCGCGTCGCGCGCCGGCGACCGGGCGAGGGCAGGGTGCGCCGGCAAGGCTATCGCGTGTCCGGTCAGGCTGCCGCGTTTCAAGGGAAGTTCCGTGCTGATCCGGTCGGGATAGGTCCGGGCTGGCCAATCACCTGCACAGAACGCCGGATCGCGAGGCGCTGACTACCCGGAGTCCGCACGTGCCGCTTCACGTTCGCGCAATCGGCGGAAACCGGCATGGTGCCGATCGGCATGGCCCCCCTTGGCGAAGCGGCCAGACCGGTGCACATGCCCTGAATGTCCCGTGTGCAAATCGCCGTCCCGCTCGGCCTGTTCGGCTTCTTCGCCTATGTCGTCGCGGCCATGAACCTGGCCGACCTGGTGGTGGACCGCCACTGGGCGCTGCAGGCGCCGTTCTTCCTGCTGGCCGGCACCGCCTGGGCCTGGCCGGCGCACAAGCTGATCCTCTGGGCCGGCCACAAGGCCTGACGCCAGGGCGGCGGCCGGGCCCGCCGGGCCACCTCCCGCCGCGCCTCAGCGCGGCCCCTTCTCCTCGGGCGGCGCCACCCGCTCGATCCAGGCCGAGAGCGGCCGCAGCGCGACATGGGCGAAGAACACCACCGCGGTCAGCCCCGTCGCCAGCCCGAATTCATGCAGCCCCGCCGCCGTGCCCACCCCCGCCACCGCCCAGAAGGTTGCCGCGGTGGAAAGCCCGCGCACCGTCATGCCGCGATGCAGGATGACCCCGGCGCCGAGGAAGCCGACCCCGCTGGCGATCGCCCCCAGCGCCGCGCCGGGGTTGCTGCCGCCATGCATCACCGCGATTTGCGCGAACACCGCCGCCGCCGCGGCCACCAGCGCGCAGCTGCGCAGGCCCCCGGGGTGGCGCCGCCATTCGCGCTCGGCGCCGATCAGCGCGCCCAGCAGGGCCGCCACCAGCACCGTCAGCAGGCTGGCCGGGAAATCGGGCAGGGTCACGGTCATGTCAGCGGCATCGCGCCGGCGAGAGTGTCATAAATACGTCACTCGGGCCAGTCGCCGTCAGCCAGACGCAGGCAGCGGCCGGCCCGGCGGATCGCAGCAGCAAGCAGCCCGCGCCGGCCAGGCCATTCCGCCTGCCCGGTGCCTGCTCCCGGCCCCGGAGACGCCCATGCTCGGCCAGAAGGAGACCGACTTCCGCGAGATCGCGCGCCACGCCGGCACCGTCCTCAGCTACCGCCCCGGCGACGCCGTGTTCCGCGAGGGCGAGCCCGCCACCGCCATGTTCGTGCTGCTCAGCGGCCAGGTCGCGATCAGCGCGCATGGCCACGAGATCGAGCTGATCGGCCCCGGCCAGGCGCTCGGCATCCTCTCGCTGCTCGATGGCGAGCCGCGCAGCAGCACCGCCACCGCCACCGAGCCCAGCCAGGCCGCCATGCTGGAACCCCGCCGCTTCCGCTTCATGGTGGAGGAACAGCCGCACTTCGTCTGGTACGTGATGGGCGAGCTGGCGCACCGGCTGCGCATGACCAACGCGGCGCTGTAGCACGGCGCTCACGCGTCCAGCGCCTCCTCCTCCTCGGACTGCGGCTTGCTCGGCCGCTTCTGCCGGATCAGCCGCGCCACCGGCCGCAGCACGGTGTTGATGGCCAGCACCAGCGCGGTCAGCCACAGCGCGCCGACATCCTCGCCGGCGCCGCATTGCAGGCCGATGGCGGCGACGCACCAGATGGTGGCCGCGGTGGACAGCCCCTTCACCTTGTCGCCGTCCTTCAGGATCACCCCGGCGCAGAGGAAGCCTATCCCGGTCATCACCGCGCCATAGCCGGCGCCGAGGTTGCTCGCCGTCACCTGCTGCACCATCAGGTCGGCCACCGCGGCCGAGGCCACCGCCACCAGCACGCAGGTGCGCAGCCCCGCGGCATGGCGCCGCCATTCGCGCTCCGCCCCCACCAGCGCGCCCAGCAGGAAGGCCAGCGGCAGTTGCGGCAGCGTGGCGTCGTTCGCCATGATCTCCAGCAGCCGGTCCATCACGGCGCCGCGCCCCCGCCCATCCCGAACCCGGCTACACGTTGAACAGGAAGTTCAGCAGGTCGCCGTCGCGCACCACGTATTCCTTGCCCTCAAGCCGGAACTTGCCCGCCGCCTTGCAGCCCGCCTCGCCATTGTTGGCGATGTAGTCCTCATAGGCCATGCATTCGGCGCGGATGAAGCCACGCTCGAAGTCGCCATGGATCACGCCGGCGGCCTGCGGGGCCTTGGTGCCCTGGGTGATGGTCCAGGCCCGCGTTTCCTTCGGCCCCACGGTGAAGTAGGTCAGCAGCCCGAGCAGCCCGTAGCCGGCGCCGATGATGCGGTCGAGGCCGCTGTCCTCCAGCCCGAGAGAGCCGAGGAACTCCGCCCGGTCCTCGCCCGCCATCAGGCTGATCTCGGCCTCGATCGCGGCCGAGACGATCACCACGCTGGCGCCTTCGGCCTTGGCCCGCGCGAAGACCTTTTCCGAATGCGCGTTGCCGGTCGCGGCGGCGGCTTCCTCCACGTTGCAGACGTACAGCACCGGCTTGGTGGTCAGCAGCTGCAGGCGCTGCGCCGCCAGTTCCTCGCCCTTCGGCACCGCGGTGCGCGCCGGCTTGCCCTGTTCCAGCGCCGCCAGCAGCGGGGCGATCAGCGCGAACTCGGCCTGGGCTTCCTTGTCGCCGCCGCGGGCGCGCTTCTCCAGCCGGGTCTGCCGGGTCTGCAAGCCCTCCAGGTCGGCCAGCATCAACTCGGTCTCGATCGTCTCGATGTCGCGCAGCGGGTCGACGCTGCCGTCCACATGGGTGACGTCGCCATCCTCGAAGCAGCGCACGACATGCACGATGGCGTCGGTCTCGCGGATATTGGCCAGGAACTTGTTGCCCAGCCCCTCGCCCTTGGAGGCCCCCGCCACCAGCCCGGCGATATCGACGAACTCCAGCGTGGTCGGGATGATCTGGGCGCTGCCAGCCACCTTCGCCAACTTCTCCAGCCGCGGGTCGGGCACCGCCACCCGGCCGACATTCGGCTCGATCGTGCAGAACGGGTAGTTGGCCGCCTGCGCCGCGACCGTCGCGGTCAGTGCATTGAACAGCGTGGACTTCCCCACATTGGGCAGGCCGACGATGCCGCAGTTGAACCCCATGTCACTGAGCTCCTTGCCGCTGGGCGTCCGGCGCCAGCAGTCGGGTGGAAATATCCTGCGCCAGGGCGCTGGCCGCGATCCGCGCGGCGCCATCATCGGTGCGCAACGCCAGCGCCGCGGCCCGCAACGCCGGCGCCAGCATCACCGTCAGCGCGCCGCAGCGCCTGGCCAGCGCCGCCAGCTTCGCCGCCATCGCCTCCGGCTCGCCACCGGCACCGAGCAGCTCGCCGGCCTCCAGCAGCAGCGCCGCCTTCAGCGCGGCATCATTGGCCGCCGAAAGCGCCAGGCGCTGCCGCCGCACGTCGCCCATGGCGTTGTTGCTCGGATCCATCGGCACGTTGGCCACGGCACCACGCAGCGCCACCGCCGCCTGCGCCAGCACCCGCGCCTCCGCCGCCAGGGCCGAGGCCAGCGCCGCGGCGCCGTTCAGCCAATCCTCCGGCCCCGGGCCACCGCCGAATGCGTGGGCGAAATCGTCGTCTTCCATCATGGCGTCTCCTGCGTCAGCAACGCCACGCGCGTCATGAACGGTTCCGGCTTGCCCTCGGCCAGCAGCGGCGCGGCATCGGCCACCGCGTCCAGCAACTGCACCAGCCAGGGCTCGTCCACCTTGGCGAAGTTGCCGAGCACATGGCCATGCACCCTGTCCTTGTGCCCGGGGTGGCCGATGCCGAGCCGCACGCGCCAATACGCAGGCGTGCCAAGGGCACGCTGGATGTCACGCAGCCCGTTATGCCCGGCCGCGCCGCCGCCCAGCTTCACCCGCACCTTGGCCGGCGCCAGGTCCAGCTCGTCGTGGAACACCGTGATATCGGCCGGCGGGATCTTCATGAAGGCCGCGGCCGGCTGCACCGCCTCGCCGGACGCGTTCATGTAGGTCAGCGGCTTCAGCGCCAGCACCTTCTGGCCACCGACCACGCCCTCGGCCACTTCCCCCTTGAACCGCTTGCGCCACGGCGAAAAGCGATGGCGCTGGGCGATCACGTCCAGCGCCATGAAGCCGATGTTGTGGCGATGCCGCGCCTGGGAGGGCTCGGGATTGCCCAGGCCAACCCAGAGCAGCATCAGGCGCCCGATGGCCGGAGGGCCCTGAGGCCCGCAGGTCTGAATCGGTCGCCCGACATGCAGGCGCCCGATGGCCGGAGGGCCTTGAGGCCCGCAGGTCTGAATCGGTCGCCCGACCTGCAGGCGCCCGATGGCCGGAGGGCCTTGAGGCCCGCAGGTCTGGATCGGGCGCCCAGCATGCTTGCCTACTTCTTCTTCGCGGGGGCCTTGGCGGCCGGCGCAGCGGCGGCCGGGGCCTTGGCCGGCGCGGCCTTGCCGCCCTTGCCCTTGGCCGGCGGCGCGGCGGCGGCGGCAACCGGCGCCACCACTTCCTCCACCACCGTCGGCGGCGCCAGCGTCGCCACGACGAAGTCGCGCGCGATCACCGCCTTGGTGCCGAAGTGGTCCTTGATCGAGGACCAGCGCAGGCTGTCGCCGATGCTGGCCTCGCCCAGGTCGATCTCGAAGAACTCCGGCACGTTGTCCGGGTCCGCCATCACTTCCACGTCGCGGCGCACCGCGTTCAGCACGCCACCGGCCTTGATGCCCGGCGAGGTGTCTTCGTGCAGGAAGTGCACGGCGACCTTCACCTTGATGCGGGTGCCGGCGGCGACGCGCTGGAAATCCACATGGATCGGCCGGTCGGTCACCGGGTGGAACTGGATGTCGCGCATCAGGGTACGGACGGTGTCGCCCCCCTTGACCGCAACCTCGTACAGGTGGCTCTGCCAGCCGCCCTTGTGCAGTTCCTTCATGATGATCCGCGGGTCCAGCGCACACAGCGTGGCTTCCTGCTTGGCACCATAGATGACTGCGGGAACAAGTCCCTCTCGCCGGGTCGCGCGCGCCGCCCCCTTACCGGAACGCTCGCGAGACTCGGCCTCGATCCTGATGGTCTGGACCATGGCTAAACTCCGCTTGCTTGGGTTCATATCGCTGCGCGGCGCAAGCGCCGGAAACGACAGCGCCGGCCTCCAGGGGTGCCGGCGCAGCGCGGGGACTTAGCCCATGGCGCCGCGCCCCGCAACACCGCGCACAGCCAAGCCTGCCAGCGGCTCCCGTACCCGTGGGGCAACGGGGCGGCGACAATATCAACCTCGCCTTCGCCGCGGAAATGCGCAACGATCAATTCGCCTGGCATCAATCTCCGGCAAGACCACCAACCGCCGCCGCTCCCCCTCCCCCCGCTCCGCCCCCGACCACCACGAGGCTGCCCGCATGCCCTTCCGCTCCGCCCGAGCCCCTCGTTGCCTCGCCGCTGCCGCCGTGCTGGCGCTGCTGGCCGGCTGCGCGCCGCAGGCCCAGAAGCCCATGCCGAATGCCACCACCTATGCGCCGCCGCCGGCCCCGGCCGCAGACCCGATGGTGCGGGCGACGCAGACCGAGCTGATCCGCCTCGGCTTCCTCCGCGACGCTGCCGATGGCGTGCTGGGGCCGCGCACGCGCGCGGCCATCCAGGGCTACCAGCAGGCCAATGGCCTGCCGGCCGATGGCCAGCCGTCGCAGCGCCTGCTGGGCCGGCTGAAGGCGACCACCGCCGCCGC
>CAIMOR010000333.1 GCA_903843125.1 uncultured Rhodospirillales bacterium
CGCCCGCACCAGCTGCCGAATGGCCTCCAGCGCGATGTAGTTGCCGCCCTTCATGTCATAGACGCCGGGGCCGTACAGCCGGTTGCCCTCCTGCCGCCACGGCAGGGCGGGCAGCGTGTTCATCGGGTGCACCGTATCCAGGTGCCCCATCACCAATATGCCCTTCTCGGTGCCGGCCAGCGGATGCGGAAAGGTCGCCCGCACGCAGTCGCCGAACCCCATCCGCCCCGGAATCGTCTCCACCCTCGCCCCCAGCAGCGCCAGTTCCCGCGCCGCCATCGCCATCATCCGGTTCACCGCGGCGGCGTCGAAGGTCGGGCTTTCGCAGCACACCCAGGGCTTCAGCCCCGCGATGATCTCAGCGCTATCGAAGGGCAGGTCGAGGAAGGTCATCGCGGGCTCCACGGCGTTCCCCGCAACCCTGCGGCCGGTGGCGCCCGCCGGCAAGAGGCCGCACACTCCCGCCGCGCAAACGGAGGCCCCCATGCGGCTGCTGCTGGCCAATGCCAACACCACGGAAGCCATCACCGCGCTCTGCGCCGCCCAGGCCCGCGCCGTGGCCGCCCCGGGGACGGAAGTGATCCCCGCCACGCCGCGCTTCGGCCCCGCCGTCATCTCCAGCCGGGTCGAGGACGCCATCGCCGCGCACGGGCTGCTGGACCTGCTGGCCCATCACGCCGGAGAGGTGGACGCCGTCGTCCTCGCGGTCTCGCTCGACACCGCCCTCGAAGCCGCCCGCCAGCTGATGCCCTGCCCGGTGGTCGGCATGACCGAGGCCGCCTGCTTCACCGCCTGCCTCAGCGGCGGCCGCTTCGGCCTGGTCACCGTCGGCGGCGTCGAAAGCTACCGCGACCGCATCACCGCGCATGGCTTGGCCGGGCGCCTCGCCGGCCTCGCCGGCGTCGCCGCCAGCGCGCAGGACGCGGTGCGAGACCCCGAGGCCGTCGCCGCCCTGCTGCTGCCGGAGATCGAGCGCCTGGCCGCCCAGGGCGCCGACAGCGTCATCCTCGGTGGCGCCGCGCTGGCCGGCATGGCCGCCTGGCTGCAGGCCCGCACGCCGGTGCCGCTGCTGGACGGCATCGCCTGCGCGGTCAAGCAGGCCGAGGCCCTGGCCGCGCTGCGCCTGCCGAAGCCCACCCAGGGCAGCTTCGCCGCCCCGCGCGGGCGCGAAAGCCTCGGCCTCTCCCCGGCGCTGGCGGCGTTGCTGCGGGGTTGACGGCGTTCGCCGAAGCGCCACTCTGCGCGCCACGAGGAAACGCCCGATGCAACGACGCACGCTCCTGGCCGGCATGGCCGCGCCCTTCGCCGCGCGGGCCGAAGGCGACGCCGTGGCCGGCTTCCCCGACCACCCCATCCGCGTCATCTCGCCCTACCCACCCGGCGGCGGCACCGATACCTCCGCCCGGCTGATGGCGCCGCACATGCAGGACGTGCTCGGCCAGCCCATCGTCATCGAGAACCGCGGCGGCGCGGCGGGCGCGCTCGGCGCCGCGGTGGTCGCGGAAACCCCGCCCGATGGCTACACCCTGCTGGTCGACAGCCTGGGCCACGTCGTCAATCCCTTCATCCTGCGCAACCTCCGCTTCGACTACGCCACCGCCTTCGCTCCCGTCTCCCTGCTGGTGGTGCTGCCGCAATTCCTGGTCATTCCCGCCAGCATCCCGGCCAACACCGTCGCCGAGTTCCTCGCCTGGTGCCGCGCCCGCCCGGGCCAGCTCTCCTACGGCTCGTCGGGCAACGGCACCGGCGCCCACCTGGCCGCGCTGCTCTTCGTCCGCGAAACCGGCCTCGACATCACCCACGTGCCCTATCGCGGCGGCAGCGCCGTCATCCCCGATCTCGTCGCCGGCAACGTCAGCTTCGCCTTCGCCACCGTCAGCACCAGCATGGCGCTGATCCAGGACGGCCGCCTGAAGGCCCTGGCCGTGACGTACAAGCGGCGCCTGCCCAGCATGCCCCAGGTGCCGACAACGCGGGAACTCGGCATGCCCCGCGTGGACGTGGACGAATGGAACGCGATGTACGCCCGCGCCGGCACGCCCGAGCCGATCCTGGCCAAGCTCCACGCCGCCGCCGCCCACGCCCTGGCCCAGCCCAACGTACAGCAACGCTTCACCCAGCTCGGCGGCCTCATCGTCAACAGCAGCATGGAGGACGCCGCCAGCTTCGTCCGCGAACGCCGCGAAGCCATGGGGCGCCTTGTGCGCGAAGCGCACGTGGTGGTGGAATGACGCGCGAAGCGCACGTGGTGATGGAATGACGCGCGCAGCGCAGGTGGTGGTGGCATGACGCCCCCGGCTTGCGGCCTTCGCCAAATGCTCTCATATGAAACCAATCATATCCAGGGAGTGTCGCCATGAACGTCGCGCTGTCGCAAAGCCTGGTCCAGGGCACCGAGGCCGGGTTGCTCTCCGGCTTCGGCAATGAATTCGCCACCGAGGCACTGCCCGGCGCGCTGCCGCTGGGCATGAACAGCCCGCAGCGCGTGCCCTATGGCCTCTACGCCGAGCAGCTCAGCGGCACCGCCTTCACCGTGCCGCGCGCCGAGGCCCGCCGCACCTGGTTCTACCGCATCCGTCCCAGCGCCGGCCACGGCGCCTTCCACCCGCTGCCGCACCCGACCCTGTGCGGCAAGCTGGCCGGGCACAACCCCAACCGCCTGCGCTGGAACCCCCTGCCGCTGCCGGGCCAGCCCACCGACTTCATCGCCGGCCTGACCACGCTCGGCATGACCGGCGCGCCGGAGGCGCCGCACGGCGTCAGCGTCCACCTCTACGCCGCCAACCAGTCCATGCAGCGCGTCTTCATGAACGCCGATGGCGAGATGCTGGTCGTCCCGCAGCTCGGCCGCCTGCTGGTCGCCACCGAATGCGGCCGGCTGGACGTCCGCCCCGGCGAGCTGCTGGTCATCCCCTGCGGCATGAAGTTCCGCGTGGAGCTGCCGGATGGCGAGGCCCGCGGCTACATCGCCGAGAACCACGGTGCCTCCTTCCGCCTGCCGGACCTCGGCCCCATCGGCTCCAACGGCCTGGCCAACCCGCGGGACTTCCTCAGCCCGGTCGCCTGGTACGAGGACCGCGACGAACCCACCGAGCTGGTCCAGAAATACCAGGGCGCGCTATGGGCCACCACGCTGGCGCATTCGCCGCTGGATGTCGTCGCCTGGCACGGCAACAACGCGCCCTACAAGTACGACATGCACCGCTTCATGGTGCTGAACAGCGTCAGCTTCGACCACCCGGACCCCAGCATCTTCACGGTGCTGACCAGCCCGACCGACACCGCCGGCGTGGCGAACATGGACTTCGTGATCTTCCCGCCGCGCTGGATGGTGGCCGAGAACACCTTCCGCCCGCCCTGGTTCCACCGCAACACCATGAACGAATGCATGGGCCTGGTGCAGGGCGTCTACGACGGCAAGGCCGAGGGCTTCCTGCCCGGCGGCGTCAGCCTCCACCCGCGCATGAGCGCCCATGGCCCGGACGCGCCCACCACCCAGCGCGCCATCGCCGCCGACCTGAAGCCGCACAAGCTGGACGGCACGCTGGCCTTCATGTTCGAAACCTCGGGCGTGCTGCGCCCGACCGAAGCCTTCCTGCACGGCCCGCAGTTGCAGCAGAACTACGACGCTGCCTGGGCCGGGCTGCCGAAAACCTTCACCGGAGCACGCTGAGACCATGAGCCTCGACGCCACGCACGACCCCAAGCTCAAAAGCTGGGTCACCTCGGCCAATGGCCATGCCGAATTCCCCATCCAGAACCTGCCGCTCGGCGTGTTCGCGGTGGCGGAGGGGCCGAAGCGTGGCGGCGTCGCCATCGGCGACCGCATCCTGCCGCTGGCGGATGCGGTGCCCTACCTGAAGGGCGAGGCGAAGAAGGCCGCCAAGGCCGGCGCCGGCGCCACGCTGAACGCGTTGTTCGCCATGGGGCCATCCGCCCGCCAGGCGCTGCGCGCCGGCCTCTCCGCCCTGCTGGCCAAGGGCAGCGAAGCCCGCCCCGAGCTGGTGAAAATGAAGGACGCCACGCTGCACGTGCCCTGCAGCATCGGCGACTACACGGATTTCTTCGCCGGCATCAACCACGCCACCAACGCCGGCAAGCAGTTCCGCCCCGACACACCCTTGCTGCCCAACTACAAGCACGTCCCCGTCGCCTATCACGGCCGCGCTTCCTCCATCCGTCCCAGCGGCACGCCGGTCATCCGCCCCAACGGCCAGCGCAAGCCGGCCAGCGAGGCCGAGCCCAGCTTCGGCCCCAGCCGCAACCTGGACTACGAGATGGAGTTCGGCGTCTGGATCGGCCAGGGCAACC
>CAIMOR010000334.1 GCA_903843125.1 uncultured Rhodospirillales bacterium
CTCGGCCACGTCCAGGAATACCGGGCCGGGTGGTGCGGCGGCGGCCAGCGCGACGAACAGCGCCTCGGCGGCGGCCTGGTCGTCGGCGAAGAGCGGGCCGAGCTTGGCACCGCCCGGGCAGGGCCGCATGACGCCGTAGCCGGCCACCGCGCCGCCCCGCACCACCGCCAGCGCGACATGGCCGGGCAGCGTCAGCCAGGCCCGCAGGAAGGCCTCACGCGGGGCGGGGAAGCATTGGCGGTCGTAGGCGGCGATGGCGGCGAAGGGGATGCTGGCGGCCGGCACCACCAGGCCGGCCAGGGGCGTGACCGGCGGCGGGGCCGGGCGGGCGTCCCACAGCCCGTAGCGGATGTTGCGATGCGCCAGGGCGAAGCCGGCGCGGCGATAGTTGGCCTGCTGCGCCACCACGCCATCCAGCCCGACGCACCGGCCCGCCAGGTGCCGCATGGCGCGCTGCCACAGCGCCAGGCCAAGGCCGCTGCCGCGATGCTCCGGCCGGACGATGTAGCAACCGAGGAAGCCGTACGCCGTGCCGTAGCGCACCACGCTGATGCTGGCGACCGGGGCGCCGTCCAGCTCGCCGAGCCAGAAGCCGCCGGGGTCGGCGGCCCAGAAGGCCTCGGCGTCCTGCGGGCCGGGGTTCCAGCCTTCGGCGGCGGCCCAGCCCAGGGCCTGGTCGAGTTCCGCACGCCGCATCGGGCGGCAGATATAGCCGGCCGGCGGCTCGGCTCCCGGCTGGTCGGCACCGATCACACCATCACGTCCCCGCCGTTCGGCGACAGGCAGGCGCCGACGTAGAAATCCCCGCCCGGGCCGGCCAGCAGCAGCGCGGTGGCGGCGATGTCCTCGACCGTGCCGATGCGGCCGACCGGCAGTTGGCCGGCGATCATCTGCTTCCATTCGGGGCCACGGACCCGGGTCAGGTCGGTGTCGATCGGGCCGGGGGCGATGGCGTTGACCAGCACGCCGCGCGGCGCGCCCTCCCACGCCAGGGCGCGGGTGAAGCCGAGGATGGCGCCCTTGGCGGTGATGTAGGGGGTGATGTTGGCACCGCCCTTGAACACCAGCTGGCTGCACTGGTTGATGATCTTGCCGGTGCCGCGGGCGACCATGCCGGCAAACACGTGCTGCGCCATGAAGAACATGCCCTTCACGTGCACATCCATCATGCGGTCGTAGGTGGCCTCGGTCACGCCCTCGAACGGGCCGCGGATGTTGATGCCCGCGTTGTTCATCAGGATGTCGCAGGGGCCGAGGGCGGCCTCGGCGGCCGTGGCGAAGCGCTTCGTCGCCGCGATGTCGGAGACGTCGGCGTCGAAGGCGAAGGCGCGGCGGCCCAGGGCGGTGACCGCGGCGCAGAGGCTGGCGGCCTGGTCGGCGTCGTCAAGCGCGCAGATCGCGATGTCGGCGCCGGCATCGGCGAAGGCCAGGGCGATGGCGCGGCCGATGCCGCGGCTGCCACCGGTGACGTAGGCAACCTTGCCGGCGAGGGGGTGCGGGTTCATGGGCGGTCTCCGGTTCAGCACACAGGGAACCGCAGCCGGGGCGGCTCCGCAACCGCTGCCGGGCGTGCTAGTTGCCGGGCATGACCGAGACCGTTTCCGCCGCCTTCATCCAGCAGGTGATGCGCGCCGGCGTGCCGCTGACCGCCAGCTGGGGCGTGGAGGTGCTGAGCGCCACCGCCGGCGTGGCGCTGCTGCGCCTGCCGCACGACCCGCAACTGCTGCGCCCCGGCGGGGTGATCTCCGGCCCCGCGCTGATGGGGCTGGCGGATGCGGCGTTCTGGTGCGCGCTGCTGTCGTTGAGCCAGGGGCAGGACCAGAGCCTGACCAGCAACCTCAACATCAGCTTCCTGCGCCGGGTGCCGCCGCGGGCGGTGCTGGCGGAAGCGCGGGTGCTGAAGCACGGGCGGACGCTGGCCTATGGCGAGGTGAACATCCGCAGCGACGGCGCCGAGGAGGTGCTGGCGCACGTGACCACCACCTGGGCGGTGGCGAAATAGGTTGCGCCGGGCCGGAGCAACCACAGCTATGCGGCGCAGGGGAACCCGATGATGCGCAAGATGGCGAAGCGTCTGGCCATGCTGCTGGCATTGCTGGCGGCAGCGTCGCCGGCATGGGCGACCGACGAGATCCAGGTCTATACCGGGGAGGTCGCGGCGCCGCATGAATGGAGCCTGCTGCAGCACCTGAACTACGGCTTCACCCGGCTGAAGACCGCCAACCCGCGCGTGGTGAACACCTACGGCACGGTCAACGGCACGCCGGAGTTGGCCTATGGCGTGACCGACTGGTACGAGACCGGGCTGTACCTGCCCTTCGCCGCGCGGGACGACCGGTTCTTCCCCGGCGGGGCCAAGTTCCGCAACCTGTTCGTCTCCCCGGACGCGGCCAACCGGACCTTCTTCTACGGCATCAACACCGAGCTGAGCTGGGCGCCGCAGCGCTTCTCCCGCAGCCGGTGGAACGTGGAGTTCCGGCCGATCGTCGGGCTGAACCTCGGGCGATGGCAGCTGGTCAGCAACCCGATCGTGGATATCGGCCTGGGCGGCAAGCAGCCGGATGCCTTCATGCCGGCGAACCGGCTGTTCTATTCGGTCAATGACGACCTGGCGGTGGGGGTGGAGACCTATTCGAACTTCGGCAGCTTCGGGCATTTCGGCAAGGCGGCCAGCCAGGTGCATCAGGTCTTCGCCGCGGCTGATTTTCGTGTGTTCGGCGTGGACGTGAACGTCGGCGTGGGGCGCGGGCTGACCGCGGCGAGCGACCGCTGGGTGGTGAAGACGATCTTCGGCGTCGCCTTCTGACCGCGTCGGCGCCATGCTGGCGCGGCCGCAGGAGGAACAGGCGCATGTCCAAGCCAGTGACGCTGGAATTGTTGAAGCAGATCGGCCTCGCCTTCTGCAGCCGGGATGTCGACCGGATCATGGCCTTCTTCACCGAGGATGCGACCTTCTACATGGCCAGCGGGCCAGAGGCGGTGGGCCGCACGGTGGTGGGCAAGGCCGCCATCCACCAGGTCCTGGCCGACCGCTTCAAGGTCATCCCGGACATGTACTGGGCACCGGAATACGACCTGGTGGCGGGGCCGAACCACGGTGTCAGCGTGTGGCGCGTCACCGGCACCGGTGTTGATGGCACCAGGCTGGACGCCCAGGGCTGCGACCTGTTCGAGTTCCGCGACGGGCTGATCTGGAAGAAGGACACCTACTGGAAGATGGTCCGGCCGGATTGACGCGCTTTGCCGGCGGGCGCGACACTCGGGGCAAAGCAGAGGACGCGCGGCGATGGATTTCGGCCAGTTCAACCTGATGAGCTACCGCGACGCCGGCACCCGCGCCGCCGATGTCTATGACCTGGCGGTGGAACAAGTGAAGGCCGCCGAGCAGGCCGGGTTCAGCACCGCCTGGTTCGCCGAGCATCATTTCTCCAACTACTCGGTCTGCCCCAGCCCGCTGATGATGGTGGCGCGCTGCGCCGGGGAAACGTCGCGCATCAAGCTGGCGTCCGGCGTGGTGATCGTGCCGATGTACCAGCCGGCGCGGCTGCTCTCCGAGGTGGGCATGGCGGATGCCCTGACCCATGGCCGCCTGGTGCTGGGCATCGGCAATGGCTACCAGCCCTATGAGTTCGAGCGCTTCGGCGAGGACCTGAAGGACGCCACGGCGAAGACGCTGGAGTTCATGGAGATGCTGGACCGGGCGCTGACCAGCGACACCTTCAGCTACCAGGGCCAGCACTTCCGCATGGCCGAGACGCATATCGCCAGCCGGCCGGTGCGGCCGGGCGTGCCGCCGGTGTGGGTGGCCGGCGACAATCCGGCGCTGCACCAGCTGGCGGCGCGCAAGGGCTGGCCGGTGATGGTGACGCCGCGGCACTTCACCCCTGCCCTGCTGGCCGCGGCCCGCACCAGGCTGGCGACGACCTGGGCCGCCGCCGGCGCCGACCCGGCCGCCATGCGCTTCGCCACGCTGCGGCACATCTGTGTCACCGAGAGCCGCGCCGAGGCGATGCACTTCCTCGACCATGTCCGCTACCAGATGCGGATGAGCCAGAACCTGCGGCTGCGCGAACAGGCCCTGCAGGGCGGCATACTGGTGGAGAAGCCCTGGGCCGGCGAGCCGACGCTGGAGCAGATGGCCGAGAGCTTCATGGTCGGCGACGCGCATACGATCGCCGAGCGCCTGGTGGCCGAGATCGAGGCCGCGAACCCCTGCCACTACCTGCTGCAGTTCCAGGCCAGCGGCACCAGCCTGCCCCTGGCGCTGCGCAGCATCGAGCGGTTCGCGACCCAGGTGAAGCCGCTGCTGGAACAGGCGCTGGGGCCGCTGGACCGCATCGGCGAGCCGGCGGCCGCGGCCGATCCGCGGCGGCGGGATCGCCGGAGCGACGAATCGGTCGTGCAGGCCCAGGCTTCGGCATGAGCGCGCTCGCGTACGAGGTGCGGGCGCATAACCTCTCCAAGGCGTCCGAGAACCGCATCCACGCCGATGACGTGGCGCAGAAGTTCGGCTTCACCGGGGCGCTGGTGCCGGGGGTGGAGGTCTATGCCTACGCCATGCACCCGGCGGTGGCGCAGTGGGGCCGGGCCTGGCTGGAGCATGGCAGCGCGGAGGCGCGCTTCTTCAAGCCGGTCTATGACGAAGCCCTGGTGCAGGTGCAGGCGACGCCGGCCGGGGACGGCCTGGCGCTGCAGGTGGACAGCGGCGGCGTGGCCTGCGCCCGCGGCAGTGCCGCGCTGCCGGCGGCCGAGCCGGCGCC
>CAIMOR010000335.1 GCA_903843125.1 uncultured Rhodospirillales bacterium
CGGGCGCAGGCGGGCGACCTGGGCGCGCGGGCGGGGCGCCGGCTGCGGCGGCAGCAGCTCCCGCGGCGCATTGGCGGCGAAGCTGGCGCGGCTGTTTTCCAGCGCGCTGGCCAGCGCGGCGGCCTCCTCGCCCGGCGACTGCGCGCAGGCAGCCGGCAGCGTCAGCAGCAGGATCAGTCCGAGGCGCGGCCCCATCGCCCAGGCACTCCATGGCGGCCGGTGGCAGCCTGCGCCACCGCGCCTTCAAGGGTGGCGCCCGGCGATCCCCCTCGCCGGCCGCCGACCCTCCAGGGTCAGCCCGTGGTCAGCGGGGGACGCGGCGGCGGCGGGTTCGCCGCCATGGCCGCCGCGGCGCTGTCGGTCAGCATCTCCATGCGGCCGGAGAGCTGACCGCCCTCCTCCACCGAGAATTTGCGGCAGCGCACGGTGCCAGAGACGCGGCCGCTGGCGCGGATGGTCAGGCTGCCGCGGGCGGTGATGGTGCCGTCGAAGATGCCGGCGATGTCGGCGTCCTCGACCTGCACTTCGCCCTTGAACACGCCGGACTGCGCGATGTGCAGCTCGGCCGCCTGGATCATCTGGCTCTCGACGTTGCCTTCCACCACCAGGCGCTCGGCATCGGCCACGGTGCCCTGCAGGCTGATGCCGCGGCCGACCACGAGCGTGCGGCGCTCATTGGTCTCGGCGCGGCCGGTCGGGCGGGCCGGCAGGCCCACCGCGGGGGCGCCCGCCGGGCGCGGCGGCGCGGCCATGCCGGGGTTCGGGGTCGGCATGGTCGGCTTCGGGGCCGTGGTGCTCATGGCAGGATTTCCCTGGGGCGTTGTCGGGCGGTAGGTCGGCGCGGTCGGCTCCGGCAGGGCCGCCGGAGCGGGCGCCGTATCCGAGGTTGTCGAAGTTGGCGCGTCATCTTTCTTGCGGCCGAAAATGGCCATGCTGGTCCCCCTCCACAGCGGTGCGGCGGCGGCGACGTGGCGGTGCCCCGAAAGGCGACTCCCGCATTCGCGCGTCTGCCTTCGGGCTAACACGCGCGCTTGTGCGGGCACAACACCCGGCGGGACGGAAGTGGCGGAATCGGCGTGAAATTACGCCGCCCGCGCGGATTGCCCGGCCCGCTCCACGCGATGCAGCAGATGCGTCATCGCCGCCGTGCCCAGCACCGGAACCAGCAGGTTGAGCAGCGGTACCATCGCCATCGCGGCCAGCACCGCACCCAGCGCCAGCACCGCCGATTCGTGGCCGCGCCGCAGCCGCCGCGCCGCCAGTACGTCCAGCCGCCGCTGCGCCACGCCCTCGAAGGTGCCATGGCCGAGTGCCACGGTGGCGAGGACGAAGAACACCACGGCGCCGATCGGCGGCGCGAAGATCAGCAGGGGCAGCGCCAGCAGGTTCAGCAGCAGCAGCCGCAGCCCCAGCCCGATGCCGAAGCGCGCCTGCGCCAACAGGGAGGCGCCCTGCGCCGGCGGCAGCCCGGGGTAGTAGTGGCGCTCCACCGCCGCCGCGACGGGGTCGAGAAACATGCCGACCAGGCCGAGCACCACCGGCAGGTACAGCCAGATCGCCATGGCCAGCACCAGCACGCCGGCCAGCGCCGCCACCAGCGCGCCCAGCCAGCTTTCGCCCACCAGCCAATGCTCCACCGCCCAGCCGGCGCCCCAGGCCAGGCCACCGAAAGCCAGCGCGGCCAGCAGCCCGGCCTTCAGCAGCGGCGCCAGGAAGGCGGGGTCCGAGAGTTGACGGAAGGCGAGGAGCAGCGAGGTCATCAAGGGGGGTTCCGGTTGCCGCCAGGGCCGCCCGGGGCTATCCCGCCGGCCCAGCAGAAGCAAGGACCGCCCGCATGACCAGCACGCCCACGCTCGACATCCTCGGTATCGGCAATGCCATCGTGGACGTGCTGGCCCGCGCCGAGGACAGCTTCCTCGCCGCCCACGCCATGGCCAAGGGCGGCATGGCGCTGATCGGCGCCGAGCAGGCCGAGGCGATCTACCAGGTGATGGGCCCCGGCGTCGAAAGCTCCGGCGGCTCGGCCGGCAATACCTGCGCGGTGGCGGCGGCGCTGGGCGCACGCGTCGGCTTCCTCGGCAAGGTGGCCGATGACGGGCTGGGCCAGGTCTTCGCGCACGACATCCGCGCCGCCGGCGTGGCGTTCCCGACCCCGCCGCTGCCCGCCGCCACGGCGCCGACCGCGCGCTGCCTGATCCTGGTCTCGCCCGATGGCCAGCGCACGATGAACACCTTCCTCGGCGCCTGCGTGCATTTCTCCGAGGCCGACCTGGACGCCGCCGCCATCGCCGGCGCCAAGGTGACCTACATGGAGGGCTACCTGTTCGACCCGCCGGCCGCGGTTTCCGCCTTCTACGCGGCGGCACGCATGGCGCATGCCGCCGGCCGCCAGGTCGCCATCAGCCTGTCGGATGCCTTCTGCGTGCACCGCCACCGCGACGCCTTCCGCCGCTTCGTGCGCGACGAGGCCGACATCCTGTTCGCCAACGAGAGCGAGCTGCTGGCGCTGTACGAGACCGACGACTGGGCCGCGGCCGAGGCGCTGGTGCGGGCCGAGGTGAAGCTGGCCTGCCTGACCCGCAGCGCGCAGGGCAGCGTCATCGTCAGCGGCGCCGAGACCCACCAGGTGGCGGCGGTGCCGACCCAGGTGGTGGACACCACCGGCGCCGGCGACGCCTATGCCGCCGGGTTCCTGGCCGCCTACACCAAGGGGCTCGGCCTGGCCGAGGCCGGGCGCTGGGGCAGCGTGGCGGCGGCCGAGGTCATCAGCCATTTCGGCGCCAGGCCGCAGGCCGACCTGAAGGCGCTGGTCGCCGGCTGAGCCGCCGCTGCGGGCCCACCGCGGAACCGGCCGGGCACCACCGAGTTTGGGGCTGCGCAAGGCGCGCCGGGCAGCGGCCCGGACGCGCCGCCCCAGAACGGAGGCGTCCCATGCGCAGAACCCAGCTTCTCGGCACCGCCCTTGGTGCCGCGCTCCTCAGCCTGCCCGGCACCGGCTGGGCGCAGGACTATTATCGGCCCGAACCGGTGCCGCCGGCGCCGATGCCGGCCGCTCCGCCGATGCGGCCCACCGCTCCCTCCGCCGCGATGCAGCCCGGCGCCACGCAAGGGCCGATCGGCTGGTTGAAGGAGGCCGAGCAGGCGGTGCGCCGCAACCGGCTGGCCGAAGCCACGGACCTGCTGGAGCGCGCCGAGACCCGCATCCTGACCCGCGCGGCGCCTTCGCCGACGGCGGACCAGCCGATGAGCGGCCCGGTGCTGGAACACAGCGCCGCCGCCCGGGCCGCCCTGGCCGCGCGCAATCGCAACGGCGCGCTGGAACAGATCGACCTGGCGATGCAGGCGGCCAGCGGCGACGCCATGGGCAGCGCCACCGGCGCCGGCGGCACCGCCATGCCGTCCCAGGGCGGCAGCGGCCCGCGCCAGGGCATGGCCCGCAGCCGGTCGATCGGGCCGGGCATGGACGCACCCGGGCGCAGCGGCGACGCTTCCGGCAGCGCGACGATGCGCGACCAGGGTGTCGCCGGCAGCAGCATGGCGCGCGCCGACCACCTCAGCCCGCCCGCGCTGCCGCCCCGCCGGGTGCTGCCGGTGCAGTCCTCCCAGGCGCCGGCGAACTCAATGACGGAATCGCAGACCGCGGCGCCGGGCCAGCGGATGCCGACACCGGCCAGCCCGAACGTGGCGCCCCCAGGCGGTTCCACCATGCCGGGCCGCAGCATGTCCGGCAGCGGGGCCAATGCGCCGATGCAGGGGCGCACCGGCAGCAGCACCGCCACCACGCCGAACGCCGCCGGCAATGGCAGCGGCATGACCGGGGCGCCACCGGCCGGGGGTGGCGCCAGCGGCCGCTGAGGCCGGCCTGGGCCGGAACGTGCCGGCTTCAGTTCGGGCCGGCCTCGGGCTAGGCTGGCGCCATGCTTCGCCGCCCGCTGCCTGCCCTTGCCGCTGCCGCCCTGCTCGCCCTGGTTCGAGCCTCGCCTGCCCGGGCGCAGGGCCAGGAGCGGGAGGCGGCTTCCGCCGATGCCCTGGCCTTCGAGGATGCCGCGCAATACCTGCGCGGCGCCCTGCTGGCCATCCGCAGCGGCCGGGCGCCGCAGGCGACGGAGTTGTTAGAACGTGCCGAGTCGCGGCTGTTGACCCGCGCCGCGCCGGCGCCGGTGGCGCAGCGCCCGGTGGCGCGTGGCCCGGTGGGCGATATCGGTGCCGCCCGCGCTGCCGTGGCCCGCAACGACCTGGCAGCCGCCGAGCCGCTGGCGCAGCGGGCACTGGCCGAGGTGGAGCGGCGCCGCCGGGCGCGGCGACGCCCTGGCCCCTGAGGCGCTGGGCCGGGCGGATGCCCGGCTTCGCGGAAGCTTCACATCTGGCGCTGGCTTTTCCGGTCGGCAGCCACTAAGTGTGCGCCGCACAACACGCCACCTGCCCGCCTTTCCGGCTCACCGGTCGCCCCAAGCGCGGCCGGCGTGCCGGATATTGCGTTTACGGGGTGGCCCCAAGGATGACTCCCGATGGAACTCCGTAACGTCGCCATCATCGCGCACGTCGACCATGGCAAGACCACGCTGGTGGACAATCTGCTGAAGCAGGCCGGTGCCTTCCGCGTCAACCAGGTGGTGGCCGAGCGCGCCATGGACCGCAACGACCTGGAACGCGAGCGTGGCATCACCATCCTGGCCAAGTCCACTGCCGTCGAGTGGAAGGGCGTCAAGATCAACATCGTGGACACCCCCGGCCACGCCGATTTCGGCGGCGAGGTCGAGCGCATCCTGTCGATGGTGGATGGCGCCATCGTGCTGTGCGACGCGGCCGAAGGCCCGCTGCCGCAGACCAAGTTCGTGCTGACCAAGGCCTTGGCCCGCGGCATCCGGCCGATCGTGGTGATCAACAAGGTGGACCGCCAGGACGCCCGCCCGGACGAGGTCCACAACGAGGTGTTCGACCTGTTCGCCGCGCTGGGCGCCGATGACGACCAGCTGGACTTCCCGACCATGTTCGCCTCCGGCCGCCAGGGCTGGGCCGACATGGAGCTGGAAGGCGCGCGGCACGACCTGTCGCCGATGTTCGACCTGATCCTGAAGCATGTGCCGCCGCCGAAGGTGGACCTGGACAAGCCGTTCGCGATGAACGCGAGCATCCTCGAGGCCGACAACTTCCTCGGCCGCATCCTGACCGGCCGGGTCGAGCAGGGCACCGCCCGCGTCAACATGCCGGTCAAGGTGCTGCGCCAGGACGGCAGCCAGGTGGAAGTGGGCCGGCTGACCAAGCTGATGACCTTCTCCGGCCTGGACCGCGTGCCGGTGGACGAGGTGCAGGCGGGCGACATCATCGCCATCGCCGGCCTGTCCGACGCGACCATCCCGGACACCATCTGCAGCCCGGAAGTGACCGAGCCGCTGCCGGCCATTCCGGTGGACCCGCCGACCCTGGCGATGACCTTCCGCATCAACGATGGCCCGCTGGGCGGCCGCGAGGGCAAGAAGGTGACCAGCCGGCAGATCCGCGACCGGCTGTTCAAGGAAACCGAGGGCAACGTCGCCATCAAGGTGAAGGTCTCCGAGGAAGTGGACGCCTTCGAGGTGGCCGGCCGCGGCGAACTGCAGCTGGGCGTGCTGATCGAGCAGATGCGCCGCGAGGGCTTCGAGCTGACCATCGGCCGCCCGCGCGTGCTGACGCGCGTGAACGAGGAGACCGGCGAGCGCGAGGAGCCCTACGAGGAAGTGCTGGTGGACGTGGACGAGGCGTTCTCCGGCGTGGTGGTCGAGAAGCTCAGCATCCGCAAGGCGCAGATGCAGGACATGCGGCCTTCGGGCGGCGGCAAGATCCGCATCACCTTCGAGATCCCGTCGCGCGGCCTGATCGGCTACCACGGCGAGTTCATGACCGACACGCGCGGCACCGGGCTGATGAACCGCATCTTCCTGGGCTATCGCCCCTGGGCCGGCGTTATCCCCGGCCGGCGCAACGGCAGCCTGATCTCGTCGGAGCCGGGCGAGGCGGTGCAGTACGCGCTGTTCTTCCTGCAGGAGCGCGGCACCCTGTTCGTCGACCCCGGCGCCAAGGTGTATGAGGGCCTCATTCTCGGCGAGCACAGCCGCGAGAACGACCTTGATGTGAACCCCATCAAGGAGAAGAAGCTCACCAACATCCGCGCCGCCGGCAAGGACGAGGCGCTGCTGCTGACCCCGCCGCGCCGGATGAGCCTGGAACAGGCCATCGCCTACATCGAGGACGACGAGCTGGTGGAGGTGACGCCTTCCGCCGTGCGCCTGCGCAAGCGTTACCTGGACCCGCATGAGCGCAAGAAGCACGCCAAGCGCGCGGAAAGCGCGGCGGCCTAGGTGACGGCGCCGGCCCGGGCCCAGCGCCCGGCCGGCGCCCCTCCTGCCGCCCGGCCGGCCATGCCGCC
>CAIMOR010000336.1 GCA_903843125.1 uncultured Rhodospirillales bacterium
CGGCGCCACGCCTGGGCGCGCCATCCCGGCGCCAGGGGCCGCAACGGGGCTCGGTCCGCCGGGCGGCTGGACGAAGGGCGTCACCGGCCGGCCCGCGGCAAAGCTGCCGGTCGGCACCAGCGTGGTGCCCGCGGCATGGAAACTGCCCGGCGGGGCGGCAAAGCGATGCTGGTGCCACCAGGCCTCGGTAGCCGCCCAGTCCCGCACCTGGCCGTGGTTCAGCCGGCGGAACCAGGGCGGCGAGACCCAGTAGGGCGGCTGGTAGGCCTGCCAGGGGCGAAGCGGCGCCCAGCCCAGCCAGCCCGGCCGCAGGCCCGGGAAGAAGGCGACCAGTGCCGGCGCATAGACCGGCCAATAGCCGGGGTTGCCATAGCCTGGCGCCCAGGCCCAGCCGCCGTCCCATTCCACCCAACGGCCATAGTGGAACGGCGCGAAGCCCCAGGGCGCGTCATCCACCCAGGTCCAGCCCCAGGGTTCGACATAGGCCCAGTGGCCCTGGCGATAGGGCGCCCAGCCTTCCGGCACCGGCGGCAGCCAGAGGTCGCCGTATTCGGGCGACTGCCGCCATTCGCCGAAGTGGGAGAGATCGTCGGCGCCGGTCATGCCGGCCACCGCGGCGGGCAGGTTGCCGCGCGGTTCTTGGCCCTGCGCCCAGGCGACCAGCGGCGGCGGCGGGCCGGCGGGTTCGCGCTGGGCCTCGGGCGGCACGGTGCCGCGCAGCGCAGCGGCCTGCCCGGCGCCGAGCGGCAGCGGCGCCAGTCCCTCGGCTTCGACGCTGCCCTGGCCGGCCAGCAGTGCGATGCGGGTTGGCCGGTCCTCGGCGCCGGCCTGGACCAGCACCTGCCCGGGGCCGGCCAGCACGGCGTCGCCGCGCGGGGTGGTGACGCGAACCGGCAGGGCGGGGCCGCCGGCCGGCACCACCAGGAACAGCATGCCCTGCGCCAGCACCAGGTGCAGGCCGGCGTCGTCGGCCTGGGCGAGTTCGAGCCGGCTGTCGCTTTCCAGCGCCAGGCGCAGGTTGCCCAATTGCAGCGCGGCGCGGGCGGCAGGGCCGGTCCACAGCGCATGGCCGGAGGTGACGGGGAAGTTGACCCGCGCCGGCTCCCAGCCTTCCCGGCCGGGCAGGCGATACTGGCTGTTGCCGTCCAGCCGGGCGACACGGCCGACCAGGGCGGGCGGGTCGGGGCGTTCCTGCTCGGCCTCCGGCGCGGGCGCGGGAGAGGCGGGCAGTGCCGCGGCGGGCGCGGCATCGGGCGGAGCCTCCGGCGCCGGCTGGGCCAGGGCCGCGCCGCCCTGCCATGCCAGGACCGCACCCAGCAGCGCGCCCAGCGAAACCGCCCTGGGCAGGCGCGCTCCGGGTTCGCGCGAGGGGTGGCGCATGGCGGCGTTTCCACGCGGGACCTGATGCCCCGCTGCGCCGAGCCTAGCCGCCTGAGCGTGGCGGAATCGCGGCGCGGTGGGTTAAATCGGCGTCAGCCCTCGCCCTGGTCCTTGGTGAAGCCGTCGGCGCCGTCGAACCGCTGCAGCTTCTCGACATGCATCCACCGGTGCTCGCGACCGACTCGGGCGATCAGGTCGGCGATCTCGGCCGAGCCTTCGGCGGCAGGCGGTGCGATGAACATGAAGCGTGCGCGGAAATGGTCCACCACGAAGGTGTGCGGCTGCGCCACTGGCCAGACCTGCGCCCCGCGGGAGGAGACCAGCTTCAGGCTGAAGCGGCTGCCGGCGACGGCGGCCACCAGGCTGTCGCCCAGCGCCTGCGGCTCCGCCGTGCTTTCGATGAAGACGTCCACGCCGACCAGCTCGCGCTTCGCCACCGCGCGGGACCAGGTGCCGCGCGGCCAGGGGCGCATGGCGATCGGGCGGTATTCGCGCGCCGGCACGCGGGCGCTGGTGCGGCCCAGGTTGGCGATGACGCGCTCGACATAGGCCCAGGTGGAAACGCCATCGCCCGGGGCGGCGATGTCGCCGGTCAGGTCGCGGCCTTCCTCCAGCGTCACGTAGAGCGCGTGCTCCACCTTGGCCGCGGTGGCGAAGTGGCCGATGTGGCGCAGCATCATCACGGCGGAAAGCAGCAGCGCGGTCGGGTTGGCCAGCGCCTTGCCGGCGATCTGCGGGGCGGAGCCATGCACCGCCTCGAACATCGCCACCGTGTCGCCGAGGTTGGCGCTGGGCGCCACGCCGAGGCCACCGACCAGGCCGGCGGCCAGGTCCGACAGGATGTCGCCGTTCATGTTGGTCATGACGCAGACGTCGAACTGCTCGGGCCGGATGACCATCTGGTGGGCGCAGTTGTCGACGATCATGTGTTCATGGGTCAGAGCCGGGTGGCGCTTGACCACGCGCTCGCCGACGGTCTTCAGCATGCCCTCGGTCTGCTTCAGGATGTTGGCCTTGGTCGCCACCGTCACCTTGCCGCGGCCTTCCGCCAGCGCCAGCGCGCAGGCCAGCTCGGCGATGCGTTCGCAGCCGACCTCCGAGATCAGCTTGACCGCCTGGGAAACGCCGGGGGTCTGCATGTGCTCGATGCCGGCATAGAGGTCCTCCACGTTCTCCCGCACCACGGTGAAGTCGATGCCGCGGCCGGAGAAGGGCGTGCGGATGCCCGGCAGTTCCCGCACCGGGCGAATGTTGCCATACATCTCGAAGATCTTGCGCAGGCTGACATTGGCGGATTTCTCGCCGAAGCCGACCGGGGTCTCCAGCGGGCCCTTCAGCGCCACGCCGCAGCTCTCGATGCTGTCGAGGGTCTCCTGCGGGGTGCCGGTGACGATGCCTTTCCGGAAGGCCTCGGCGCCGGCCATGGCGTCCTCCCATTCCACCTGGGCGCCGGCGGCGGCCAGCACCTGCTGGGTGGCGCGCATGACCTCGGCGCCGATGCCGTCGCCGGCGATGGCGGTGACCTTGACCTTCTGGGAGACGGGCAGGCTATCCATGGGTGACCCTCAAAATCTGAAATTGCTGCGCTGCATATACTGCCCCGGTTTGCCGGAAATTGATCTGGCGCAGCGACGGCGGCGGCACCAGGGGCGGCGTTGAGCCGGCGCCCCCTGAGCGGAGCCGCCCGATGCGCCCTGGCCAGCTTGCCTGCCTCATGGTTTCCCTGTGCTTTATGGCCGGCGCCGGCCCTGCCCTGGCGCAGGA
>CAIMOR010000337.1 GCA_903843125.1 uncultured Rhodospirillales bacterium
ACCGCTGATGACCGTGACCGGCGCCAAGGCCGACCACCGTCTGGCCGTGGCACCGACCGAGGTATCGGCGGTAGCGCGCGCTCTGGCCGTGGCGTTCGGTGCAGCGCTGGCGCCGGCCGAGCTGGACCCCGCGGCGCAGCGGTTCGTCGCCGCCGTGGCGGCGGACCTGCGGGCGCAGCCGGGTGCGGCCCTGGTGCTGTGCGGCGAATGGCAGCCGCCCGAGGTGCAGGCGCTGGCGCATTGGCTCAACGCGCAGCTTCGGGCGCCGGTGGACCACGTGACGCCCGAAGCCGCCGCGGATGGCGACCTGGCCACGCTGCTGCAGGAGCTGCGCGAGGGCGATACGTTGCTGATCTTGGGCAGCAACCCCGGCTACGATGCGCCGGCGGCGTTGGACTTTCCGGCAGCGGTGCGGCGCGCCGGATTCAGCGCCCATATGGGCGGTTGGCGGGACGAGACGGCGGCGCTGTGCCAGTGGCACCTGCCGGAGAGCCATGCGCTGGAGGATTGGGCCGACCTGCGCGCGCTGGACGGCACCGCGGCCATCGCCCAGCCGCTGCTGCGGCCCTTGTATGGCACGCGCAGTGCCGCCTGGCTGTTGGGGTTGCTGGGCGGCCAGTTGGACCTCTCGGCCCACGCGGCGGTACGCGAGACCTGGATGCGCGGCCGCACCGAAGACTGGTGGCAGGGTGCGCTGCGGGCAGGTGTGGTGCCGGACAGTGCCGCGCCGCGCGTGGTGCCCCCCGCGGCGCGGCTGCCGACCCTGGCTGCTGCGCCGGTGCCTGCTGGGCTGACGCTGGCATTGCGGCCGGACGCTGCGCTGTATGACGGCCGCGCTGCCAACAGTGCTTGGTTGCAGGAATGCCCGCGGCCGATCTCCTCACAGGTCTGGGGCAACGCTGCGCTGCTGGCGCCGGCTGATGCGGCGGCGCATGGCATCGCGACCGGCGACGCGCTGCGCCTGGTGCTGGCGGGGCGCAGCGTGGAGGTGCCGGCGCTGGTGCAGCCAGGACAGGTGCCGGGAGTGGTCGGCCTGGCACTGGGTGGCGGCAGGCGCGCTGCCGGCGCCATCGGCGACGGCATCGGCGGCAATGCCTACCAGCTGCGCCAGCCGGAGGCGCCCTGGTACGCCGGCGGGCTGGAGATACAGCGCCTCGGCGCCGATGGCGGCCTGCTGCTGCTGCAACCGCAGCATAGGCTGGCCGGGCAGGCGCAGGAGCTGCTGCCAAGTTGGACCGCAGCCGGGGCGGCGGCCCGCCCGCCGGAGGCTGCCCAGCCCAGCCTGCTGCCGCCGCCGCCCGCCGCCGATGGGCCAGCCTGGGCCATGGTCATCGATACGGCTTTGTGCGTCGGCTGCAACGCCTGTGTCGTTGCCTGCCAGGCGGAGAACAACGTGCCCGTGGTGGGGCCGGAGGAAGTGGCGCGCGGCCGCGACATGCACTGGCTGCGGATCGACAGCTACGACATCGGCCGTGCCGAGGCGCCGCGGCCTGGCTTCCAGCCGGTGCCCTGCATGCACTGCGAGGCGGCGCCTTGCGAGCCGGTCTGCCCGGTTGCCGCCAGCGTGCATGACCATGAGGGCCTGAACCTGCAGGTCTACAACCGCTGCGTCGGCACGCGGTTCTGCCAGGCGAACTGCCCCTACAAGGTGCGCCACTTCAACTTCCGCGACTACACGGACAGCCAGGCCTACGGCACCCAGGGGGCCGACAGCGTGGCGGCGCAGCGCAACCCGGAGGTCAGCGTGCGCGGCCGCGGCGTGATGGAGAAGTGCACCTACTGCGTCCAGCGGCTGAGCGCGGCGCGGCGCGACGCGAGCAAGGCGGGACATCCCGTGGGCGAGGTGACCACCGCCTGCCAGGACGCGTGCCCGGCAGGGGCCATCGGCTTCGGCGACCTGCGGCGGACGGAGGGCACGGTGGCGCGGCTGCGCGGCGAGGCGCAGCATTTCGCGCT
Source organism: uncultured Rhodospirillales bacterium (assembly GCA_903843125.1). Taxonomy (GTDB): domain Bacteria; phylum Pseudomonadota; class Alphaproteobacteria; order Acetobacterales; family Acetobacteraceae; genus CAIMOR01. The sequence goes on from CAIMOR010000337.1 coordinate 1,957, forward strand.
GCTCGGGCACCTCGGCACCCGGCCGCGCACCACCTACCTGGCCGACATCCGCAACCCGAACCCGGCCTTGGGGTCGGACGCGTGACGCCCGGCGCCGAGGTGCTGGCCAGCGTCGCCGACCCGCTGCTGCAGCAGCGCTTCGGTTCCACCTGGTGGCGCGCCACCGGCGCCGCCGCCGCGCTGGTGCTGGTGATGCTGGCGAGCGTGGCGTGGCTGCTGCTGCAGGGCATCGGCATCTGGGGGGTCAACACCTCCGTGGTGTGGGGCTTCGCCATCGCCAACTACGTGTGGTGGATCGGCATCGGCAATGCGGGGACGCTGATCTCCTCCCTGCTGCTGCTGACGCGGCAGGGCTGGCGCGCCTCCATCAATCGCTTCGCCGAGGCGATGACGCTGTTCGCCGCCGCCATCGCCGGGCTGTTCCCGGTGCTGCATCTTGGGCGGCCCTGGCTGTTCTACTGGCTGGCCCCCTACCCGAACTCCATGCAGCTGTGGCCACAGTGGCGCAGCGCGCTGGTGTGGGATTTCTGGGCCATCCTCGGCTACCTGATGTTCAGCCTGATGTTCTGGTACATCGGCCTGCTGCCGGACCTGGCGACGTTGCGCGACCGCGCGCGCAACCGGTGGGCGCAACTGGCCTATGGCGCGCTGGCGCTGGGCTGGAACGGCTCGGCGCGCGGCTGGCTGCTGCTGGAGAGTGTCTACAAGGCGATGGCCGCGCTGGCGGTACCGCTGGTCTTCTCGGTGCACAGCGTGGTGGGCATGGACTTCGCCGCCAGCCTGATGCCCGGGTGGCAGTCCACGCTGTTCCCGCCCTATTTCGTCGTCGGCGCCATGTTTTCCGGCTTTGCCATGGTGGCGGTGCTGGCCGCCCTGCTGCGTTGGGGGCTGGCGCTGCAGGCGTTGATCACGCCGGCGCATTTCGACGCCATCGCGAAGTTCCTGCTGTTCGGCAGCATCGTGCTCGGGCTGTCCTACGCCACCGAGTGGTTCATGGCCTGGTATGGCGGCGAGCCGGCGGAGCGCGACATGGTCCGCTACATGTTCGGCGGCGACTACGGCGCGCTGTACTGGCTGATGCTGGCCTGCAACGTGGTGGCGCCGCAGCTGTTCTGGTGGCGCGCGGCGCGGCGCAGCCTGGTGGTGGTCTGCGTCGTCGCGGTGCTGATCAACCTGGGCATGTGGCTGGAACGCATCCTGATCGTCTGGAACACGCTGTCGCACGGCTTCCTGCCGGGCACCTGGCGGGTGTTCACGCCCACGCTGTGGGACTGGCTGCTGCTGGCCGGCTCGCTCGGCCTGTTCGCGCTGCTGTACCTGCTGTTCTGCCGGCTGCTGCCGGTGGTCTCGATGCATGAGGTCGCGCGGCAGCGGCACGAACAGGCTGCCGGCGCATGAGCCACCTGCTGCTGGCCGAGTTCGCCGACCCCGACACGCTGCTGACCGCGGCGCGCCGGGCACGCGACGCCCGCATGGCCGGGCTGGACGCGTACGTGCCGTTCCATGTCGAGGGCTTGCCTGAGGCGTTGGGGCTGCGGCCGCCGGCGTTGCGGGAGGCGATGCTGCTGTCCGGTCTGGCCACGGCGGTGCTGGCCTTCGCGGTGCAGTGGTTCAGCGCGGTGCAGGACTATCCGCTGAACCTCGGCAGCCGGCCGCTCGGCAGCTGGCAGGCCTTCGTCATTCCCTGCTTCGAGATCGGCGTGCTGGCGGCGGGCTTCGCCGGCCTTGCCGGGCTGCTGCGCGGTGCCGGGCTGCCGCGGCCGCACCAGCCGCTGTTTGCGGTGCCGGGCTTCGAGCGGGCCAGCCAGGACCGCTTCTTCCTGGCGGTCGACGACCCCGCGGTAGGGCGGCAGCGGCTGCAGGAGGCGCTGGACGGGCTGGCGCCGCTCTCGCTGCATGAGGTGGGGTGATGCGGCACCACGCCCTGTTGCTGGCGCTGCTGCCCCTGCTGGGCTGCAAGCAGGATATGGCGCGCCAGCGCCGGCTGGGGCCGGATGCGCCGAGCGCGCTGTTCGGTGGTGGCACCGCCGCGCAGCCGCTGCCGGCGGGCGTGGTGCCGCAGGAGGACGCGGGGCCGCTGACGCCATCGCCGGTGAACGCGGCGCTGCTGGAACGCGGCCGCGAACGCTACGGCATCTTCTGCTCGCCCTGCCATGGCCTGGGCGGGGATGGCGACGGCATGGTGGTACGGCACGGCTTCCCGCCGCCGCCGAGCCTGCATTTGGCGCGGCTGCGCGCAGCGCCTGGGCAGCACTTCTTCGACGTCATCACCCAAGGCCATGGGGTGATGTACTCCTACGCCACGCGGGTGGCGCCGCCGGACCGCTGGGCCATCGCCGCCTATGTGCGGGCGCTGCAGCTTGCCCGCCGCGTCGCGCTGGCCGAGGTGCCTGATGCGCGGGAGCGCCTGCCATGACGTGGCGCGTGCTCGGGCCGGCCGTCGCGGCAGCGGCGCTGCTGGGCTGGGCGGTGCTGGCGCCCTCGGCGGCCCTGGGTGCGGGGTGGCTGATCGCGATGCTGTTCTGGCTGGGCATTGCGCTGGGGGCGCTGGCATTGCTGGCGGTGGGCACCCTGACCGGCGGCCGCTGGTTGGCGGCCATGCGCCCCGGCCTGGCGCCCGCGGCAGCGACGGTGCCGGCCTTCCTGCTGGTCGGGCTGCCGTTGCTGCCGGCGATGCGCGGGCTCTACCCCTGGGTCACCCAACCCGAGGCGGCGGCACCCGGCGTGGCCGCGCTGTACCTGAACCCGGCGGGCTGGTTGCTGCGTTCCGCGCTGGCGCTGGCCGGATGGTCGGTGCTGGCGCTGCTGCTGCGGCGAGACGGCGCGCCGCGGCTGGTGGCCGCGCTGGGGCTTTGCTTCCATGCCGTGGCGGTCAGCATGGTCGGCATGGATTGGGTGGTCTCGGCGACCCCGCGCTTTGTTTCCACCGCCTTCGGCACGGCGCTGGCGGTGACGCAGATGTTCGCGGCGCTGGCTTGGGTGGCGGTGCTGCGGGTGGTGCCGGCGGCGCGAGCCGCGGACCTGGGTGCCCTGCTGCTGGCGGCGACGCTCGGGACGCTCTACCTCGGCTTCGCGCAGTACCTCGTGATCTGGTACGGCAACCTGCCGGCGCAGGTGCCGTGGTACGTGGCGCGGCAGGCCAGCTGGTGGGGCTGGCTGGACGGCGCTGCGGTGGCCCTGTCGGCGCTGCTGCCGTTCGGCGTGCTGCTGCGGCAACGCTGGCGCGCTGACCCCGGCGCCCTGCAGCGGGTGGGCGGCGCGGTGCTGGTCGGGCTGCTGCTGCACCTGGCCTGGCTGGTGGCGCCGGGGCACGGCCTGGCAGCGCTGCTGGCGGCCGGGTTGGCGGTGGTGGCGATCGGCGGCGGCTGGCTGGCGCTGGCCGACCGGCGCCTGGGTGATGCCCATGGCCGCTGAACCCCGGCGCGAGCGGGAGGACGTGGCCACCTGGCGCGTGCTGGCGGTGGCGCTGGGCACGCTCGGCTTCATGCTGGTCTCGCTGGCGGCGCTCTGGTGGTTCTATGGCTGGATGGGCGGGCGGCAGGCCGCCGCGGCGCCGCCGCCGCCGATGGCCCCAGACCGTGCTGCGCCATTGCGGGCGTTCCGCGCAGCGCAGCACGAAGCGGTGGAGGGCTATGGCTGGGTGGACCGCGAGGCCGGCCTGGTGCGGGTGCCGGTCGAGCGCGCCATGGGCCTGGTGGTGCAGCGCGGCGCCGCCGCCTACGAGCCCCTGCCATGAGGGTTCTGCTGCTGGCCCTGCTGCTGGTGGGCACGGCGCAGGCCTCGCCCGGGCTGGTGCCGCCTGAGGGCGCGCGGCTGCCGCTGGCGGCGCGGCTGCAGGATCAGCACGGCCGCTGGCAGACGCTGGGCGCGGCGCTGGCCGGTCATCCCGCCGTGGTCGTCTTCGCCGATTGGACCTGCCGGGCACTGTGCGGCACCTCGCTGGGCCTGGCGCGAATGGCGCTGGCCGAGGGCGGCGTGCCCGAGGTGCGGCTGGTGGCGCTTGGGCTAGACCCGCGCGACGGGCCGGCCGACGCCCTGGCCATGGCCGGCGACGACGTGCTGGCGCTCTCGGGTGATGCCGCGACGGTGGCGGCGCTGACCGCGGCGGTTGGGCTGCACGCCGAGTTCGACGCGGCCAACGACCAGTTCGTGCATCCCGTCGCCCTGCTGGTGGTGGCGGCCGATGGCCGGCTGCTGCGCGTGCTGCCCGGCTTCGGCTTGGCGCCGGAGGAGTTGAGCGCGGCGGTGCGGGGCGAGCCCGACCGCTGGCAGCGCCTGCTGCTGATGTGCCACCAGGCGCTGCAGGCAGGGCCTGGTCGCTGGGCCTTGCCCGCGTTGAGCCTTGCCGCCACGGTGACGCTGCTGGTGGTGGGCGGCTGGCTGCTGCGGTTGCGCCGGCACGGGGCGCCGCGCTGATGGGCGGGGTGGCGTTGTGGCCGGCGCAGGCCTCGGCGGAGGCGCCGCGGGTGGATGCCATCTTCAGCCTGCTGCTGGTGGTCTCGGCCGTAATCATCCTGTTGGTGGCGGGGCTGCTGCTCGGCTTCGCCATTCGCTACCGGCGCGGGTCGAAGGCGCCGCGCGGCCGGCTTCCGGCCATCCTCAGCCGCGATATCGAGATCGGTTGGACCAGCGCCACCGCCTTCCTGGCGCTGTTCCTGTTCTGGTGGGCCGGTGCGGCGCAGCTGGCGGCGGTGCAGCCGCCACCGCAGGCGTTGGAAATCCGGGTCATCGGCAGGCAATGGATGTGGGAGGTGCGCCATCCCTCCGGCGCACGCGAGCTCGACGAGCTGCATGTGCCGCTGGGCGAGCCGGTGCGGCTGGTGATGAGCGCTGAGGACGTGATCCACAGCTTCTTCGTGCCGGCCTTCCGGCTGAAGCAGGACGTGGTGCCGGGCCGGCTGACGGAGGCCTGGTTCACCGCGACGCAGCCCGGCGAATACCATCTGTTCTGCGCCGAGTTCTGCGGCACCGAGCACAGCGCCATGCGCGGCCGCGTGGTGGTGCTGCCGCCCGAGGACTACGCCCGTTGGAGCCATGCCCAGCCCGAGGGCGACAACCTCGCCCAGCAGGGCGCCAAGGCCTTCGTCGCGCTGGGGTGCGCGGGCTGCCATGTGGCCGGCGGCCCGGTCCATGCGCCTGGGCTGGCGGGGCTGTATGGCCGCCAGGTAGCGCTGGCCGATGGCAGACGCGTGATGGCGGACGAGGCCTACCTGCGGGACTCCATCCTGCTGCCGAGGCAGGACGTGGTGGCCGGCTACGACCCCGTGATGCCGAGCTTCGCCGGCGTTGCGAGCGAGGCGGAACTGCAGCGCGTGGTGGCCTACCTGATGTCCCTGCGGGAGGCCGCGACACCGTGAGCGAGGTAGCCTTCGACCCCACCGCGCCGCATGGCGTGCATCCGCCGAGCTACCTGACCGCCGGCCATACGCTGCGGTCCTGGCTGACCACCACCGACCACAAGCGCATCGCCATCCTGTACATGCTGGCGCTGACGCTGTTCTTCTTCATCGGCGGCATCGCCGCGGCGCTGATCCGGCTGGAGCTGTTCACCCCGGCCGGCGACCTGCTGACCGCCGAGGGCTACAACCGCGCCTTCACGCTGCACGGCGTCATCATGGTGTGGTTCTTCCTGGTGCCGTCCATCCCGGTCACGCTGGGCAACTTCCTGGTGCCGCTGATGATCGGCGCCGAGGACATGGCCTTCCCGCGGCTGAACCTGCTGAGCTGGTACATCTTCATGGCCGCCGGGCTGCTGGCCGCCTTCACCATTCTGGCCGGCGGCGTGGAGACCGGCTGGACCTTCTACACGCCGTTGGCCACCGCCTTTGCCAACGGCAACGTGCTGGCGGCGGCGGGCGCGGTCTTCGTCGCCGGCTTCTCCAGCATCGCCACCGGCGTCAACCTCATCGCCACCATCCATACCCAGCGCGCCCCGGGCATGACCTGGTTCCGCCTGCCGCTGTTCGTCTGGGGCATGTACACGGTCAGCATCGTCATCGTGCTGGCAACCCCGGTGCTGGCCATGGCGCTGCTGCTGATCATGGCCGAGCGCGGCCTGGGCCTGCCGATCTTCGATCCCGCGCATGGCGGTGACCCGCTGCTGTTCCAGCACCTGTTCTGGTTCTACAGCCACCCTGCGGTCTACATCATGATCCTGCCGTCCTTCGGCGTGATCAGCGAACTGGTCACCTGCTTCGCCCGGCGCCGCATCTTCGGCTACGAGTTCATGGTCTACGCCATGGCCTGGATCAGCATTGTCGGCTTCCTGGTGTGGGGCCACCACATGTTCGTCTCGGGCATGTCCTCCTACGCCAGCCTGGTGTTCTCCTTCCTGTCCTTCGTCGTCGCGGTGCCCTCGGCGATCAAGGTGTTCAACTGGACCTTCACCTTCTACCGCGGGGAGATCGGGTTCGCGGCGCCGATGCTCTACGCCATCGGCTTCATCGGGCTGTTCACCGTGGGCGGGCTGACCGGGTTGTTCCTCGCCTCCGTGCCGGTGGACGTGCACGTGACCGACACCTACTTCGTCGTGGCCCATTTCCACTACATCATGGTCGGCGGCGCGGTCTCCGCCTTCTATGGCGGGCTGCACTTCTGGTGGCCGAAGATCACCGGTCGGCTGTACCCGGAAGCCTGGGCGCGCTTCGCCGCGGTGCTGATGTTCTTCGGCTTCGCCTTCACCTTCACGCCGATGTTCCTGATGGGCTTCCTCGGCATGCCCAGGCGCTACTACAGCTATCCGGCGGAGTTCCAGATCTGGCATGTGCTGGCTTCCGCCGGCGCGTTGCTGCTGGCCTTCGCCTACCTGCTGCCGATGGCCTACCTGGCCTGGTCGCTGCGCTGGGGGCGCCGCGCCGGCGACAACCCGTGGCAGGCGACAGGCCTGGAATGGAGCACCACCTCGCCGCCGCCGCCGCACAACTTCGCCACCATGCCGCGCGTGGCTGAAGGCCCCTACCTGTACCATCCGGCGGAGACCGGCCCGCAGCATGGCCAGCCCGAACCCGAACAGAAGCAGGGCGACCACCCGTGAGCCAGGCGCACCCGGCGCTGCGCGAACCCTGGCGCAGCCTGCATCGCCAGCGCCAGGGCGCCAGCTTCGGCATCTGGGTATTCCTGGCCAGCGAGGTGATGTTCTTCGCGGGTGCGCTGATGGTCTTCGGCATGCTGCGGCTGCAGCACCCGGCGGGCTTCCTGGCGGCGGCACGGGCGACGGACATCTGGTTCGGCAGCGTCAACACCGCGGTGCTGCTGACCAGCAGCCTGACCATGGCCGTCGCTTCGCAGGCGGCCGAGGCGGGGCTGCGCCGGCTGGCGCTGCGCTGCCTCGGCATCACGGCCCTGCTCGGCCTGGCCTTCCTGGTGGTGAAGGGCTTCGAGTACCGCGCCGACATCCTCGGCGGCCTGGTGCCGGGCCCGACTTTCCGCCTGGAGGAGCCCGCGGCGCAGCTGTTCTTCGGCTTCTATTGGGCGCTGACCGGCGTACACGCGGTGCACCTGACGATCGGCATCGTCGCGGTGGCTGGGCTCGCCTGGCGGGGCTGGCGCGGCACGCTGCCGCTGGCCAGCCCCGCCTTCGAGGTGACGGCGCTGTACTGGCACCTGGTCGACCTGGTCTGGGTATTCCTCTACCCGCTGCTGTACCTGCCGGGGCGCAGTGGATGACGGCGCTGCGGCAACCCGGGCCGGCCAGCGCCGGCGTGCTTTGGCGCCGAACGGTGCCGGTGTGGCTGGTACTGCTGGGGCTGCTCGGCCTGACCCTGGCGCTGGCCTACCAGCCGCTTGGCCGCCTGGCCGGGCCGGTGGCACTGGGGATCGCGGCGCTGAAGGCGATGGTGGTCGCGCTGTGGTTCATGCAGCTGCGCCGACCGGACCCGCTGCTGCGCCTCGCGGCCTCGGTCAGCCTGGTGTGGGTGGCGTTCCTGTTCGCGTTGACCTTGAGCGACCTGCTGACCCGGACGGCGGTGCAGGTGAGGAGCTAGGTTTCGACCATTACCGGCGACCTCAACCCGCCGCGCGAAGGCGGCTAAAGGGCAACCTGGCGTTCGATTTCCAGGAACCGGTCCGGCGCCAGGGCAAAGCGGTCCGGCGTGCGGACGGCGTTGCGGTACATCACCGCGAACAGCGCCCGTTGCCAGCCAGGCAGGCGGGGCCGCGCCTCACTGCGCACCACGGCGTCGCGTGCCGCGATGTAGATGGCATCGCCGAGGTCCAGCGGGCAGCCCTGTGCCTGGGCGCAGGCCAGCGCGGCGGTCAGGTTCGGCACCTCGACGAAACCGAAGCGGACGGTGATGTGCCAGAGCCCTTCGATGACCTGCGCCGTCTCCGCCCGCTGCGCGGCCGCCACGCGCGGTACCTGCTCGAAGCGCACGGTCAGGCTGACCACGGTCTGCTGCAGCGCCCTGAACTGCGCGACGTGGCGGAGCATCAGCGGCGACACCGCGGTATCCGCACGGCTGAAGAACACGACGGTGCCGGGCACCCGGGTGACCTGGCCGGCCTTGAGCCGGGCCACGAAGGCCGCGGTATTCGGCTTGGTTTCCTGCAGCCGGTCGCTGACCGCATCGATGCCGCGGCGCCAGGTCAGCATCACCGCGAACATCGCCGCGCCGAACACCAGCGGAATCCAGCCGCCCTCGCGCAGCTTGAGCAGGTTGGCGACGAAGAAGCCGAGATCCACCACCAGGAAGCCGCCGGCGGCCAGCACCGCCAGCGCCGGTGGCCAATGCCACATGTCGCGCATGGCGTTGAACAGCAGGGCCGTCGTCAGCAGCATGGTGGTGGAGACGGCGGCGCCATAGGCCCCGGCCAGCCGGTCCGAGCTGCCGAAGCCGTAGGCCAGCGCCAGCGTCCCGAGCATCATCGCCCAGTTCACGAAGGGCACGTAGATCTGGCCGTATTCGGTATCGGAGGTCTGCCGGATGTTGAGGCCCGGGAACCAGCCGAGCTGCATGGCCTGGCGAGTCAGGGAGAAGGCGCCGGTGATGATGGCCTGGCTGGCGATGATGGTGGCCAGCGTTGCCAGCACCACCAGCGGCACCACCGCCCAGTCAGGCGCCAGCCTGAAGAACGGGTTGCCCTCCAGCCCCGGCTGCGCGACCAGCAGCGCGGTCTGCCCGGCATAGTTCAGCAGCAGCGCCGGCAGCACCACGCAATACCAGGCCGAGCGGATCGGGTTGCGGCCGATATGGCCCATGTCTGCGTACAGCGCCTCGCCGCCGGTGATGGCCAGGAAGACGCCGCCCAGGACCACGAAGCTGCGCCAGCCATGCGCCAGCAGGAAGCCCAGGGCGTGCCGCGGGTCCAGCGCCCAGAGCACCTCGGGTTGGCGCAGCGCGCCCCGTAGCCCCAGAACCGCGAGCACCACGAACCAGGCCAGCATGACCGGCCCGAAGGCGCGGCCGATGCTGGCGGTGCCCCGTGTCTGAATGGCGAACAACGCCAGCAGGATCACCAGTGCCGCCGGCAGCACGTAGGGCCGCAGCGCCTCGGTCGCGACGTTGACGCCTTCCAGCGCGCTGAGCACCGAGATGGCCGGGGTGATGACGCCATCGCCGTAGATCAGCGCGGCGCCGAACAGCCCCATGGCGACCAGCGCGCCGGCGCCGCGGCCACCCCCTTTCGTGACCAGCGACATGAGCGCGAGGATGCCGCCCTCGCCGTGGTTGTCCGCGCGCATGACGAACAGGCAGTACTTGACCGAGACCGTGACCAGCAGCGCCCAGGTGACCAGCGACAGCAGGCCGATGGCGTCGGCTGCCGAGATCGGGCCGGGCATCGCGGCGGCGATGGTCTGGTAGGTGTACAGCGGGCTGGTCCCCAGGTCGCCGTAGACGATGCCCAGGGCCGCCAGCGCCGCGGTGGGCGTGGTTGGCTTCGCCGCGGCCTCGGTCGCGCTTACCGGCATGACATGGGCGCCGCCTTCCATCGGGTTCGCGCCGCGCCCGGCGCGTAGGGCCGGGCGTGCAGCGGGAAACCAGTAAGCGGCGGGACGCCGCGCGGTTCCGCCGGGCGCGCGGCAGGGCCGGGGCTGGATGGACACAGCGGCTGCGGCCCTGGCCTGGAACTTGCTGCAAACAGTCAAGAAAACGCCGGAGGGAGCCGCCATGCACCGCATCACCACCGATGCCGAGACCGTTGCCGAAGCCTGGCTCACGCTGCTGAAGGCACGCGGCGTGGACTACCTGTTCGGCAATGCCGGCACCGATTTTCCCTCGGTGATCGAGGCCTTTGCCCGCGCCCAGGTTACCGGCACGGCGCTGCCGCAGCCCATCCTGGCGCCGCACGAAAATGCCGCGGTCTGCATGGCGCATGGCTACGCCATGGTCACCGGCCGCGCCCAGGCCGCCATGGTGCATGTGAACGTCGGTACCGCCAACGCTCTCGCCGGGCTGATGAACGCCTCCCGCGAGAAGGTTCCGCTGCTGCTGGCCGCCGGGCGCACGCCGCTGCTGGAGGAAGGCGCGGCCGGCGCGCGCTCGATGACCATCCACTGGGCGCAGGAGATGTTCGACCAGGCCGGCATCGTGCGCGAGATGGTGCGGTGGGACTACGAACTGCGCGACGCGCGCCAGTTGGAGACCGTGACCGACCGCGCCTTGGCCATCGCCCATGGCAGCCCCTCCGGGCCGGTCTACCTCTCCCTGCCGCGGGAGGTGCTGGCCCAGCCGGCCGCCGGCTTCAGCTATGCCGAGCCCAGTCGGCTCGGAGCACCGGCGGCACCCGGGCCGGCGGCCGGCGCCGCTGCGCAGGCGGTGGCGCTGCTGGTGGCGGCGCGGCGGCCGCTCATCATTACCAGCCGGCTCGGCTGCGTCCCGGCCTCGGTGGCGGTGCTGGCAGCGTTCGCGCAGCGCCATGCGATTCCGGTGGTGGACACCAAGCCGCGCTACCTCAGCCTGCCGGACGACCACCCGATGCATGGCGGCTTCGAGGTCGGCCCCTGGCTGGCCGATGCCGACCTGATCCTGGTGCTGGACAGCGACGTGCCCTGGCTGCCGGAAAGCGGCAAGCCGGCGGCGGACTGCCCGGTGGTGCAGGTGGGCACGGACCCGCTGCACGCCCGCTACCCGATCCGTGGCTTCGCCTCCGACCTCTCGATATTGGCCGACCCCGGCGCCACGTTGCTGGCGCTCGATACCGCGTTGGCCGCGCTGCCGGGGGCGGAGGCCGCCGCCGCCGCGCGACGGCCCGCCGCGCTGGCCCGCTGCGCGGAGTTGCGGCTGAAGGCCGAGGCGCTGGTGGCCGCGGCGCGGCAGGCGCCCCGCATGGGCCGTGCCTGGGTCAGCCGCTGCATCGCCGAGGCGGTCGGCGACGACGCCATCATCGTCAATGAGTACCCCTTCAGCCGGGAAGGCGGCACGCGGCGCCTGCCGGGCAGCTTCTTCGGCTCCAGCTCGGTCAGTGGGTTGGGCTGGGGCGTGCCGGCGGCGTTGGGTGCCAAGCTGGCAGCGCCGGACAGGGTGGTGGTCGCGACGGTCGGGGATGGCGCGTACATGTTCGCCAACCCCGTTGCCTGCCACCACATCGCGGCCGCCTACGGGCTGGCCACGCTGACCGTGGTGTTCAACAACGCCGAATGGGGCGCGGTGCGCAGCGCTACCGAGGCGATGTACCCGAACGGCCATGCGGTACGCGCGAATGCCATGCCGCTGGTCTCGCTGGAGCCGGTGCCGGCCTACGAAGCGGTGATGCAGGCCTGTGGTGGCCATGGCGAGCTGGTCAGCGATGCCGATGCGCTGCCGGCGGCGCTGCAGCGCGCGCTGCGCATCATCCGGGAGGAAGGCCGCCAGGTGCTGCTGAACGTGCTGTGCAGTTGACCCGCCTCTAATCGGCGCCGTGCGGTACGGCCTGGCGGCTGCGTGCCGGCGCGGCCGTGCGGGTCAGCCGGTGCAGCGCCAGGTAGACCACCGGCGTGGTGAACAGGGTCTGCGCCTGGCTCACCAGCAGGCCGCCGATCATCGCGCAGCCCAACGGCTGGCGCAGCTCCGCCCCGGTGCCGATGCCGAGCGCCAGCGGCACGGCGCCGAGCACCGCAGCGATGGTCGTCATCATGATCGGCCGGAAGCGCTTGAGGCAGGCGTCGCGGATGGCGTCCTCCGGCCTGGCGCCGCGCTGGCGTTCCGCCTGCAGGGCGAAGTCGACGAGGATGATGCCGTTCTTCTTGACGATGCCGATCAGCAGGATGATGCCGATGAGGCCCATGACATCCAGCCCGAAGCCGAGCAGCCACAGCGTCGCCAGCGCGCCCAACCCGGCGGAGGGCAGCGTTGACAGGATGGTCAGCGGGTGGATGTAGCTCTCATAGAGGATGCCCAGGATGATGTAGACGGCGACGATGGCGGCCGCGATCAGGTAGGGCTGGTTGGCCAAGGCGGCGTAGAACGCCTGCGCATTGCCCTGGAACACACCCTGGATGGAAGCCGGCGCGCCCAAGTCGGCGCGGGCCTGCTCGATGGCGGCGGTGGCCTCGCCGAGCGAGGCGCCGGGTGCCAGGTTGAAGGAGAGCGTGACCGCCGGGAACTGGTTCAGGTGGCTGATCGAGAGGTAGGCCGTGCCGCTGGTGTCCACGGTGACGAAGGTTGAAAGCGGCACCCGCTGACCCGTGGTGGGCGACGTCAGGTAGATGCGCTGCAGCGCCGCGGCCGGGTCGGCCTGCAGGGCAGGGTCCAGTTCCATCACCACGTGATAGTAGGTCAGCTGGGTGAACCATTGTGCCACCACCCGCTGGCCGAAGGCGTCGGCCAGGGTGTCGTCGATCAGCCGTGGCTGGATGCCGAAGCGCGCCGCCTGGTCGCGGTCGATCCGCAGGCTGGCGGTCGGGCCGCCGGGCTGCTGGTCCGTGGCCACGTCGGTCAGTTGCGGCAAGCCGCGCAGCTTGTCCAGCAGCCGGGCGGACCATGTGTTCAGCTCGGCCAGGTCGGGGTCGCGCAGCACGTACTGATACTGGGTGCGGGACCCGCGGGCCGACAGGTTGATGTCCTGCGAGGCCTGCAGGTAGAGACGGGCGCCAGCCACTTCCTCCACTTTCGGGCGCAGCCGGGCGATGACCTCGCCAGCGGTGGCGTCGCGCTGGTCGTGGGGCTTCAGGTCGATGAAGAAGCGCCCGGTGTTGGAGGTTTGCGTGCCGCCGGTGGCGCCGGCGGTGGCCAGCACGTTGGCCACCGCAGGGTCGGCCCGGATGATTGCCATCAAGCGTTCCTGCAGGCCGGACATGGTGGCGAAGGAGGTATCCGGCGAGGCCTCGGCGGTGCCGATCAGGAAGCCGGTATCCTGCTGGGGGAAAAAGCCTTTCGGGATCAGGATATAGAGGGCGACAGTGGCCGCCAGCGTCAGCCCGAACACGCCGAGCGTGAGCCAGCGCCGCGCCAGCACGTGGTCCAACACCCATTCGTAGGCGTGTTCCACCGCGTTGAAGCCGCGCTCCAGCCCGACGTTCAGGCGGCCGGCCCAGCCCTCGCGCCGGTGTTCCTCGCGCTTGCGCAGCAGCTTGGCTGAGAGCGTCGGCACCAGGGTCAGCGAGATGAACACCGAGAGCAGGATGGTGCCGGTGACCACCAGCGCAAACTCCCGGAACAATCGGCCGATCACCGCGCCCATCAGCAGCAGGGGAATGAACACCGCAACCAGGGAGATGCTGATGGCGATGACGGTGAAGCTGATCTCGCCGGAACCCTCCTGCGCCGCCTGTTCCGGCTCCTGCCCGTCCTCCACCCGCCGATAGATGTTTTCCAGCACGACGATGCCGTCATCCACCACGAAGCCGACCGCAATGACCAGCGCCAGCAGCGAGAGGTTGTCCAGGCTGAAGCCCACCGGGTACATCAGCGCGACCGTGCCCAGCACTGCCACCATCACCACCAGCGCCGGGGGCAGCGTGGCGCGCCAGTCCCGCAGGAAGATGAACACCACCAGCACCACCAGCACGAAGGTCAGCGCCAGGCTGGTCTCGATATCGCTGACCGAGGCGCGGATGGTGGTGGTGCGGTCGCTGACCACCTGCACGTCGATGGCCGCGGGTACGGTGGCGCGCAGCTGCGGCAGCGCCGCGCGAATGCGGCCGACCACCTCCACCACGTTGGCACCGGGCTGCTTGAACACCACCAGCGCCACGCCGCGCCGGCCATTCTGCCAGGCCCCGATCAGCCTGTTCTCCGGCCCGTCCAGCGCGGCGCCGATGTCGCGCAGCCGCACGGGCGCGCCGTTGCGGTAGGCGATGATGATGTTCTCCCAGGCGCCTGGCGTCAGCACCTGGTCGTTGGCCAGCACGGCATAGGCCTGGCGCGGGCCGTCGAAGCTGCCCTTGGGGCGGTCCACCGTGGCGTTGTTGATGACGGTGCGGACATCCTCCAGCCCGAGACCCAGCGCGGCGATGCGGTCGGGGTCCACGCGGATGCGGATGCTGGGCTTCTGTTCGCCGGTGATGTTGACCTGGCCGACGCCGGATATCTGCGACAATTGCTGGGCAATGCGCGTGTCGGCGAAGTCGTCGACCTGGTCGATCGCCGCGGTGTCCGACTGGACTGCGATGATGACGACAGGCGGGTCGGCCGGGTTCAGCTTGCGGTACAGCGGCGGCGCCGGCAGGTCGGTGGGCAACTGGCCGCCGGCCTGGTTGATGGCGGTCTGGATATCCTGGGCCGCGGCGTCGATGTCGCGGCTCAACACGAACTGTACCCCGATGGAGGTATTGCCCAGCGCGCTGGTGGAGACGATCTGCGTGACGCCGGGGATCTGCGCAAACTGCCGTTCCAGCGGTGTGGCCACCGCGCTGGCCATGGTCTCGGGGCTGGCGCCGGGATAGTTCACGGTCACCTGGATGGTGGGAAATTCCACCTGCGGCAGCGGCGCCACCGGCAGCAATGGATAGGCCACCACGCCGAGCAGCACGAAGGCCAGCATCAGCAGCGAGGTGCCGATGGGATGCCGGATGAACAGGCCCGAGGGGTTCACCGGGCCGCCGCCCCAGGTGACGGACCAGCCTCGGCAGCAGCCTGGGCCTGCTGCGGCCGCACCCGCTGGCCGGGATGCAGCCGCTCGAAGCCCGCGGTGACCACCTGCTCCCCGGGGGCCAGGCCGGCTTCAGCCACCACGGCGCCATCGGCGCTGGGGCCGAGCCGGAGCGGCCGGACCTCCACCGTTTGGTCCGACGCCAGCACATAGACGAAACTGCCTTGCTGGCCGCGCTGCACCGCTGTCAGCGGCAGCGTCGTCGCACCGCGCCGGGTTTCCAGCAGCAGGCGCGCCGCCACCAACTGGCCGGGCCACAGCGCGTCGTCCTGGTTGGGAAAGCTGGCCTTCAGCCGTACCGTGCCGCTGCCGGGGTCGATCTGGTTGTCGGCCAGCAGCAGCCGGCCGCGCGAGAGCACGCTGCCGTCGCGCGCCAGGGCCTGAACCTGCAGCCCGTTCGGCGGCGGTTCATTGGGCTCAGTGTTCGCGGTGCCGGTGCTGATGGCGGCCTGGGCTTCCTGCTGGCCACGCAGCACCTCGGAAAGGTCGTCCTGCGGCAGGGTGAACAGCAGCGCGATGGGGTGCAACTGGGCGATGACGACGATACCGGTGGTATCGGTGGCGTGGACGATGTTGCCCTGGTCCACCAGCCGCACGCCCAGCCGGCCGCCGATGGGCGCGGTGATCCGGGTATAGGCCAGCTGGGTGCGGGCGCTGTCGATGCTGGCCGCATCGCCCTGCACCGTCGCCTCCAGTTGGCCGACGGTGGCGCGCTGGGTATCGAGCTGCTGGCGCGAGGTCCCCTCGCTGCGCGACAGCGCCTGATAGCGCTGCAGGTCCAGCCGGGCATTGGCCAGCTGCGCCTCGTCGCGCGCCTTGGTGGCCATGGCCTGGTCCAACGTGGCCTGGAACGGCCTTGGGTCGATCTGCGCCAACAGGTCACCGGCCTGGACCTGTTGCCCCTCGGTGAAGGCGATGCGGTCGAGCTGGCCGTCCACCCGGGCGCGCACCGTCACGGTCTGGAACGCCTGCACCGTGCCGAGCCCGCTGCGCCAAACCGGCACGTCCCGCCTCTCGGCAGTGGCCAGGGCAACGGCCGCCGGCGCCGAGGGCGCGGGCCCTGCCGCACCGGCGGCCGGTTCGGCGAGCCAGTGCCAGCCGGCGATGCCAGCCAGGGCTGTGCCAAGGATCAGGCCGGCACCCAGGACGAAGCGGCGATGTTTCATGGGTTGTGCGGTGCAACGCGGGCCGGGCTGGGCCGGTTCGTTGCCGGAAGCGGTGCGGCAGTGGCCCGGGCCGGCGCATCGGAACGCCCAGAAAGTCTGCGTATGTGCTGCTGGCTGCGAACGTGCTGGATGCACCGCCGCTCCGCCCGGCGCCGGTTGTGGCGAGCCGAAAGGTCATCGGCGCGCGGGGTGTGCGGCCGACAACCGCGGGCGTTTCGGCTTGCAGCTAAGCCTTGCGCAGGTTCCAGAACAGCGGGAACCCCTTGAGCTGGCCGGTAACGTTGCGCCGCCAACTGGTGGGCTGGAAGAAGACCCCGAGCGGGATGTAGGGCACCTCCTCGAAGGCCGCCGCCTGCATCCGCGCGCAGATGCCCTGCCTGGTTGCCGTGTCCCCCGCAGCCATGAAGGCATCGCGCATCGCCTCCATCCGCGGGCTTTCCGGCCAGCCGTAGTTGCCGCGCCGGCCGATGCCGCGCAGCAGCCGGTTCTCCGCCGGGTCCATCGCTGTCAGCGCCGAGGTGGTGATGCAAACCGCGCTCCAGCCGCCCTTGTCCAGCGGTTGCTGCGAGTTCCAGCGCTGCACCTGGGTGCCCCAGTCCACCGCCTGATACTCCACGTTGAAGCCCACCTGGCGCAACAGGTCGGCCGAGACCTGGGTGATGGCGTTGATGCTGGCGTAGTCGGTCGGGCCCATCACCACCACGCGCTCGCCGCCGTAGCCGCTGGCACGCAGCGCGGCGCGGGCGGCGGCAAGGTCGCGTGGGGCGGTCAGCGCCGCCATGCCGGCATCGCTCGCCATTGGGCCAGGTGTCATGTAGCCGATGCCGTCGCGCCAGAAGCGCGGGTCGGCACCGGCGGCGGCGGTCATCGCGTCGGCCTGGTTCACCGCCGGCAGCAGCGCCCGGCGCACCGCCGGATTGTCGAATGGCGCGAACAGCTGGTTGAAGCGCAGCGCCGCCAGGTAGCCGGCGGGGTCCAGCACCTCGGTGCGCAGCGCCGGGTTGCGCAGCAGCGTCGGCAGCAGGTCCGGGATCGGCTGCGACCACCAGTCAACCTCGCCGGATTGCAGGGCGCCGGCGGCGGTGGCGGCATCCGGGATGGTCACCCATTCCACGCGGTCGAGATACGCGACCTTGGGGCCCGCGAGGAAGCTGGGCGTGCCGTCGGCGCGGGGCTGATACTCGGCGAAGCGCTCATAGACGGCGCGGGAGCCTGAGACGCGCTCCCCGGCGATGAAGCGGAACGGCCCGCTGCCGATCACCTCCGGTACCGGGCGCGTCGGCTCCGTGACAGCCAGGCGCGCCGGCATGATGGCCGGCATGTGGCTGCTGGCCTTGCCGAGCACGAAGGGCAGCAGCGGGAAGGGCTGCTTGAGCCGGAACCGCACTTCCCGGTCGCCGCTGGCACTCAGCTCATCCAGCCGGGGCAGCAGGTCGAAGCCGAAGAAGTCGCGCCTGAGCCAGCGCCCGATGCTGGCCACCACGTCGCGCGCCAGAACCGGCTCGCCGTCGTGGAAGCGCAGGCCGTCCCGCAGTGTCAGCCGCCAGAGCAGCCCGTCCTGTTCCACCACATGGCCGGCGACCATCTGCGGATGCGGCACATTGTGCTCGTCGACGCCGTAGAGCGCATCGAACACCAGGTGGGCGTGGTCGCGCGTGACCAGCGCCGTGGTCATGAGGGGGTCAAGGATGGCGAGGTCGGCCTGCGGCACGTAGCGCAGGATGCGTGCCTGGGCACCGGCCGGGCGCAGCGCCGGGGCCGCCATCGCGGCGCCGAGCAGGCTGCGGCGAAGGAGCGTCATGCCAGCAGGTTCCCGCGCAGGGTCTCGGCGGCGTAGGCGGTGCGGAACAGCCCGCGGCGCTGCAACTCCGGCACGACCATCCGGGCGAAATCCTCGAACATGCCCGGCGTGACGTTGCCCATGACGACGAAGCCGTCGCAGGCACCGGCCTGGAACATCGCCTCCATGTGGTCCGCCACCTGGGTGGCGGTGCCGATGATGGTGCGGCGGCGGTTGCGCGTCGCCTCGGTGAAGCTGGCCTTGTCGGCGGCCATCTTGGCGCGCACCCGGTCCACATGGCCGCCATGCCCCTGGTGGCCGCGCGCCGCCTCCAACTCCTCCACCGTGCCTATCTTGCTGAGGTCGGCGCCGAGCATCGCGGAGCTGGTCGCGAGCTCCAGCTCCGGCGGGGTCAGGCTGTCCAGGTACTCCGCCTTTTCGCGCGCAATGGATTCGGTCTCCGCCACCACCACCGTCAGCGCCGGGCAGATCTGGCAATGCGCGGGATTGCGGCCCTGCGCCTCCATGCGGCCCTTGATGTCCTGGTAGAAGGCGCTGGCGTCGGCGATGCCGTGCGAGGAGGCGAAGATCACCTCCGCCCAGCGCGCGGCGAAGGCGCGGCCACGCGGCGAGGAGCCGGCCTGCATCAGCACCGGGCGGCCCTGCGGGGAGCGCGGCATGGTCAGCGGGCCGCGGACACGGACGTATTTGCCCTCGTAGTCGGCACGGTGGACCTTGTCGGGGTCGGCAAAGCGTCCGCTGGCCTTGTCCAGCACCAGGGCGTCGGCGCCCCAGCAGTCCCACAGCGCGCAGCAGGCCTCGACCATCTCGTCGGCCTGGTCGTAGCGGTTCTGCACCGCGTCCATGGATTGCCGGCCGAAGTTGCGGGCCTCGAAGTCCATGCTGGACGTCACGATGTTCCAGCAGGCGCGGCCGCCGGAGAGGAAGTCCAGCGAGGCCAGCATGCGGGCCAGGTGGTAGGCCTGGTGGAAGGTGGTGGAGAGGGTGGCGCCAAGGCCGAGGTGACGCGTGACCCTCGCCATGACCGGCAGCACCATCATCGGGTCCAGGTGGGAAAGCTGCCCGCCGTATTCGACATACGGCCGGATGCTGTCGGTGTAGAGGTCCGGGATGCCCAAGGTATCGGCATAGAAGCAGCCGTCGAAGCAGGCGGCCTCCAACACCCGGGCGATGTGCTCATAGCGCGCCGGGCTGAAGACGTCGTGCAGGTCGGTCTGCGGATGGCGCCAGCCGCCTGGATGAACGGCGGTGGCGCCGGTCTTCAGGTAGGCCATCAGGTGCATCGTTCTTGGCATTGGTCAGACCCCGCCGTCGCCTTGGGTGGCAGCGGCGAAGGCAAGCAAGCCGCACGCCAGGCAAGGCCGGAAGGGTGCCGCCTTCCGCGCGGGCGTCAGCGCCGCCGCTTCAGTCCGTCTGGTTCAGGCCGCCGTCTGGGCGAGCATGGCGCACCAGCTGCTCCAGCACCTCGGTAGCGCGGCTGATGGAGGCGCTGACGCTGTCAAGCATCGCGGGCATGCGGGGCATCTCGACGCCGTCGGTGATCTCCAGCGCCGCCAGCCGGGCGTTCTCCAGCAGGGAGACGAACAGCCGCCGGAATGCGGCATCGTGGGCCAGCTCGAGCTGACCGGCCTTCAGCCGGTGCATCGCCACGATCCCGTCCTGGAAGCGGTCCCGTGCGGCCTGCGCCGCCTGGCGCTCGCCCAGGTCGGTGAACAGGAAGACGAAGCCAAGCACCGTCTCGGTGGCGTTGCAGACCGGGTCGGCGCGCAGCAGCAGGCGGCGGCCGCCATCCGGGCCTTCCCGCAGCCGCACGTCGCCGTGCCAGCTGCGCTGCCGCAGCAACAGGTCGTCCAGCCGGCTGCGCATCCCCGGCGGGTCGGCCAGGTGCTCCAGCAGTTCCTCCACGCGTTCGGGCGCGGCCACGGGCTGGCCGCCCGGCGCGGGCGGCAGCAGCTGCATGAAGGCGGCGTTGGTCAGCGTCACCCGGCCCGCGGCGTCGGCGATCAGCAGCGGCTGGTCAGAGACCGCGACCTGGCGCCGAACCTGGGCCAGCTGGTCCTGGGCAATGACCAGGCGGACCGAGCGGAACTGCAGCACCACGTCAGCCAGGGTGTCCCCCAACAGGCGGGCGGTGGTCAGGTCGCTGGCCGACCACGGCTCGCAGGTGCCTTCCACCACCTGGTGCCACTGCGTGAAGGAACGCCGGGGCGAGAGGTCGGCCGGGCTGTTGCCGACGATCACCGGCTTGAACGGGTTGCCGCCCCAGGTCAGCCGGCGGATGCGCTCGGGCCGGAACCAGATCAGGTATTCACCGGGCGTGGGGGAGACCGGGGTGGCCAGCAGGCCGGCGGCGGTGGTGCGCAGTTGCGGCAGGTCCGCCAGCTCGCCGGCCAGGGTGTTGCTGGCCACCACCTCCTGCGGCGGTTGGCCGGCCAGCCAGGCGCTGATGCGGCGCAGCTCAGGCGAGCCGGGTACTTCGCCGGCGGTCAGCACCTGGCCCTCGAACAGGAGGGCCGCGCCGGTGGCGTCCAGCGCCTGCAGCAGCGGCTGTGGGTTGTCGAACAGCGCGCCCCGCCAATCCCCGGCGCGGGAAATGCTCTCGATCATCCGCTGTTCCAGCCGGCGCACCGTCAGCTCGGCCTGCGCCTGGACGAAGCTTTCCAGCGCCGCGATCCTGGTGCCCAGCGCCTCGGCCAACAGTTCGCACACCGCGCGCTGCTCGAACGGCAGGAAGCGGGCGGAGTAGTGGTGGCAGGAGACCAGCCCCCACAGCTTGCCGCCGACCATGATGGACGCCACCAGCGTGGCCGCCACGCCCATGTTCTTCAGGTACTGCACGTGGATCGGCGAACTGCTGCGCAGGAAGCACAGCGACATGTCGAGGTCGGCATCGGTGAAGGGCGACAGCCTTGGCTGCAGCGGCACCGGCGTGAAGTTGACGTCCACCAGCAGCCGGACGCGATTGCGCTCATACAGCCGGCGGGCGATCTGCGGAATGTCCGAGGCCGGGTAGCGGTTGCCGCGATAGGGCTCAAGGTGTGGTTCGCGCTCCTCGGCGAAGACCTCGCCATGGCCGTCGTCGTCGAAGCGGTAGACCATCACGCGGTCGTAGCCGGTGAGGTGACGGAAGGCGCGGGCCGCGGCGTCGCACAGCGTGGTCAGCGTGTAGCTGCCCAGCATGGCGCGGAGCCCGCTGTGCACCAGTTGGTCCAGGTCCACCGGCGCACCGGCCGGTGCCAGTTCCACCACCAGGCCGCCGCCTTTCGGGCGGTGCAGCAGGGCGTCCAGGTTGGTGGCGGGGTGGCCTGCGCGGCACCGCACCATGGTCGGGATGATGTCGAGCGGTGAGTCCAGCGCGGGCCGGATGCGTTGGTGCAGATTGCCGCCGAGCCTGGCCAGCGTGCGGCCCAGCAGGCTGCCGTCCAGGCCGAGGAAGCTGGCGGCGTTGGCGCTGGCCTGGACGACAACCGTATCGGCTTCGCGCACCAGCAGCAGGGCACCATAGGGCTGGACCGAAGCCGCCAGGTGGATCGGCTCGCGTTCGCAGTTGGAT
Source organism: uncultured Rhodospirillales bacterium (assembly GCA_903843125.1). Classification (GTDB taxonomy): domain Bacteria; phylum Pseudomonadota; class Alphaproteobacteria; order Acetobacterales; family Acetobacteraceae; genus CAIMOR01. The sequence continues at coordinate 23,483 of CAIMOR010000337.1, forward strand.
AGATCCGCCTCGCCAAAGGCCGGCTGTGCCGGGGACCCCGATGGCGAGCCGCGGATCATTCGGTATCCTCCCCACCACGGTCGATGCCGTGACGCTTGAGTTTACCATAGAGGCTCTGACGGCTGAGTCCCAGCATATCCGCAGTGGCACGCCGATTGCCGTGGCAGCGTTGCAACGCCTTCTCGATGCAGTGCCGCTCGACGATGTCGGAGGTCAGGCGGACGAGCTCGGGCAGGGAATGGTCGCCCATGCCGGCGGTCAGCCCCTCAAGCACCGCACGCAGGTCGCGCGGGTCCTCGGCCGCTTGCAGGCGGCGACTGACATCGCGCACCACCAGGCCGATCATGCCGTGCTCGCCGCTGACACTGGCGGCGGAAATCTCCACCTGCACGGTGCTGCCCAGCTCTCCGGTCAGGCTGGTGGCGAACAACCGCACCGCGCCGTGGCGGGCCAGGTTGGCGAGGATCACATCCAGGTCGGCACCGGATTGCTGCAGCCAGCGCCCCAAGCCTTGCCCCAGCACCACGGCGGGGGCGGCGGCCTGCGCCATGTCGAGGAAGGAAGTATTGGCCTGCAGCACCTCGCCGCGGCTGCTGGCCAGCACGATGCCGTCCGGCAGCCGTTCCAACAGGGCGGCGAGACCCGGAACAGGGAGTGTCTGGCCCGCCGATGCCTGGCCCGGCAATGCCTGGCCAGCCGGGGCAGCCAGCGGGCCCGGTGCTATGGGGCCGGGGGTGGTCGCGGCGGGCCAGGCCGCCGGTTCCAGCGGCAGGGGCGGGGTCAGGTGCAGCATGAACACCTGGCCCGGCTCGGTCGCCATCAGCGAAGCGCGCATGGTCCAGGCCACCTGGCCGGCACCAACCCGGACGACGATGCCGGGCGCGCGGCCACCTTCCCGCGCCCGCTGCAGCATGCCGCGGAAGGAGGCGTGGTCGGCCGGCGCGATCTCATCCAGGATATGCCAGCCTGGCGCCACGCCCAGGCCGCGGATTGCGGCAGGATTGGCCTCCAGCACCTGCAGCGTCTCGGCGCCCACCAGCAGCACCGCCTCGCCCGAGCTGTCGAACAGGAAGCGCGAGCGGGTCTCGATCTCGCGCAGCTTCCAGTAGTCCTGCTCGCGGGCCCGCTGGGTGGCCAGCAGGCGGCTTTGCAACTCATCCACCGCCAGGCGGCTGCGGCCGACAACCACCAGGCCGCCCTTGGCGCCGACCCTCACCAGGGTATACTCTATTGGATATTCACGGCCGCTGGGGAAGCGCTGGGTCAGCGCGTGGAAAGCGGAGAGACCATGGCGATGGGCGTCCGCCATCATGCCGCGGATCTGCTCGCCCACCGGGGCGCCAACCGTGTCGGTCCAGGGGCGCCCAACCCAGGCGCTGACGCTCTCCTCCGGCAGGTTGGCCGAGACCGTCGCTTCCAGGATCACGCCGTCCTTGTCCAGGCTGAGGGTGATGTCGGACGAGGCGAGGGTGACGCCGGTCATGGCCGCTCCAGCAGAGGATTACGCAACGGGCCGAGCGGCTAGACTCGTCCCCATGGTTCTCCATCGTACCATCGAACCCACGCCCCTGGGAAACCGCCCCGATGGCAACCTGTCAAGGGCGGCTTAGGATGGCGTCGGACACCTTGCCCTTATGGCAACGGCGCCGGCGTTTCGGCCAGGGTACGCAACCATGCGATGACGTCGGCCCGCTGCTGCGCATCCGGGATGCCGGTGAACACCATGCGGGTGCCCGGCGCATAGGCGGCCGGGGCGCGCAGCCAGTCGTCCAACTCGGCATAGGTCCAGTTGCCGGGGTGGCCCTTGAGGCCGGCCGAATAATTGAAACCCTCCATATGGCCGTGCGGTGCGCCCACCACGCCCCACAGGTTCGGCCCTACGCCGGCGCGGCCACCCTGGTTGAAGGTGTGGCACACCGCGCAGATGCGCTTGGCATAGGCCTCGCCCCGGGCGGCGTCGGCGCTGGCGAGACGGGCCTTGATATCGGGCACCGCCGGCGCGGCGGGGGCAGCCTGGCCGGCGGCGGCCGGCTGGGCAGGGGCCGCGGGGGCCGGGGCCGCCGCTGGCGGCAGCGGCTGTGGATTGGGCGAGAGCGTGCGCAGCCACGCGATCACATCGGCCCGCTGCTGGGTATTGGGAAGCCCGGCGAAGGCCATGCGCGTGCCCGGCGCGTAGCTGGCCGGACGATAGAGCCATTCGTTCAGCGCATCGTAGGTCCAGGGGCCAGGCTTGCCCTTCAACGCCGCCGAATAGGTGAAGCCCTCCATGTGGCCGTGCGGGCCACCGACCACGCCGTACAGGTTGGGGCCGACGCCCGCCTTGCCGCCTTCGTTGAAGCTGTGGCAGGCGGCGCAGTTGCGCTGCGCCAGTTGCTGGCCGCGCTGCACGTCGGCCTGTGCCAGCAGGCCGGCGATCGGCTCCGGCCCGGCCGGGGCGGCGGGAGCGCCGGGGGCCGCTGGCGCCGTCAGGTTCGGGATGGGGATGGCGGTCTTGGCCGGCGGCTCCGGATGGACCAGCACCCCCGCGACGATGCCGGTTACCGCGAAGGCGATGCCGGCGCTGAGCAGCGCCGCCGCGGCCTTGTTGAACTCCATCGAAGCCATGCGACGCGTATCCCTGCCAGCTTTTCCGACGCACTCAGAGGTGAGGCTATTCGGCCAGACCTCAAGGCCCCGGCCGGGCAAGCTGCGGATAGTCCTGCAGCATGCTCGCCCCAAGCAGCGGCCGGTACGCGCCTTGGTGGCAGGTGGTGCAGTTCACCTTCAAGGCATCGCCCCCGGGACCCCGATGCGCCGCCGGAATCACCGATTGCAGCGGCCCGACGTAATTTACGTTCAGGTCCCGCACCATGCGGATGCCATGCCAGGCTATGCCGCGGCGCGGATTGCTCTCCTCCCAGCTCGAGAAGGAGCGGCTGTTGTGGCAGAAGGTGCAGTTGACGCCCAGTGCCTGGGAGAAGTGCATCATCAGCCCATATGTCCATTCGGTCTGCTTGATCGAATGGCTGTTGCCGCCGGCCAGCGGCGCCTGGCCCTGCACCCGGATATCGGCCGGCGCCGTGTTCAGGAAGGCGCTGAACGGGTCGAACGGCAACGAGGTACCGCCGACCACCGGGTCGGCCAGGTTCTGCCCGGCATTGCTGGCCGAGAAGCCGGCGGCCCGCATCGGCCCTGGGTTTTCCGACCACGTGTTGGCCGGCACGGGCTGGCCGCGGTGGCAGGTGTAGCAGGTGACGCCGGTGGCGCCGACATGGGCCTGCTGTTCGCTGTTGATGTGCATGACCATCTGCAGCATCCGCCGCGAGACGACCTTGGTGTACAGGCTGTCATCGGCGAAGTTGGCGCCGACATGGCAGTAATTGCAGCCCTGCTGCGGCGCAACCCAGGCGGTCATCGCCACCATGGTCCGCGCCAGTTCGCCGACGCTGAGATGCCCCAGCACCTGCACGTTGCGGTACACCTGCCCAGCCCGGGGGCCGGTGGCGGGGGCGGCCGGCAGCGGCGTCGGCACCACGTTGGCGGCGGCCACGGCATCGAACAGCCGGGGATTGTACAACTGGTCCATCCCGGTGCCGCGGAAGCCCTGCTGGACCGCCAGCGGCCGCGGCCGCTCGAAGGTGGTGAGCGCCACGCCGAGGCCGGCGAGCACGGCGACGCCGAGCCCTATCGTGGTGCCGAGATTCAGCCTGATCATTGGGGCGCTCCCACGGTCAGCAGGGGGTCGGGAATGGCAGGGAACACTGCGGGGTAGCCGGGCACGATGCCGTGCTTGATGCCCCACAGGTACCAGTTGTCCACCACGGTGCCGGTCAGCAGGATGCCGATGCCGCCGGTCAGCGGGCACAGCACCGCGAACCACCAGGCCCAGCGATGGATGCTCTCGAAGCTGGCGTTGAAGCCCATGGTCCAGCGCCAGAAGATCGCGCAGCGCTCGGCCGCCGTGCCGCGGTCGATCACCTGTTCTATCTCGCGGTCAGCGCCGTAGCGCCCGGCGGCCAGAATGGTGGCGCCATGCATGGCGAACAGCAGCGTGGAGCCATACAGGAACACGATGCTGAGCATGTGGAACGGGTTGTAGAACAGGTTGCCGTAACGGATGGAAAACGCCGCGGTCCAGTCCAGGTGCGGGAAGATGCCGAAGGGCACGGCTTCCGACCAGCTGCCCATCATCAACGGGCGGATGAACCCCAGCACCAGGTACAGCCATATCGCGGCGGCGAAGGCCCAGGCGGTGTGCGTGCCCAACCCCAGCGCCCGGGCGCGGGTGTAGATGCGTACCCACCACAGCAGCACCGACAGTGTCAGGAAGAAGCCGGCCATCAGCCACCAACCGCCCTGCGCCAGCGGCGGGATCGAGAGGCCATACCCGGGCGCCGGCGGCTCCAGCGCCAGCCAGGGCAGCTGGCGGATGAACTGCACCGGGTCCCAGTTCACCGAGGCCCACATGTTCAGGCCGATGATCTCGAAGGCGGTGAAGCCGCAGATCAGCGCGATCAGCCCGGTCCAGCCGAGGTAGATCGGCCCGACCTGGGCGTCTCCGAGTTGGCCCAGGAAATGACTGAAGCTGGGCTTGCCGTCGCGCGGGGAGTGGTGCCGGGCCAGCGGCACGCCGCCATAGGCCGGGCCGCGGACCTGCACGCGGGTGAACAGGTTCTGGTATTCGACCATGGACGTTGCCTCCGCTACGTTTCGTTCAGCGCCAGATCGGCAGGTTGAGCCACCAGCTCCACCACTCCGGCCAGCCGCGGGTCCAGAACGGGCCACTCAGCACGATGCAGACCGCCGACCAGAACCCGGCGTTCAACGCCAGGAACAGGCCAAGCCGGTGGATGCCGAGCGTGCCGATCGAGTAGCCGATGATGTCGCGGTAGAAGGTGTTCTCGTGCTCGGCGGTCTTCACCGGCTCGCCCTTCGGCGGGTTCAACGCCGAGAGCACCAGGGAGCCATGCAGCGAGAGCGCCAGCACGGTGGTGAAGAAGAAGCTCACCGCCAGCATGTGCGCGGGGTTGTAGTGGAAGTGCAGGTACTGGTAGCCGACGTTCGACACCCAATCGAGGTGGCTGAGGATGCCGTAGGGGAAGCCGTGGCCCCAGGCGCCCATCAACACCGGCCGGATGACGACCAGCGTGAAGTAGGCGAACACCGCCATGCCGTAGGCGAACGGGATGTGGTAGCCCATGCCCAGCTTGCGGGAGATCTCCGCCTGGCGCAGCGCCCATGAGACGAAGGCGCCGAGCGCGCAGACGGTGACCACCTGCCAGATGCCGCCTTCCTGCAGCGGCGCCAGGCCCAGGCCGTATTTCAGGTCCGGCGGGGCGATGTTGATGGTCCAGGGGTTCCAAACCCCCTGCAGCGCCGCGCCATAGATGATCAGCGCGGTGCCGAGCACGCTGAACAGGATGGTGGTGACGCCGAAGAACCCGACATAGAAAGGCCCGACCCAGAAGTCGAACAGGTCGCCCCCGATCAGGGTTCCTCCGCGAACGCGGTACTTCTGCTCGAAACTGAGCATCGCCATGGCGAAACTCCCTGGGCCGGCGGTGGAAGGGGTGGCAGCGGGCGCGGACGGACCGCGTCCGCCGCCATTCGGGTCAGCGAGGGCTGGCCGCCGGCAGCGGCGCATTCTGCGTCGCGACCGCCGGGCGCGGGCCCTCGATCCAGTTGAACCGGTTGGTGCTGAGCAGGATGAAGTGGATGATCAGCGCCAGCACCAGCAGGAAGGTGAACAGGCCGACCAGCGCGCGACGCGGGTCGAACAGCAGCCAGATGCGCCACATGTCCTGTGCCTCCCTCAGACCAAAGCTGCGACGGTGGTGGTGACCCCGTCGATCAGCGAGGTGTACCCATTCGGCCCGGGCAGCCACGGGCGCCATTGCCACACCAGGAAGTGGGCAACGATTGCGATCAGCGTGAAGATGATGAAGCTCGTGACGAAGATTCCGTGGAATTCCTTCGCCTCGGACTCCGTCAGCCCCGTCAGTGACCCGTCTCTGGAGTCAGCCATCGAGTTTCCTTTCGGATGGCGGCCTTGCGGCCATTACCGCGCAGCTCCCGCGCGGCAGGGACCGCCGTGGCGAGGACCGCCACGGGCGACTGGAAGGCCGGCACCGCCGGGCCAAGGAGGATGGCGTGGTCATGCCGGCACCCTTCGCGCCATGGCCGGCAGGCCGGCAGCGGCGCGGGCCAGCGTGACGCGGCTTTCGTCGGCGGCGCGGGCCGCCTGCTCCACCGCCTCGCGCAACTGGCGCGCGGCGGAGATGCGCAGCAGAAAAGGTTCGTGCGCCACCGCCTGGTCCAGCATCGCCTGGGCATCGGCGTCCCAGGGCAGCAGCGCGGCGCGGGCCGGCGTTGGCGCCACGCGGTCCATCTCGGTGCCCAGCGGCAGGATGTGGAACAGCGCGTCGAACAACCCGTTGCAGTATTCCTGCAGCACGTAGGTGGCGCCGGCGTAGCCCATGAAGGGCGTGCCGGTGCTGCGCCGGATGATGGCGCCGGGGAAGCTGGCCGGAATGTAGCTGGCGCGGCCCTTGGCCTCGGCCAGGTACATTCGCTCGTTGAAGGAGCCGAAAAGCACCAGCGGCGGCTTGCTGCGCACCGCTTCCCGCACCGCCTGGTTGTCCGGCTTCACCCCGGCGCTGCGGCTGAACGCGAAAGCGCAGGGAATGCCCAGTTCGTCCGTCAGGTAGCGTTGCAGCCCGCGCGCATAGGTCTCGGTGGCGACCACCGCAAAGCTGGCACTGCCGAAGAAATCCTGCGTCACGCTGCGCCACAAATCCCACACCGGCTTCAGCGTGGTGTGCTTCTCGCGCTCGATGAACGGCTCCGGGTCCAGCCCGGTCAGCTCACCCAGCTTGCGCAGGAAGTTGGTGGTGGCGAACAGGCCGATCGGCGCCTGCAGGTAGGGCTGCTCCAGCGTCTCGCAGAGCTTGCGGCCGAATTCGCGGTACAGGCACACGCTCACCTCGGCATCGCCGAGCCGCGGGATGTCGTCCAGATGGCTGCCGAGCGGGAACACCAGGTTCACCTCGGCGCCGATGCCTTCCACCAGGCGGCAGATCTCCGCCAGGTCGGACGGCATGTTGAAGGTGCCGTAGATCGGCCCGATGATGTTGACCCGCGGCTTCTGCCCCTCGGCCCGCGGCTTCGGCTTGGCCCGGCGCTTCTGGCCGAACTCGCTCCACAGCCAGTTGATCGCGCGGTCGGCAGCCTGCCACTGGTCCTCGTCTATCGTGCGCGGGATGAAGCGCAGCAGGTTGCTGCCTTCCGGCGTCACGCCGCCGCCGATCATCTCGGCGATGCTGCCGGTGACGACGACGCTCGGCAGCTCCATTTCCTGCGTCGCGCGGGCGCGCTTCAGCAGGGATTCGGTGCCGGATTGCGTCAGCGCGTCCTCGTCCAACCCGGTGACGACGATGGGCAGCTCATGCGGCGGCAGCGCATCGGTGTAGTGCAGCACGGCGGTGACGGGCAAGTTCTCGCAGCCCACCGGGCCGTCGATCACCACGCGCAGGCCGCGCACCGCGGAGAAGGCGTAGACCGCGCCCCAATAGCCGCCCGCGCGGTCGTGGTCGATCACCATCATGGCGTCACGTCCCCACCGCCGCTTCGGCCTTCAGCTTCGCGGCACGTTGGCGGGCCAGGCGGTCGCGGAAGCCGGGCGGGTCTCGCGGCTTGTCCTGCCAGCCATAGCCGGCGGCATCGCGCGTGCCGACGCCGTCGAAGAAGCTGACCATGCGGGTGAAGCGTTCCCGCCCACGCGTCTGCGCCGCGACGATGCCGGCCATGGCGCCGGCGCCGGCGGCACCGAACAGCGGCCGGGCGGAGACCATGTTGGTGTAGTACAGCGCGGGGATGCCGGCTTCCTTGGCCTGCTGCACCAGCGGCGTGGTGCCCACAGCCAGGTCGGGCTGCACGTCGCGCATCGCCGCCAGGTCCTGCTCAAAGCTGGCGCGGTATTGTACGTGCGTGCCGTGCGCGCTGAGCCAGTCGAGGTCGGCGGCGCTCCACTCGGTCTTCGGGCAGGCGGTGCCGACATAGGGCACCTCGGCGCCGGCTTCCACCAGCAGCCGCGCCACCAGCAACTCGCTGCCCTCATAGCCCGAGAGCGTGATGCGCGCCTTGATCGGCGCCGCCGCCAGCGTCGCGGCGATGCCCGGCAGCAGCTTGGCGCGTGCCGCATCCAGCACGCTGGCGGGTAGGTTCGCGGCCTTGGCGATCGCGCCGAGCCAGGCGGCCGTACCTTCCACGCCGACCGGACCGCTGCCGACAACCGGGCGGCCGGCGGCGCGGAACTCCCGCACCGTCGCGGTGTAGAAGGGATGCACCGCCGCGGCCACGGCGCAGTCCAGCGCGCCGTACAGGTCGCGCCATTCGCGCGACGGCAGCCCCGGCGCCAAGGCGAGACCGAGAGGGGCGAGCAATGCGCCGATGCCGACCGGGTCGGCCGGGAACAGCTCGCCGATCAGCGCCACCATCGGCAGCTCGTCTCGCAGCCCGGCGGGGCGGGCCACCGGCCCGGCCTCGGCCTCGCCGCGCGCATAGCGCAGCATGGCGCCGCTCAGTACGTCCTTCGCCTCGGCATGGGTCGGCACACCGAAGCCCGGCACGTCGATGCCGATGACGCGCACGCCGTCGATCTGCTTCGGCAGCAGGTCCAGCGGCACGCCGGAAGCGGTGGGCACGCACAGGTTGATGACGACGACCGCGTCATAGTCCTCGGGCTTAGCCGTCTCCCGCACCGCGTCGCGGATATCCTCGAACAGCTTGCCGGTGACCAGCGTCTCGGAGTTGAACGGCACGTAGCCGACGCTGCGCCGGGCGCCATAGAAATGGCTGGTGAACGTCAGGCCATACACGCAGCACGCGCTGCCGGAGAGGATCGTCGCCGTCCGCTTCATCCGCAGCCCCACGCGCAGCGCGCCGAAGGCCGGGCACATGCTCTGCGGCTGGTCGTGCGGGCCGCGCGGGTAGTCCTGCATCAGCTGCGCCATGCCGGCGGACTTGCCGGCGGCGCTGGCCGCTTCCAGCATGGTCTCGCGCCCACCATGGCAGCCGGTTTCGGCCATGGTCACACGCCCTCGTAGACGACTTCGAGGCTGGGCTTGGCCAGCAGCTCGGGCGCGCACATGTCCTCGATGGTCGCGGGCTGCAGCGTCACGCCGCGGCCGACCACATCGCCCTTGAACAGGCCGAGCAGCCCTTCCTGGCTCAGCGGCGTCGGCCGCACCGGGGGCGCTTCCGCCACCTGCACGCCAAGCGCCGCGAACAGCGCGCCCCACGGGCTCTCCGGCCGGCCGATGATCTCGTAATTCGCGCTCTTGCGGCGGATGTCGTCATCGGCCGGAATGGCTGCCAGCACCGGAATGCCGGCGGCACTCGCAAAAGCCTGGGCCTCGCCGGTGCCGTCATCCTTGTTGATGACCATGCCGGCCACGCCGACATTGCCGCCCAGCTTGCGGAAGTAGTCCACCGCCGAGCAGACGTTGTTGGCGACGTAGAGCGATTGCAGGTCGTTGGAGCCGACGACGATGACCTTCTGGCACATGTCGCGCGCAATCGGCAGGCCGAAGCCGCCGCACACCACGTCGCCGAGGAAGTCCAGCAGCACGTAGTCGAAGTCCCAGCTATGGAAGCCCAGCTTCTCCAGCAACTCGAAGCCGTGGATGATGCCGCGGCCGCCGCAGCCGCGGCCGACCTCCGGCCCGCCCAGCTCCATGGCGAAGACACCATCGCGCTTGAAGCAGACATCGCCGATCTGCACCGCCTCGCCGGCGGCCTTCTTGCGGGAGGAGGTCTCGATGATGGTCGGGCAGCTCTTGCCGCCGAACAGCAGGCTGGTGGTGTCGCTCTTCGGGTCGCAGCCGATCAGCAGCACGCGCTTGCCCTGCTGCGCCATCATGTAGCTGAGATTGGCGAGCGTGAACGACTTGCCGATGCCGCCCTTGCCGTAGATCGCGATCACCTGCGTCTTCGGCGCGGCGGCCGGCTCGCTCTGCGGGCCGCTGGCGGGGGTGGGCTTGCCAATGCTGGCGTTCATGCGCAGGCGCTCCAGTTGAGGACCATCTTCAGGCAAGCCGGGTCGGAGAAGGCGGTGCGGTAGGCTTCGGGCGCCTCGGCGGCCGGGCGGCAATGGGTGAGCAGCCCGTCCAGCGGCAGCAGCCCGGCCAGCAGCAGGCGCTGCGCCGCGGCCATGTCCTCGGCGGTGAACTCGGCGGCGATGCGCAGCCGCGCCTCGCGCATGAAGGCCGCGGGGAAGGTGAAGTGCAGCGGTTCGGCGTAGAAGCCGGCCAGCACCACCTCGCCACCGCGCGCCAGCCGGCCGATCAGGCAGTCCAGCAGGTTCGGATCGCCGCTGACGTCGTGGATGCAGCGATAGTCGCGCCGCGCATCGGCGGCCGGATCCAGCACCGCGTAGCCAAGCGCGCCGTCGCGCCGTGCCGGGTTCGTCTCCCACACCACCGGGGCGGGGTGGCCGAGCGCCACCGTCACGCGCGCCAGCAGCCTCCCTAGCACGCCATGACCGACAATGAGTTCGGGCGGCGCCTGGCCGGCCAGCGCATGCACGGCGGTGGCGGCGAGCGACAGCAGCACGCCCTGCTGGCCCAGCGATTCGCCGATGCGGATGGCCTTGGCTGCCGGCACCACCAGCCGCGCCGCGGCGCCGCCGAACAGCCCGCGCACGTCCGCAAAGCAGCGCGCTCCGGCAACGAACACCGGCTCGCCCACCTGACGGCCGGAGGCTGGCCCGGCGGCGGCGATGCGGCCGACCGATTCGTAGCCCGGCACCAGCGGATAGCCCATGCCGGGGAAGGTCGGCATGCGGCCCTGATAGAGCAGCCGCTCGGTCCCGGTGCTGATGCCGCTCCACTGCACCGCCACCACCACGTCCCCGGCGTTGGGCGGCGTCAGCGCCACCCTGTCGAGTTCGAGGTGCTCCGGTTCCCTGAGCAGCACCGCCACGGTGTCCATTCTTGTTGCGCCCTCACTTGAGTGTAAGTTTGACGGTACATTTATAAATGTCAACTCAAATAGACAGCCGGGCGCCTGAGGCTTGGGCGCTGATGACGCCGCACAACAGTGGCAAGCGCGTCCTGTGCCGGCGGGGCCGGACGAAGCCGGCCTGCACCAGCATGGCCGTCAGCTCCTCGGCGCGGCGCGGGCGGCCGCTGCCCATGGCCAGCAGGTAGAAGCCGAAATAGGCGCCGCCCATCGGCTCGGCCCCGGCCTCGGCGGCCATCGGTTCGGCCAGCAGCAGGGTGCCGCCCGGTGGCAGGGCTTGGCGGGCGGCGCGCAGGATCGTCATCGCCGCGGCGTCGTCGTGGTCGTGCACCACCCGCACCAGGCTGATGCAATCGGCGCCTGGCGGCAGCGAGCCGGGCAGGAAGCTGCCGCCATGCACCGTGCTGCGGCCGCTCAGCCCTGCCGCCGCCAGCCTGATGCGGGCGCGGTCCGCCACCGCCGGAAGATCCAACAGCATCAGGTGCAGTCGGGGTGCTGCCTGGGCGGCGGCAACCAGGAAGCCGCCCTCGCCGCCACCCAGGTCGAGCAGGCAGCGATGCCGGCTGAGGTCGTAGGCGGCCAGCACCTCGGCCGCGACCATCGGCTGGGTCGCCGCCATCAGCGCGGAGTAGTCGGCCACCGCCGCGCCGGGCACCGCCTCCGGCTGGTCGGCCCCGGCATAGGCCCAGTAGCGCCCCAGCGCGGTGTCGCCAGCTTCCCGCCGCAGCAGCGCCACCGGGTCGGCCAGGTCGGCGTAGAGCGCGGCATGGTGGCGCACCATCGCGGCCAGTCCGGCATCGCCCAGCATGGCGGCGCCGAGCGGCCCCAGACCCCAGCGCGGCTCGCCGGCGGCGTCCGCGCGGCGCCGTTCCAGCAGGCGAAGGCTTGTGGCGGCCTCGAGCAGGCGCGCGGCCGAGTCGCCGGGCAGTCCCAGTCGAACCGCCAGCGCGCCGGCTGGCAGCGGGCCGTCGCGCAACGCCTCGAACAGTTCCAACTGGACGCAGGCAGCCAGCACCTGGGCGTAGACGAAGCCGGCGCAGAGGTCGAACAGCGCGCGGGAACGGCGGCGCGCAATCGGTCGGGTCAGCGGAAAGCGGGTGGCCCAGGCACGGAAGGCGGGGCTGGCCAGGCGACGGTCGCGCCAGGCGCGCAGCCATTCCGGCAGGCCAGGCGCCGGCATCGCCAGGGCCGCCACGTCAGGCCGCCTGCACCGCCAACTGGCGCGGCATCAGCCGGCGCACCTCCTGCAGAATCAGCGCACGCATCGGCTCGGCGCCCGGGCAGGGCGGTATCGCGTCGGCAGCGGCGGCGGCGAACTGCTCCAGCCGCGCCATGGCACCTTCCAGCCCCAACAGGGCCACGGCATTGGGCCGGTTGTGCAGGGCGTCCTGGCCGGTGGGCTTGCCGATCTCCTCGGCATCGGCCACCGCGTCGCGCAGGTCGTCCGCCACCTGGTAGGCCTCGCCCAGGCATTCGCCCAGGCGCCGCCAGGGTTCCGCCGGGCTGCCGGCCGCGGCGGCCCCGGCCATGCCGGCGGCGGCGAACAGTGCCCCGGTCTTCTGCTGCTGGTAGCGCGAGAGGTCCACTGCGCTCTCGCATTCCCAGGCCTGGCCGGCGACGATGCCGAAGGGCACGCCGACCGCGCCACCGACAATGCCGACCAGCCCCGCCAGGCGTTGTGGCGCCCGGGCCGCGCCTTGCGCCAACTGCTGGAAGGCCAGCACGATCAGCGCGTCCCCCGCCAGCACCGCCAGCGGCACGCCGAAGGCGGCATGCACCGAAGGTCGGCCGCGCCGGGTGGCGGCGTCGTCGAAGCAGGGCAGGTCGTCATGCACCAGCGACGCACAGTGCAGCAACTCTATCGCCGCCGCCGCCGCCGTGCTGACGGCCGGGCGGTCGTCGCCGCAGGCTGCGGCCACCGCCAGGCACAGCCGCGGCCGCAGTCGGGCGCCGCGTGGGAAGACGGCGTGGCGCAATGCCTGCGCCAATCGGGGCGGACTGCCGGGAAGCTCGGCGCTGGCGACCGCGCCGCTGAGCGCGTGTTCGATGCGCGTGATGGCATCCATGGCAGGCCTCCCGTATGTAAGGTTAAATTGTCATTGGCAAATGTCAGTCTATGTGGACAGTCTCGTCAATGACAATCGTCAGCGACCTTGGCTTGATGCGCCGCCGCCACGTTGCCGTCATTGGCGCCGGCATGGGCGGGCTGGCCGCGGCGCTGGCCCTGGCGGCGCGCGGCTGCCGGGTGACGGTGCTGGAGCTTGCCGCCATGCCCGGCGGCAAGCTGCGCCAGGCCATGGCGGGCGGTGCGGCGGTGGACGCGGGACCCACCGTCTTCACGTTGCCCTGGGTGCTGGAGGAGCTGTTCGCCGAGGCCGGTACCAGCCTGGCCGATCATGTCACGCTGGTGCCGGCCGAGGTCTTGGCCCGGCACGCCTGGGGTCCGCGCGAGCAACTGGACCTGTTCGCCGACATCGAGCGGTCCGCCGCGGCCATCGGCGCCTTCGCCGGCGCGGCCGAGGCGCGCGGCTACCGTGACTTCTGCGCCCGCGCCGGGCGGGTGTGGCACAGCCTTGAGCGCGACTTCATCCGCGCCCAGCGCCCAACCACGCTGGGGCTGGCGGCACGGGCGGGACCGGGCCGGATCGTGGGGTTGCTCGGCGGTGCGCCCTTCGCCTCGCTGTGGCAGGCGCTGGGCAGCCATTTCGCCGACCCGCGGCTGCGCCAGCTCTTCGGCCGCTACGCCACCTATTGCGGCAGTTCGCCGTTCGCCGCGCCGGCCACGCTGATGCTGGTGGCGCATGTCGAGCGCAGCGGCGTCTGGTACGTGGCAGGCGGCATGGTGCGGCTGGCGGCGGCGCTGCGGAGCGTGGCGGAAGGCCTTGGCGTGCGCTTCCGTTTCGGCGCCGAGGTGGCGCGGGTGGTGGTGGAACGCGGCCGTGCCGCCGGCGTGGTGCTGGCCAGCGACGAGCGGATCGGCGCCGACGCGGTACTCTGCAATGCCGATTGCGCCGCCGTGGCGGCGGGGCTGTTCGGGGCGGGGGCGGCGCGGGCGGTGCCGCTGCAACCGGCGGCGGGGCGCTCGCTTTCGGCGGTGACCTGGGCGATGCACGCGCCCACGGCGGGGTTTCCGCTGCTGCGGCACAACGTGTTCTTCGGCACCGATTATGCCGGTGAATTCGCCAGCCTGTTTGGCGCGCGCCGGCTGCCGGCTGCGCCCACAGTGTATGTCTGCGCGCAGGACCGAGGCGACGCGCCGTTGGACACCGCCGCGCCGGAACGCCTGCTGGTGCTGGTCAATGCGCCAGCCAGCGGCGACGGCCCCATCAGCCCCGAGGAGATCGCGGCATGCGAGACCGCCACCTTCGCCCAGCTTCGCCACTGCGGCCTGGTGCTGGAGCGCCCGCCGATGGCGACGGTGCGGACCACGCCGGCGGAGTTCCATCAGGCCTTCCCGGCGACGGGCGGGGCGCTGTACGGCCAGGCGGTGCATGGCTGGCAGGCCACCTTCCGCCGACCGGCAGCGCGGACCGGCCTGCCGGGCTTCTACCTGGCGGGGGGCAGCACGCATCCGGGGGCGGGGGTGCCGATGGCGGCGATGTCCGGCCGGCTCGCGGCTTCCTGCCTGCTGGCGGACCTGGCTTCGACCTGACCCCGCCGCCGCGCGGCTATCGCTGGTGGTATCTGGACGCGCTGAGCGACGACGGCGCCCACGGCCTGACGATCATCGCCTTTCTCGGCAGCGTGTTCTCGCCCTGGTACGCCTGGGCGCGGCGCGGCGCCGCCGCCGCCGACCCGCTGGATCATTGCGCGGTGAACGTGGCGCTGTACGGCCGCGCCGGCAAGCGCTGGGCCATGACGGAACGCCCGCGGCAGGCGGTGGCGCGCGGGGCGGATTGGCTGGCGATCGGCCCCAGTTCGCTGCGCTGGGACGGTGAGGCGCTGGTGGTGCGCTTCGCCGAACGGAGCTGCCCGCTGCCCTATCGGATAACCGGCACGGTGCGGCTGCATCCTGGCGCCATTTCGCGCAAAGTCTTCGCGCTGGATGCCGCCGGGCGCCACCATTGGCAGCCGATTGCGCCGCAGGGCCGGGTGGAGGTGGCGCTGAGCCAGCCCGCGCTGCGCTGGTCCGGTCCCGCCTATCTCGACAGCAATGCCGGCGAGGCGCCATTGGAGCAGGATTTCGTAAGCTGGGACTGGTGCCGTGCGCCGCTGCGCCAGGGGGCCGCCATTCTGTACAATGTGGAGCGGCGTGACGGCACTGCGCAGGCCCTGGCGCTGCGGGTGCGGCCGGATGGCAGCGTGGACCAGGTCTCGGCGCCACCGCCTGCTGCGCTGCCCCGCACCCGCTGGCGCCTGGCCCGGCCGACGCGCGCCGAGGCGCCGCCGCGGCTGCTGCAGACGCTGGAGGACGCGCCGTTCTACAGCCGCAGCGTCATCGCCACCCGGCTGCTGGGCGAAGACGTTACAGCGGTACACGAAAGCCTTTCATGCGACCGGTTCAGCGCCCTGCCGGTGCAGGCCATGCTGCCATTCCGTGCGCCGCGCGCGTGGCGCTAGCGCTGTTGCCGGTCTCGCCGCTGCGCGCGGCGCAGGGCCAGCAACTCCCACACCGCCAGGCCGAGAACCAGCAGCAGCATCAGCGCCCATTCGTACCGAGCTATGCTACCCATGTGATGCAGCCCTGGCGGAGATGGCGATGAAGCGAGCGCAACCGGTTCTGGTGGCAGCAGGGGTGGCGCTGCTGGTGGCGCTCGTCGGCGGCAGCATGACCGATACCGGCCCCTGGTACCAAGCCCTGCACAAGCCGTCATGGCAGCCTCCGGGCTGGGCGTTCGGTCCGGCCTGGACGCTGATCTTCGCGCTGACCGTGCTTTCCGCGGTGCGCGCCTGGCGCGCGGCGCCGGGGCCGGGCGCACGCCGCGCCGTGGTGGCGCTGTACTGCCTGAACGGCCTGCTGAACGTGCTGTGGAGCGCGGTGTTCTTCGCGCTGCGCCGGCCCGACCAGGCGCTGGTGGAGGTGGTGTTCCTCTGGCTGTCGGTGCTGGTGCCATTGCTGGTGGTGCGGCGCTGGTCGGTTTCGGCGGCCTGGCTGTTGGTGCCCTACCTCGTCTGGGTGGCCTTCGCCGGCTGGCTGAACCTGGAGGTGGTGCGGCTGAACGGACCGTTCTGAGCATGCAGGGCTGGTTCGCCAGCGGCGTGGTGGCCGAGGCCGCGCTGCTGCTGCTGGTGCTGGAAGGGGCGGTGCTGCTGGCGCTGCGGCGGGGGCCGGTGGCGCCGCTGCTGGCTTTCCTCGGCGCCGGGGCGGCGCTGCTGCTGGCGCTGCGGGCCGCGTTGCTGGGCCAATGGTGGGGCTGGGTGGCGTTCTGGCTGGCACTTTCGCTGCCGGCACACCTGGCCTGGTTGGCCTTGTGGCTTCAGCCGAAGGGACGGTCTGGCCGGTAGCGGGAGCGCAGCACCACCCAATGGCCCCAGGCCGCCAGCAGCGCCAGGAAACCCAGCAGGTCCAGCACCGAGAACACGCCGCCACCCTCGCCGGTGAGGAAGAAGGCCAACGTCACTTCCAGCCCGCCCGCGGCCAGGCCGAACAGCAGCAGCGGTGGCCCGAGCTCGGCCAAGGTGGCCAGCGAGCGGTGCAGCGTGGCCGCCGGCGCCGCCCCGGCGCGGGCGGCGTCCTGCAACGCGGCCTTGCGCCGCCACGCCGCCCAGACCAGCCAGGCGGCCAGGGCAAACAGCACCACGCCGGCGAGGTGCCGGGGCATCAGGGTTGCGTCCGGCCTGGTTGGGCCAGCATCTCGAGCACGCGCACCCAGCGGGTGCCCAACTGCCACCAGGGCGGCAGGGCCGGCGGCACCGGCACCGCCCGCACCAGGAAAGCGTTGGCTGCCAGCGGCGGCGCCCCGGCGGCTCCACCGAGCAAGCCGGCCCCAGCCAGGGCGCGGCCGGCCAGCACGAGCTTGCGCCGCCCCGGCACCACGGCGCGGGCGCTGACCGAATCGCCGCCGCGCGCAGCCACCACGGCGCCGATCTCGGCATAGATCAGCCGTGCCGCGAGAATGGCCGGTCGGCAGGCCACCGGCAGCAGGGCGATGCCCGGCTCGGCAGCGCGGTAGCGCAGGGCGGCGGCGTCCAGCAGGCGCTGCACCACCTGCCCCAGCGCCGGCGAGTGGACCGGCCGGGCAAGCAGCGCCGCGGGCGCCAGGCCGGCCTCGCGCAGCCAGGCCTCCGGCAGGTAGAGCCGGCCGTTGCGAGCGTCCTCGCCGACATCGCGGGCGATGTTGGTCAATTGCATCGCCACGCCAAGGTCGGCGGCGCGGGCAAGGGCGGCGGGGTCGCGCACGTCCATCAGCAACGCCATCATTACGCCGACACTGCCGGCGACGCGCGCGGCATAGGCCTCCAGCGCCGCCAGCGTCTCATACCGGCGGCCCTCGATATCCCACTGGAAGCCCTCCAGCAGCGCTTCCGGCAGCGCGCGGGGCATGCGGTACCGCGCGACCAGCGCGGCGAAGCAGCGGTCGGCTGGGCTGTCGGCCGGGGTGCCGGCATAGGCCAGTGCCAGGCGCTGTCGCAGCCGCAGCAGCGCCGCGGCCGGGCCGCCGCCGAGATCCACCGCATCGTCGGCCACCCGGCAGAAGGCATACAGCGCCACCACCGCGTCGCGCACCTCCCCGGGCAACAGGCGGGAGGCCGCGTGGAAGCTGCGCGAGCCCTGCCGCAGCAAGGCGCGGCAGGCCGCCAGGTCGGCGGGGTCAGGCAACGAAGGCATGCGCATGCGGGATCACCTGGTCGAGCAGCTTGGCGGAAGACAGCACGCCGGGCAGGCCGGCGCCGGGATGCGTGCCGGCGCCCACGAGATAAAGCCCGCGCAACTCCTCGCTGACGTTGTGCGGCCGGAACCAGGCGCTTTGCGTCAGCACCGGTTCAAGCCCGAAGCCGGCGCCATCCGGGCTGCGCAGCGTGTCGCGGAACTCCAGCGGCGTGGCGAGGCGGGAGGTGACGATATGCCTGCCCAGGCCGGGCAGCACGGTGGCCTCCAGCCGCTGCTGGATGGCCTTGCGCAGCGGTTCGGCCGCGCTTTCCCAGTCGATGCCGGCACGCAGATTCGGCACCGGGGCCAGGACGTAGAAGGCATCGCAGCCCGGCGGCGCCAGGCTGGTGTCCGTGGCGGTGGGGCGGTGCAGGTACAGGCTGGGGTCGTGTGCCAGCTGGTGGCGGCGGAAGATGTCATCCAGCAGGCCGCGGTAGCGCGGGCCGAGCAGGATGCTGTGGTGATCCACCCCCTCGTAGCGCCGGCTGGTGCCGAAATACCAGACGAACAGGCTCATCGAGGGCCGGGCGCGGGCGAGGCGGCCATCTGTCCAGCGGCGGCGGAGCTGGCGGCCGAGCAGCGTGCCGTAGGTATGCGCCGCATCGGCGTTGGAGACGACGATGTCGGCATGCACGGCCTCGCCGCTTTCCAGCAGCACGCCGGCGGCGCGGCCACGCTGCACCAGCACCTGCGCCACCGGGGCATTCAGCCGCAGCGTGCCGCCCATGCCCCGCAGCAGCCCGGCCAGGCCCGAGGTCAGCGCGCCGGTGCCGCCCATGGCCCAGTGCACGCCCCAGCGATGCTCCAGGCTGCTGATCAGCGCATAGATCGCGCTGGCCGAGAACGGATTGCCGCCGATCAGCAGGGGATGGAAACTGAACGCCGTGCGCAGGCGGTCGTCGCGGAAGCAGGCGCGGGCGGCGGCGTGCACGCTGCGCCAGGCGCGCAGCCGCAGCAGGCCGGGCGCCACCTTCAGCATATCGGTGAAGCGGCTGAACGGCTTGAAGCCCAGCTGCTCGAAACCGAGCCGGCAGGTCTGCTCGCTCAGCGCCATGAAGCGGTCGTAGCCGGCCAAGTCGGCGGGGTTGATGCGGGCCACCTCGGCGCGGGTCTCGGCGCTGCTGGCGCCCATGCTGAACCAGCTGCCGTCGTCGAAGCGCAGCCGGTAGAACGGCGAGAGCGGCTTCAGCGTTACGTCATCCGCCAGCCGGCGGCCGGCCAGCGCCCACAATTCCTCCAGCAGGAAGGGCGCGGTGACGATGGTGGGGCCGGCATCGAAGCTGAAGCCGTCCTGCCGATGCACCCGGGCGCGGCCACCGGGCTGGTCCAGCGCCTCCAGCACCGTGACGCGCCAGCCGCGGGCCGCCAGCCGCACCGCCGCTGCCAGGCCGCCGAAGCCGCTGCCGATGACCACGGCCACGGGCGCCCGCGCGGCGGCGGGGCGGTCCAGGTCGGCAGCGGAGGCAGCATCCAGCATGGGCCAAAGTGTAAGAAGAAATTGACACTCACTGCAAGAAGCCTGTTGCGGGCGCGGGCGGAAAGGGGCAAGGCTGCCGGACGGTGACAGGATATCCTGACAGTATGGCATGTCCGGACGGAGCCTCCGGCCTGTGGGTCCCGCCCTTGGCCGCAGCCGCGCCGCGCGGACTGTGCACGGATTGCGGCATCTCCCGCACCGCCGAGCCGAAGCGCTGCGGCCAGGCCTGCCAGTTCATCGCGCCGGATTATCCCGCCCGGGAAGCTCAGGTGCATGGCCGCAGCCGCGACCCCGGGCGGCGGGACGAGCTGCATTTCGGCCCCTTCCGCCGCATGCTGCGCGCCAGCCTGCGGGCGCCGCTGGCCGGGGCGCAATGGACCGGCATCGCCACCCGGCTCGGTGAGCGCCTGCTGCAGCAGGGCCTGGTGGATGCGGTGCTGGCCGTGGCGCCGGACCCGACGGATAGCTGGCGCCCGATGCCGGTGCTGGTGACCGAGCCCGCCGCCATGGCGCAATGCCGCGGCATGCGCATGGGCTACGCCCCGCTGCTGGCGCTGCTGGAACCCGCCCGGGCGCGCGGCTTCCGGCGCCTGGCCATCATTGGCATTCCCTGCCAGGTCTACGCGCTGCGCGCGCTGGAGCGGGAACTGGGGTTCGAGCGCCTCTACGTCATCGGCACGCCCTGTTCCGACAACACCACCACCGAGCGCTTCCACGAATTCCTGGCCCTGCTGGCCGAGGACCCCAGCACCATCACCTACCTGGAATTCCGCGCCGACTACCATGTGGAACTGCGCTTCAGGGATGGCCGGGTGCGCGAGATCCCGTTCCTGCAACTGCCGATCTCGAAGCTGCCGGCCGACTTCTTCCCGCTGACCTGCCGCACCTGCGTGGACTACACCAACGTGCTGGCCGACCTGACCGTGGGCTACATGGGCGGCCAGGGCGAGCAATGGCTGCTGGTGCGCAACCAGCGCGGCGAGGAACTGGTGGCCCTGCTGGGCGAGGAGTTGCGCGCCACCGCCCCCGGCAGCGCGGGCAAGCGCCACAACGCGGTGGCCGGCTTCCTGAAGAACGTGGAACGCGCCGCCGGCGGGCTGCCCCTGCGCGCCATGCCCAACTGGCTGCGCCCGCTGATGGGCTGGCTGATGCCGAGGGTTGGCCCGCGCGGCCTGGAGTTTGCCCGTACCCGGGTGGAGATGAAGGCGGTGGAGACCGTGCTGCACTTGCGCGCTCGGCATCCGCGCCGGCTGCGTCACATGGTGCCGGCGCATGTCTGGGCGCTGGTGCGGCCCTACGGCCTTGTCCCCCGCGAGGGAGAGCGCCGATGAGTCCCGCCAGCCTGCTGGGCGCGCTGGCCGTCGGCGCGCTGCTGGCCCTGGGCGCCTGGCTGTACACGCCGGACCTGCCGCGCGCCGCGCTGGAAGGGCGCTATGCCGGGCCACCCTCGCAATTCGTGCAGGTAGCGGGGCTGCGGCTGCACATGCGAGACACCGGCCCGCGAGACGCGCCCGTGGTGGTGCTGCTGCATGGCTTCGGTGCCACGCTGCACAGCTGGGACGCCTGGGCGGCCGGGCTGGAGGATGGCTGGCGCGTGCTGCGCTACGATCAGCCTGGCTTCGGCCTGACCGGCCCCGACCCGACCGGCGACTACTCGGATGCCCGCGGTGTGGCGGTGCTGGCGGCGCTGCTCGACCAGCTCGGCGTCCAGCGCGCCGTGGTGGTCGGGCACTCGATGGGCGGCAAGCTGGCCTGGTTGTTCACCGCCGCCCACCCGGAACGCGTGACCAGGCTGGTACTGGCGGCGCCGGACGGCTTCGCCAGCCCCGGCTTCGAGTACGGCCGCGCGCCCGAAGTGCCGTGGTTGGCCCGGCTGCTGCCGTACACCTTGCCGCGCTTCCTGGTTCGCAGGAGCCTGGCGCCGGCCTTTGGCGACCCCTCCCTGATCACCGAGGCCGCGCTGACCAGCTACCGCGAACTGTTGCTGGCGCCGGGTGTGCGCCGGGCGATCCTGGCGCGGCTGGCGCAGGTGCGGCTGCAACGGCCGGAAAAGCTGCTGGCGCGCATCACCGCGCCGGTGCTGCTGCTGTGGGGCGGGCGCGACGCCATGATCCCGCCGGCCAACGCCGCCGACTACCGGGCCAACCTGCGCGAGAGCGAGCTGGTGACCTTCCCGACGCTCGGCCATGTGCTGCATGAGGAAGCGCCGGCCGAGACCCTGGTGCCAGTGCGCGCCTTCCTGCAACGCTGAGCGGTGCGGCTCAGCCCAGGTCGCGCCGGACCCGGTGGTGCATCTGCCGCACGCCGAGCGCCACGCCGGCCGCGATCAGCGGCAGTGACAGGCCGCTGAGCAGGTCGGCGTCCAGCTTCACGCCCGCGGCCTTCAGTCCCTTGGCCAGGTAGGCCACCAGCCCGACCAGGTAGTAGCTGATGGCGGCCACCGAGAGCCCCTCCACCGTTTCCTGCAGGCGCAGCTGCAACTGGGCCCGGCGGTTCATGGTGGCCAGGGTGGCGTGGTTCTGCTGCTCCAGGGTGATGTCCACCCGGGTTGACAACAGTTGCGTGGTCCGCGCCATGCGCTGAGCCAGCGCCTGCTGCCGGGCGGCCACCGCGCGGCAGGTCTGCATGGCCGGTGCCACGCGGCGGTCGGTGAACTCCTGCAGGGTCTGCACGCCCTCGATCCGCTGCTCGCGCAGCTCCGCCACGCGGCGCTGCACCAGCTCCCAATAGGCTTCCGCGGCGCTGAAGCGGTAGCGGCTGACGGCGTCGTGCCGCTCGCTCTCGGCGGCAAGGCGGGTCAGGCGTTCCAGCAGCACCGGCTCGTCGGCTTGGCGGGCTGCGTCCAACGCCCCGGCAATCGCGGCCAGCTCGGTTTCCAAGCGGGTCAGCTCCGGCGCCAGGCGGCGCGCCACCGGCAGCGCCAGCAACGCCATCATGCGGTAGGTGTCTATCTCCAGCAGGCGTTGCAGGCTGCGCCCGGCCTGGCGCGGCGACATGCCCTGGTCCTGCACCAGGAATCGGCTGAAGCCATCGGCGTGGATGCGGAAATCGGTCAGCGCCACCGCCAGCCCGCCGGCGATGGCGGAACCCACCAGCACGCTGCCGCCGAACAACCGGGCGCTGGCGCCGTCGAGGTCGAGCGGCACCGGACCGGCAGGCAGCAGCGCGGCGTGGCTGGCCACCAGCAGCCGGCCGGGCAGGGCGGCCACCCAGCCCGGCGGCACCGCCGAGATCGCCGGCTGGGCAAAGGGGTCCTCGCCGGCGCCAGGGGTGATGAAGGTGCAGCGGCAGAACTCGGTATGGCGTTCCCATTTCAGCCGGAACGGGCCGAGATCCGCGCTGAAGTGGTTGGCCTGGGGGGAAGGCGGCGCCAGCCCGCGCCGGCTGACCAGTGCGGCCACGGCCTCGCCATAGGCGTCGCGCTCGGTGCCCTCGGTCAGCGAGACCAGATAGGACAGGCGCAGCGGCGGGGTCATCGCCTCGGCCGGGCGGGCATGCACCTCGTCGTTCAGTTCCTGGCGCTGGGGATAGGCCGCCGGCAGCTGCATCACGCGGCACAGTCGGCCGTGCCGTGGGCCGGGAACTCGGCCTCGATCAGAGCCGCGACCGCCGCTGGCCGTTCCTCATGCGCCAGATGGCCAAGGCCGGGCAAGGCAAGGCGCCGCGCGCCCGGCACCATGGCCTGCACCCGCCGCGCCTCGCCCGGCGGCACGGTGCGATCGAGCGCGCCGACCACCAAAAGCAGCGGCACCGGCAGCTTCGGCAACTGCCGCGCCAGGCGTTCCAGCTGCCAATTCGCCATCATGCCCAGCGTGGCGCCGATATGCCGCGGCCGGCGCAGCAGCCGGGCGTACAGCGCGCGCCCCCGGGCATCCAGACGGGAGCCGGTGCCGTCCAGCACCCGGTCCACCACGGCGGGATCGGCGGCCACCCAGGCGAGCAGGGCCGGCACCGCGGCAAAGCCGACCAGCAGCCGCGCCAGCGGCGAGAACAGGTGCCCGGCGGCACCTTCCAGCGGCAGCAACGCACCGTTCAGGGCTATCAGGCTGCGCGGCGCGATGGTGCCATCCAGCGCCATGCGGGTCAGAACCGCAGCGCCGGCGGAATGCCCGGCCGCCAGCGCCGGCGCCAGTTGCAGTGCGCCCAGCAGCGCCGCCACCGCCGCCGCCATGCCGGGCAGCGAGAGCCCCGGACCGCTGGGCAGGCTGCTGAAACCATGGCCGGGCAGGTCCGGCGCCACCACGGTGAAGCGGCGGGCCAGCAGCGGCGCCAGGTCGCGCCAGGAATGCGTGGCGGCGCCGGTGCCGTGCAGCAGCAGCAGCACCGGGCCGTGGCCCATCACCTGCACATGCCAGCGCACGCCCCCGGCCTGCACGAAGCGGCTGTGCTGGCGATTGGGCCAGTCGGCGCCGTCGCGCGCCCAGTCCGGCGCGCCGCTCATGCCGGCCGCGCCGCCTGCACCAGCCCGTACATCGCCGCGGCATCGGCGAAGGGCAACGGCACGTAGCGGGCGCCCATGGCCGAAGCGAGTGCCTGTGCCGCGGGGCCTGGGCGGGGCGCGGTATCCAGCACCAGGGCGGGGAACGCCTCCGCGTGCAGGGCGCGGGCGGCGGCCAGCGCCTCGGCCTCGGCACGCGGCCGGCCGCCGGTGCCATCCAGCGCCACATTGGCGCGACCATCGCTCAGCAACACCAGCATCGGCACGTCTCCTCGCCGCCGCAGCGCCAGGCCGAGCAGGGTGGCGGCCTGCAGCGCCGCGGCCAGCGGGGTGCCGCCGCCGCCGGGCAGCCCGGCCAGGCTGCGCCGGGCGCGCGTCAGGGAACCGGTGGGCGGCAGCAGCAGTTCCGCGCCGGTGCCCCGGAAGGCGATGACGGCGACGTGGTCGCGCCGGGCGTAGCAATCGGCCAGCAGCAATTCCACCGCGCCCTTGGCCTCGGCCAGCCGGTGCAGCGCGGCGGAGCCGGAGGCGTCCACCAGGAATACCGTGGTGGCCCGGCGCCGATGCTGGAATCGCCGCAGCCGGAAGTCCGCCGGCTGCACCAAAACCCGGCCGGGTGCGGCCCCTGCGCGGCGCAGCGGTTGCCAGGGCGCGGCGGCGCGCAGCGTCTCCACCAGGTTGAAGA
>CAIMOR010000338.1 GCA_903843125.1 uncultured Rhodospirillales bacterium
ATGGCGGGGCTGGGCGTGGTCGAGATGGTGGATGAGAACATGGCCAATGCGGCGCGTGTGCATGCCATCGAGAGCGGCAAGGGCTATGAGGGGCGGACGATCATCGCCTTTGGTGGTGGCGGGCCGGTGCATGGCTACCGCGTGGCCGAGAAGATCGGCGTGAACCGGATGCTGGTGCCGAGCGGCGCGGGCGTGGGGAGCGCGATTGGGTTCCTGCGGGCGCCGGTGGCGTATGAGGTGGTGAAGTCGCTGTATCAGCGGTTTGCTTCGTTCGACGTGCCGGCGGTGAATGCGCTGCTGGCGGGGATGGCGAACGAGGCTTCGGCGGTTGTCGCCAAGGCGGCGTTTGATGCGGCCACGACGGAGACGCGGATTGCGTTCATGCGGTACGTCGGCCAGGGGCATGAGATTGCCGTGCATCTGCCGGCGCGGGATTTGACCGAGGCGGATGTGGCGGTGATCCGCGCGGCGTATGACACGGAGTATTCGCGTTTCTACGACCGGCCGGTGCCGGGCAGCGACGTGGAGATCATGAGCTTCGCGGTGACGGTGGCGACCGTGGTGCCGGGCGTGGAGCCGGTGGCGGCGGTGGCGGATGCGCCGGCGCCGGGGCCGATCCGGCATCACCAGGTGCTGGATACCGGGACCGGCGAGCGGACGAGCTGGGCGGTGTATGACCGCGCGGCGATGGCGCCGGGCTGCACGCTGGCCGGGCCGTGCATCGTGGCCGAGGAGGAGACCAGCACGCTGGTGGGGCCAGGCTGGACCTGCCGGATGGATGGGTTGGGGTATCTGGAACTGGAGCGGGTGGCATGAGCAACGCACTGGAAACCATTCAGCGCCAGATCCAATGGAACCGGCTGATCGCGGTGGTGGAGGAGCAGGCGCAGACGATGATCCGCACCGCGTTCTCCACCACGGTGCGGGAGGCGGGCGATCTCTCGGCGGGCATATTTGATCTTGATGCGCGGATGCTGGCGCAGGCCGTGACCGGGACGCCGGGGCATGTGAATTCGATGATGGAGAGCGTCGGGCACTTCCTGAAGAAGTTCCCGGTGGCGGGGATGCAGCCGGGCGACCACTACATCACCAATGATCCCTGGCTGGGGACGGGGCATCTGCATGATTTGACGGTGGTGACGCCGGCGTTTCGGGGCGGCAAGTGCGTCGGGTTGTTCGCCAATACCGCCCATATCATCGATATCGGCGGCTTGGGGATGGGGCCGGAGGGGCGGAGCGTGTTCGAGGAGGGGCTGTATATCCCCATCGTCAAGTGCTTCGACCGCGGCGTGCCGAACGAGACGTTCTTTGATTTCATCCGCGCCGGCAGCCGCACGCCGGTGGAGTTGGAGGGGGATATCTACAGCCTGTGCGCCTGCAACGACGCGGGGGCGAAGCGGCTGGTGGAGATGATGGACGAGTTCAAGATGGACTCGATCGATCCGCTGGCGGCGTACATCTTTGACAGTTCGCTGAAGGCGACGCTGGCGGAGATCGAGAAGCTGCCGCGCGGGACGTATTCGGCGCAGATCGTCAGCGATGGTTATGAGGCGCCGGTGACGCTGAAGGCGGCGATGACCATTCATGCCGACCGGATCGTGGTGGATTACGCGGGGACGTCGGGGTTTTCCGGGCGCGGGATCAACGTGCCGGCGGCGTATTGCCGGGCGTATTCCTGCTTCGGCATCAAGTGCGTGGTGGCGCCGGAGATTCCGAACAACTGGGCCAGCCTGGCGCCCTTCGTGATGGAGATTCCGGATGACTGCATCCTGAACACGCCGCGGCCCTACCCCGTCAGCGTGCGGCATGTGGTGGGGCAGTTGCTGCCGGATCTGATGATGGGGTGCCTGCACCAGGCGGTGCCGGGGCGGGTGAATGCGGAGGGGTCCTCGGCGTTGTGGAATCCGCCGTTGCGGGGCGGCTCGCAGGTCAGCGGGCAGCAGGCGGAGGTGGAGGATTTCGAGGTCATCACCTTCAACAGCGGCGGCACCGGCGCGCGGCCGGGCAAGGATGGGCTGAGCGGGATCGCGTTTCCGTCCGGCGTGCGGACCATGCCGGTGGAGGCGACGGAGAACGTGGCCAGCGTGATCTTCTGGGAGAAGCAGTTGCGGCCGGACAGCGCCGGGGCCGGGCGGACGCGCGGCGGCTTCGGGCAGACCATGGTTGTCGGCTGCAAGAACGAGGCGGAGTTTGCGGTGAACGCGATTTTCGATCGTGTGGCGAACCCGCCGAAGGGGCGCGAGGGCGGTGGGAATGGCGCGGCAGGCTGGGTTGGGCTGAACGACGCCAATGGCACGGTGCTGCGGACCAAAGGGTACCAGGTGGTGCCGAAGGGGCGGCGGCTGGTACTGCAGCTGCCGGGCGGCGGCGGCATGGGCGACCCGAAGCTGCGCGACCCGGAGCTGGTGAAGCAGGACGTGGCGGATGGGCTGGTGACGGCGGCCAATGCCAAGGCGATTTATGGGGTGGATGTCTGATGGCGCTGCGCTGTGACCTGATCATCCGCGACGCGACCATCCTGGACGGGACCGGGGCGGCGCGGTTCAGCGGGGATGTCGGCGTGACCGGCGACCGCATCGTCGGCGTCGGCGACCTTTCGGCGGCTTCCGCGGACAAGGAGATCATCGCCACCGGGCGTGCCGTGGCGCCGGGCTTCATCGACGCGCACACGCATGACGACCGCGCCGTGCTGATGGGCGTGCAGTGCACCTGCTGCAAATCGTCGCAGGGCGTCACCAGCGTGGTGGTGGGCAATTGCGGTGTCAGCCTTTCGCCGGGCACCTTCAGCAAGCGGCCGCCGCCGCCGTTGGACTTGGTGGGCGATGAGTCCGGCTTCCGCTTCGGGCATTTCGGCGAGTATGCCGAGGCGCTGCGGAAGACGCCTTCCAGCGTGAACACCTACGCGTTCGTCGGGCATCAGACGCTGCGCGCGCTGGTGATGGGCGACGACTGCCTGACGCGCGGCGCGAAAGACCACGAGATTGCGCGGATGCGGCACTACGTGGCGGAGAGCCTGGCGGAAGGCGCCAGCGGCTTCTCCACCGGGCTTTGGTACAAGCCGAACATGCATGCGACGACCGAGGAGGTTATCGCCGTGGCCGAACCGCTGAAGGCCGCGGGCGGGCTGTATGCGACGCATATGCGCGACGAGGCCGACCGGGTCTGCGCCAGCATCGAGGAGACCGCGAAGATCGGCGCGCGGCTGGGCATTCAGGTGCATGTCAGCCACCACAAGTGCAGCATGCCCGAGAACTACGGACGCAGCGTGCAGACGCTGGCGCTGCTGGAGGCGATCGGCCGCAGCCAGGACATTGCGTTCGACGTGTACCCCTATCCCGCCGGTTCCACGGTGCTGATGCCGGACCGGCTGCGCGAGGGGCTGCGCGTCATCGTCAGCTGGTCGGTGCCGCATCCGGAGATGGCGGGCAAGGACCTCTCGGAGATTGCGCGGGGCTGGAACATGGACCCGGTCTCGGCGGCGGAGCAGTTGCTGCCGGCGGGGGCCATCACCTTCCAGATGGAGGAGGACGATGTCCGGCGGATCATGGCGCATCCGATGAGCATCATCGGCAGCGACGGCATTCCGCACGACGTGCATCCGCACCCGCGGCTGTGGGGCACCTTCCCGCGCGTGCTGGGGTACTACTCGCGGCATCTCGGGCTGTTCGACCTGGAGACGGCCGTGCACAAGATGACCGGGCGCACCGCGGAGCTGTTCGGCATGGTGGACCGTGGCGTGATCCGGACCGGCGCGTTTGCCGACCTGGTGCTGTTCGACCCGCATACGGTGGTGGACCGCGCCACCTTCGACCAGCCGACCATCCCGAGCCAGGGGATCGAGCAGGTCTGGACCAATGGCGTGGCGACCTATGTCGGCGCCACCGGCATGACCGGCGCGGCGCCGGGGCGGCTGATCCGTCGCAATCGCGGCTGATGGGCACCCCGGCGGGGGGGCCTGCGCGCGGCTTCGGCTGGGAGCCGGGGACCATGCGCAAGGCGAGCCTGGTGGGCGGCGTGCTGCTGGGGCTGCTGGGCCTGGTGACCTGGGCGCTGCATGAGCCGGCGGCGAAGGGGCCGCTGGCCGGCTATGCCCGGCTGGGCGTGCCGGCGGGGGCCGAGGCGATGCAGCGCGACCTGCTGGCGGGGTTTCCGCCGGGCAGCCCGGTGCAGCCGCTGGTGCAGCGGCTGGACCAGCAGGGGCTGCGCTGCGGGCCGCCGGCGGGCGCGCTGGGCAACCTGGAATGCACGGCCAGGTTGCAGGCCCGGGAACACCGGCAGTTGCTCGTCCAGGTTGTGGTCTGGGCGACGAATGACCGGCTGGTGTCCTTGAGCGTCGGGTTCTCGATGCTGGATGTCGTGCGCTAGTTCCAATCGGTTATGGAGCACGAAACGCGCCCGACAGGGCGCATGGTGCCCTGGCCCAGCTTTGGCTTGCGTCATGCTGGTTTCGTCGGGCGCACGCCGGGGTTGTGCATCGACAACACGCGACAGGTCACGACGGGTGTTTTCCGCAACCTGAGGTTATCTCTTCCTCACCAGATTTTCCCGTGAGGAGAGCAATCATGTCGTTCAAGCGCTACGCCGATACCGTCCGCACCTGCATGATGGCGGGTGTTTCCATGGGCCTGCTGTTCAGCGCGGTTTCCGCCTATGCGGTCACCGCACACCAGCCGGCGCCGCCGCCGGCGCGGCCGCAGTTCAACGACTACCTGCGCC
The DNA here is from genome assembly GCA_903843125.1 of uncultured Rhodospirillales bacterium. Lineage (GTDB taxonomy): Bacteria > Pseudomonadota > Alphaproteobacteria > Acetobacterales > Acetobacteraceae > CAIMOR01. The sequence goes on from CAIMOR010000338.1 coordinate 4,717, forward strand.
AGGACGACGCGCTGGGCGCGCTGCGCCGCGACCTGATGACCAAGCAGGCGCAGGGCGCCAATGCCAGCACGCTGCTGGCCTGGATGCAGCAGGGCGGCTTCCAGTGCGAGGCGAACCTGCGCGAGCCCGGCGCCTATGACTGCACCTATCGCCGCCACATGCTGTTCGACCGGGTGGCCGAGCTGCAGGCGCGCATCGTCACCAGCGGCACGCTGCTGACCACGGTGACGACGCCGGTGCCGGTCTTCGCGCTGGACCGCAGCACCAACACCGCGCTGCTGGCCTACGCCCAGACCCGCGGCTGAGCGCTTCCTCCCCCCGAACACGCAGGCCCCGCGCCTGAAGGAGTTGACGATGCTGTTCTCCAAGGAAGGGTTCCACACCGCGCGCTTCGCGCTGCTGGCCGGTTCGCTGGTGGTGGGCGCGGTGGCCAGCATGGCCTGGGTCGGCGGCGCCAGCGGCACCTCGAACGGGCCGAGCCAGTTCGAGCGCTACGTCAGCCTGGGCTCCCGGCTGGGCACCGAGGCACTGTCCCGCGACCTGAACCTGCAGCACCCCGCCGGGACCAGCCTGGTCTCGCTGCTGGCCAGGCTGGAACGCGCGGGCTTCGGCTGCCTGCCCGACCCGGGCCACTTCACCGGCTACGACTGCACCTGGCAGCGCGCCGTCTCGGACCGCCGCGTGGCGCAGATCCGCGCGCATGTGGAGGCCAACGGCGTGCAGGTGGTCTCGATCGCGCCGCAGGTGGGCGTGTTCATCCGCTGAGAGTTGGCAGCGGGCGCGGCTGGCGCTACCCACTCCCGCAAGGGAGAAATGTGCCGCATGCCGACCGCCGCCGAGATGATCGTGGAGTTCCTGGCGCAGCAGGGCGTGGACCGCGCCTTCTGCGTGCCGGGCGAGAGCTACATCGCGCTGCTGGACGCGCTGCATCAGCACAACCGGCTGGACCTGGTGACCTGCCGCAGCGAGGGCGGCGCCGGCTTCATGGCGGTGGCGGATGCCAAGCTGACCGGGCGGCCGGGCGTGGTGCTGGTTTCGCGTGGGCCCGGTGCCTGCAATGCCAGCATTGCCGTGCACACCGCCGAGCAGGATGCGGTGCCGCTGATTTTGCTGATCGGTCAGGTCGAGAAACGTGATCTCCGGCGCAATGCGTTCCAGGAGATCAACTATGAAAACATGTTCCGCGGCGTGGCGAAGTGGGTGGGCGAGGCGACCGAGGCCGACCAGGTGCCGGAGCTGATCGCGCGGGCCTATGCCATGGCGATGGGCGGGGTGCCGGGGCCGGTGGTGCTTTCCCTGCCGGAAGACGTGCTGGCCGAGGCGTGCGCGGCGCCGATGCTGGCGGCGACCTTGCCGCGGTCCGCGCCGCCAGCGCCCGCGGATGTGGCGCGGCTGGGCGAGATGCTGCGGGCGGCGGAGCGGCCGATACTGCTGGTGGGGCATGGGTTGGATACGCCGGGCGGGCTGGATGGCCGCGCCGCGTTGGCGGCGTTCGCCGAGGCATGGGAGCTGCCGGTGGCGGTGAGTTTCCGGCGGCAGGACCTGTTCGATAACTCGCACGCGCTTTATGCCGGCGACCTCGGGCTGCGGAACCCCGATGCGCAGCGCGCCGCCTTCGCCGAGGCCGACCTGGTGGTGGCGCTGGGGACGCGGCTGACCGACATCACCACGCAGGGCTGGAGCTGGCCGGCGGCGGGGCAGCGGCTGGTGCATGTGTGCGCCGACCCGCGCTTTCTCGGCTGGCTGTTTCCGGCGGAGCTGGCGCTGAACGTGGATGCGCGCGGGCTGCTGGCGGCGATGCGGGCGGAGCGGCCGGGGGCGCCGGCCGGGCGGAGCGCGTGGACGGCGCAGCTGCGGGCGCTGCATGTCAGCGACTGTGGCGTGAAGCCGCGGGAGCTGGCCGATGGCGTGGCCTTTGCCGAGGTGGCCAAGCTGGTGGAGGCGACGCTGGACGCGGATGCGGTGGTGACGCTGGATGCCGGGACCTTCGGGGCGCCGTTCTATCGGAAGGTGGCGTGGCGGCCGGGGCAGCGACTGCTGGTGCCGATCAGCGGCGCGATGGGGTTCGGCATGCCGGCGGCGGTGGCGGCGAGCCTGCGCTGCCCGGGGCGGCAGGTGGTGGGCTGCGTCGGCGATGGCGGCGCGCTGATGACCGGCGGCGAGTTCGCCGTCGGCGTCGCGCGCGGGGCACAAGTGAAGATGCTGCTGAGCGACAATGGCAGCTATGCCAGCATCCGCATCCACCAGGAGAAGGCGCATCCCGGCCGGGTCAGTGGGACCACGCTGGTGAACCCGGACATGGCGGCCTGGGCGGCGGCGTTCCGGGCACCGCTGACGACGGTGCACGACAACAGCGAGTTGCCGAAGCTGGCGGCGGCGTTGCGCGCCCCCGGACCCGGCGCGATCGTGGTAAGGACAAGCCTGCAAGCCGTGCTGCCGTAACGGCACTGGGAGGGAACATGTCCGGGATCACCCGTCGCGCAGGCTTGGCTGCGCTGCTCGCCACGCCGGCGCTGGCCCAAGGGCAGGCGCAGGGCACGTGGCCGTCGCGGCCGGTGAAGCTGCTGGTGCCGTTTCCGCCGGGGGGCGCGGCCGATGTGCCGGCGCGGCTGCTGAGCGAGCATCTCGGGCGGGTGCTGGGGGCGCCGTTCATCATCGACAACCGGCCGGGCGGCAATACCGTGATCGCGGCCGATGCGGCGGCGAAGAGCGCGCCGGATGGCTACACCTTCCTGTTCTGCTCGAACTCCACCATGGCCAGCGTGCCGCTGCTGGTGGCCAATGCGCCGTACCAGCCGGAGCGGGATTTCGCGCCGGTGGGGATGGTGAGCCGCGCGCCGTTCTTCGTGGTGGTGCCGGCGGCGTTTCCGGCGAACACCCTGGCGGAGCTGCTGGACCTGGCGCGGCGGGAGCCGGGCAGGCTGAGCTATGGCAGCAACGGCAACGGCACGTCCGGCAACCTGGGCATGGAGCTGCTGAAGCTGACGCAGCGGCTGGATATCGTGCATGTGCCCTATCGCAGCTACGTGCCGGCGCTGAACGACATTCTGGGCGGGCGGCTGGACCTGATGCTGGCCGACCTGACCGTGGTGGGCGGCGCGCTGCAGGCCGGCACGGTGAAGCTGCTGGCGGCCGCGGTGCCGCAGCGGACCAGCTTCTTCCCCGACCTGCCGACGGTGGCGGAGGTGACGGGGATAGAGGGCTTCGACGCCGGCGTGTGGTTCGGGCTGTTCGCGCCGACCGGGGTGCCGGAGACGGTGGTGCAGCGGCTGAATGCCGAGACGGTGGCCTGGCTGGGGCGGGCCGAGACGACCGAGGCGCTGCGGCGCATTGGCCAGGTGCCGGATGCCGGCTCGCCGGCGGCGCTGCGGGCGACGGTGCGGGCGGACGGGGCGCGGTATGCGCGGATCATCCGTGAGACGGGCGTGCGGATAGAATAGCGCCTGATCCGCGAAGGCGGAATCGCCGCAGCGGTGAATCAGTCTCTCAAACAAAGCTGGAGCGTGCTCCACCAACGTGGATCACGCTCTGGCGCCGGGGTGGTCCCGGCGCTCCACGCCCTGCCCTGGCGGCACGGCGTGGCGGCGCCGGGCTGGCCCGGTCAGATCGGCGTGACGCGCACGGTCAGCACGGCGGCCTGGCCGGCTTCGACGCGGGCCAGGCAACGGGCCAGGGCGGCGGGGACGTCGCTTGGTTCCGTCACGCGTTCGCCGTAGGCACCGAAGGCCTTGCCGACTTCCTCGAAGTTGCGGACGTCCGCGTTGCGGTCCAGGCGGCTGAAGAAGGCGTCGGTCTTGCTGGCCTCGCCACCGGGGTAGACGCGGTTGACGGCGGATTTCACCGCGCCCCAGCCGCGATTGTCGAGCACGATGGTGAAGATGGGCAGGCCGTGCATCTGCGCCACGCTGTAGACCGCGTCGGGGCTGCCGAAGTGGTAGCTGCCGTCGCCGACGATCTGGAGGACGCGGTTTTCCGG
>CAIMOR010000339.1 GCA_903843125.1 uncultured Rhodospirillales bacterium
ACCGCGGCGCGGGCGGATATTCCCATCACCCTCGACGCGCTGGGCACGGTGCAGCCGCTGGCCACCATCACCGCCCGCGCGCAGGTAGACGGCATCCTGGTCGAGATCGGCTTCGTCGAGGGCCAGGAGGTCAAGCGCGGCGACGTGCTGGCGCGGATCGACCCGCGCACCTACCAGGCGGCGCTGGCGCAGGCCCTGGCGAAGCAGGCGCAGGACCAAGCCCAGCTCAACAACGCCCGGGTGGACCTGAACCGCTACAACGAACTGCTGCGCACCAACGGCACCAGCCGCCAGCAGCTGGATACGCAGCGCGCCCTGGTGGCACAGTACGAAGCGCTGGTGCAGGCCGACCAGGCCGCCGCCGACAGCGCCCGCACCCAACTGGACTTCACCACCATCCGCAGCCCGGTGGATGGCCGGATCGGCCTGCGCCTGGTGGACCAGGGCAACCTGGTGCACGCCAGCGACGCCACCGGCATTGTGGTGGTGACGCAGCTGCGGCCGATCACCGTGGTGTTCACGCTGCCGCAGCAGCGCCTGGGCGCGGTGCTGGACGCGATCGGCCGCGGCACCGTGCCGGTACAGGCGCTGGAGCCGGATGGCAGCGTCCGCGCCGAGGGGACGCTGCTGACGCTGGACAACCAGGTGGACCAGACCACCGGCACCATCAAGCTGAAGGCGCAGTTCGCCAATGACGACGCACGGCTGTGGCCCGGCGCCTTCGTCAACGTGCGGATGCGGGTGGCGACCGTGCGGCAGGCGCTGACCATTCCGCTGGTGGCGGTGCAGCGCGGCCCGGATGGCGCCTTCGCCTTCGTCTACAAGGACGACAACACGGTGGAGCAGCGCCCGCTGCAGCTCGGCGTGCTGACCGCGACGGAAGCCGCGGTGCGCGGCGGGCTGCAAGCCGGCGAGCGGGTGGTGACCAGCGGCGCGCTGCGGCTGACGCCGGGGGCGCAGGTGGTGCTGAGCCAGCCGGCCGTGCCTGGCGCGGCCGACGCGCCGCCGGCGGAGCGTCGGCGCCAGCGGCCGGATGGCGCCGGGCCGCGCCGGCCGCAGCCGTGAACTTCTCGGCGCCCTTCATCGCCCGGCCCATCGCCACCTTCCTGCTGGCGGTGGCGGTGCTGCTGACCGGCGTGTTCGGCTACCTGAAGCTGCCGGTCGCCTCGCTGCCCGACGTGGATTTCCCGACCATCGAGGTCTCGACGCAGTTGCCCGGCGCCTCGCCGGAGACGATATCGCTGCTGATCGCGGCGCCGCTGGAGCGCCAGCTGAACCAGATCTCCGGTCTCACCAGCATCTCCTCGGTCAGCGGACCCGGCGTCTCGCGCATCGCGCTGCAGTTCAACCTGGGGCGCGACATCGACGACGCGGCGCAGGACGTGCAGGCCGGCATCAACGCCGCCCGCGGCACGCTGCCGACCAACCTGCCCTACCCGCCGGTCTACGCCAAGGTGAACCCGGCGGACCCACCGATCATGACGCTGGCGCTGACCAGCGAGACGCTGCCGACACCGCGCCTTTCGGATGCCGCGGATTCACTGCTGGCGCAGCGCCTTTCGCAGGTTTCCGGCGTCGGTCGCGTGACGGTGCAGGGCAACATGCGCCCGGCCATCCGGCTGCGCGCGGACCCGCAGCGGCTGGCCAGCTACGGGCTTTCGCTGGAGGATGTGCGGACGGTGGTGGCCGCCTCCAACCTGGCCGGGCCGAAAGGCGGGCTGGACGGGCCGCGCCAGGCCAGCGCCGTGATGGCGAATGACCAGCTCAACACCCCCGCCGGCTTCGCCGCGACCATCATCGCCTGGCGCAACGGCGCGCCGGTACGGTTCTCGGATGTCGGCGATGCGGTGGAGGAGCTGGAGAACACGTTGAACGCCGCCTGGTACAATGGCCAGCGCGCCGTGCTGATCGACGTGCAGCGCCAGCCCGGCGCCAACATCGTCGCCACCGTGGACCGGGTGCGGGCGCAGTTGGCCGTACTGCAGGCCGCGGTGCCGCCGGGCGCCACGCTGCACGTGGTGGCGGACCGCACCGAGACCATCCGCGCCAGCGTGCGCGACGTGCAGTTCACCCTGGTGCTGGCCGTGGTGCTGGTGGTGCTGGTCATCTGGCTGTTCCTGCGCACGGCGCGCGCCACCTTCGTACCCGGCGTGGCGCTGCCGCTGTCCATCATCGGCACCTTCGGGATCATGTCGCTGTGCGGCTTCTCGATGGACAACCTCTCGCTGATGGCGCTGACCATCGCCACCGGCTTCGTCGTCGACGATGCGATCGTGATGATCGAGAACATCGTCAGGCTGATCGAGGAAGGCGAGAAGCCGCTGGCGGCAGCTTACAAGGGCGCGCGGCAGATCGGCTTCACCGTGGTCTCGCTGACGGTTTCGCTGATCGCGGTGTTCATTCCGCTGCTGTTCATGCAGGGCGTGGTCGGCCGGCTGTTCCGCGAATTCGCGCTGACCCTGACCATTGCCGTCATTGTCTCGCTGCTGGTTTCCCTGACGCTGACGCCGATGATGACCGGCCACCTGATGCGCCCGCACGGCGAGGACAAGCCCAGCGCCGTCTCCCGCTGGGCGGAGCGCGGCTTCGACTGGCTGCGCGACCGCTACGCCACCAGCCTGCGCTGGACGCTGCGGCACGAGGCGCTGATGCTGCTGCTGGCCACCGCGACGGTCGCCGGCACCATCGCGCTGTACGTGCTGGTGCCGAAGGGCTTCCTGCCGGTGCAGGATACCGGGCTGATCAGCATCACCATGGAGGCGCCGCAGGACGCCAGTTTCCGCCGCGTGGCGGAGCTTCAGCAGGAAGTGACGCGCATCGTCCGCGCCGACCCGGCGGTGGTTTCCACCACCAGCGTGGCCGGCGCCGGGCCGATCAACCCGGCGCAGAACACCGGCCGGCTGACCGCGGTGCTGGCGCCGCGGGATTCGCGCGATGTCAGCGCGCAGCAGATCGCCGCCAGGCTGCAACCGCAACTGGAGGCGGTGCCGGGGATACTGGTGCACCTGCAGCCGGTGCAGGATATCCAGATCGGCGCGCGCATCAGCGCGACGCAGTTCCAGTACACGCTGATGGACCCCGACACGGCGGAGCTTTCGGCGTGGTCCGGCCAGCTGCTGCAACGCCTGCGCCAGGCGCCGGAGCTGCGTGACCTGACCACCGACCTGCGCGAGGGCGGCCTGCGGGTGACGGTGCAGGTGGACCGCGAGCGGATGGCGCGCCTGGGCGTAACCATGCAGGCGGTGGACGACGTGCTGTACGATGCCTTCGGCCAGCGCCAGATCAGTACCATCTACGGCCAGTCCAACCAGTACCGCGTGGTATTGGAGACCACGCCGCAGATGCGCGACGACCCGGCGCTGGTGGCGCTGCTGCGGGTGCCCTCCAGCACCGCCGGCATCCAGGTGCCGCTGGGCGAGATCGCCGAGATCGGCCGGCGCAGCGGCCCGCTGACGGTGAACCGGCAGGACCAGTTCCCCGCCGTCACCATCGGCTACGACCTGCCGGAGGGTGGATCGCTGGGCGAGGCGGTGGCCGCGATCCAGCGCGCCGAGGCGCAGCTCGGCATGCCGCACGCGATCACCGGGG
>CAIMOR010000340.1 GCA_903843125.1 uncultured Rhodospirillales bacterium
CGGCGGGCTGCGCGCCATGCTGGCGCCGCTGGCGCTTTCCGGTGCCGCGCCGCGCCGCCGCGCCGAGCAGGCGCTGGAACGCTTCGGCCTGGCGCCGTTCCGCGACCGCCTGGCCACCACGCTGCCCTATGGCGTCATGCGCCGCGTCGAGCTCGCCCGCGCGCTGACCGCCGAGCCGGCGCTGCTGCTGCTGGACGAACCCGTCGCCGGCATGAACCATGAGGAAGCCGCCAGCCTGGCCACGCTGCTGCACGGCCTGGTGGCGGAGGGTCTGACGCTGCTGCTGATCGAGCACGACATGGGCTTTGTCGAGCAGCTCTGCCAACGCGTGCATGTGCTGGACTTCGGCACGCTGATCGCCAGCGGTACGCCGGCCGAGGTGCGCCGCATCCCCGCCGTCATCGACGCCTATCTGGGGGTGGAGGCCTGATGCTGGCGGTCCACGGCCTTTCCGTGCGCTACGGCCCGATCCAGGCGGTGCGCGAGCTCTCGCTGGAGGTGCGCCCGGGCGAGATCGTCGCGCTGATCGGCGCCAATGGCGCCGGCAAGACCAGCGCAGTGAAGGCCATTGCGGGCCTGCTGCCGCACGCCGGCAGCGTGACCCTGGGCGGCCGCCCGCTGCCGCGGCGGGCGGAGGCGGCGTTGCGCGCCGGCCTGGCGCTGGTGCCTGAGGGCAGGGGCATCCTGGGCCAGATGACCGTGGCCGAGAACCTGCGCATGGGCGGCTATGTCAGGCGCGACCAGGCCGGCCTGCCCGCTGCGATGGAAGCGCAGATGCGCCGCTTCCCCATCCTCGGCGAACGCCGCGACCGGCTGGCCGGGCTGCTCAGTGGCGGCGAGCAGCAGATGCTCGCCATCGCCCGCGCCGTGCTGAGCGAGCCGCGCCTGCTGGTGCTGGACGAGCCCTCGCTCGGCCTGGCGCCGATCATGGCGGCGCGCATCTTCGCCCTGGTGGAGGAGCTGCGCGCCGGTGGCATGTCGATTCTGCTGGTGGAGCAGAAGGCCCGCCAGGTGCTGAAGATCGCCGATCGCGCCTATGTGCTGGAGACCGGCACGCTCCGCGCCAGCGGCACCGGCGCGGAGCTGGCGGCGCAGGGCCTGCTCAGCGATGCCTTCATGGCGGCCGGCGCCGGCTAAGCCAAGGGCAGCCTGCCCACCGAGCGGGCAGCGCGGCGATGCGCGGTCCCGACCACCTAAGCCCCGGCGCCGCATCGGCCCCGGCACGCCGCTTGCTGTCCTCCGCGCATACCGCCGCGCGGCCCGCCCATCCGGGCCGGCCCGCGGCGCCGAGGACGTGCGGGACCCGCCATGCACCTGACCCTTTCGCTGACCGGCCACGGCTTCCACCCGGCGGGCTGGCGCCAGTCCTCGGCGCCCGCGCTGCCCGGCTACCGCGCGCCGCTGCAACGCGCCGAGGCCGCCGGGCTGGACGCGGTGCTGCTTGGCCCGGCGCTGGGCAGCCCCGCGCTGCTGCTCTCCGGCGGCACCGATGCGGTGCAGCTGGACCCGATGCCGCTGCTCGGCTCTCTGGTGCCGCACAGCCAGCGTATCGGCCTCGGCGCCGCGGTATTCATGAGCCATACCGAGCCGTTCCACACCGCCCGCGCCTTCGCCGTGCTGGACAACCTCTCGGCCGGCCGCACCGCCTGGTGCGTCGACACGCTGCAGCTGGACCAGGCCCAGGCGGACTTCGCGCACCGGCCGTCTCCGCCGACCGCTGCCACCCGCTATGCCCGGGCGCTGGAGTACATCCAGGTGGTGAAGCAGCTGTGGGACAGCTGGCAGGACGACACCATCATCGCCGACAAGGCCTCCGGCATCTTCGCGCACGGCACGCGGGTGCACCGCATCGACCACGTCGGCGAGCACTTCACCGTGCGCGGTCCGCTGACCGCACTTCGCCCGCGCCAGGGCCGCCCCGTCATCGTGCAGTGGGACATGAGCGCCGAGGGCCTGGCGCTGGCCGCCGCCACGGCCGACGTGTTCCTGGCCACCTGCCTGACGCTGGACGAAGCGCAGGCGTTCAGCGCCGGCCTGCGCGCCGCCACCGCCGCCGCCGGGCGCGACCCCGCGGCCCTGCGCACCTTGCTGAATGTTACCCCCATCCTGGCCGCCAGCACCGCCGCCGCCGAGGACCGCGCCGCGCTGCTGGATGCCGCCATCACTCCCGCTCTGGCAACGGCGCTGCGGGACGAAGCCGGCGCCGGCGCCAGCCGGTCCGCCCTGCGCTTCACCGGCACCGCCACGGCACTGGCGGAGCTGATGACGGCCTGGGTCGCCGCCGGCGCCTGCGATGGGTGGAACCTGCGCCCCGCCGTGCTGCCGGACGACCTGGACGCGCTGCTGGGCGAGCTGGCGCCGGCCCTGCAACGCGCCGGCCAGCTGCGCCAGGACTACGTGGGCGCCACGCTGCGCGAGCATCTCGGCCTCGCCCGTCCCGTCAATCCGAACGCCGCCTGAACGGCCGGGAGCCCCGCCATGGCAACGCCGCAGAAGCAACTCCACTTCGGCCTGTTCACCTATCCCGGCGGGCATCACATCGCCGGCTGGCGCCACCCCAGCACGCCGTCGTCGGAGCTGATGACGCTGGAGTTCTGGCGCACCATGGCGCAGCTGGCCGAACGCGGGAAGTTCGACCTGTTCTTCGTCGGCGACACGCTGTTCACGCGGGAAAAGGATGGCCGCTTCTTCGGCCGCCAGGCCTTCTCCAACCCCGACCCCGTCTCGCTCTGCTCGGTTGTCTCGGCGGTCACGGAACGCATCGGCCTCGTCGCCACGCTGTCCACCACCTACCACGAGCCCTACGCCATCGCATCCAAGTTCGCCACGCTCGACCATGTCTCGAATGGTCGTGCCGGCTGGAACATCGTCACCACCTGGGAGGATCGCGCCGCGCTGAACTTCAGCCGCGCGACGGCATTGCCGAAGGCTGACCGCTACGCC
>CAIMOR010000341.1 GCA_903843125.1 uncultured Rhodospirillales bacterium
ATCCGTGGGCTGGAGGCGGGCTACGGCCGCGCCCTCGTCGTGCAGGGCATCGACCTGAGCATCCCCGAAGGCCGCATCGTGGCACTGCTCGGACCCAACGGCGCCGGCAAATCCACCACACTGCGCGCCATCGCCGGCCTGCTGCGCCCGCGCGCCGGCAGCGTCACGCTGGATGGCGCCCGCCTGGACCACCTGGCCGCCGACCAGGTGCTGCGCCGCGGCCTGGCGCTGGTGCCGGAACGCCGTGAACTCTTCCCGGGACTGACGGTACAGGAGAACCTGCTGCTGGGCGCCCATACCCGCCGCGACCGCGCCGAGATCGCCGCCGACGAGGCGATGTGCTTCGCGCTGTTCCCCCGGCTGAAGGAGCGCCGGCCACAGGCGGCGCGAACGCTCTCCGGTGGCGAACAGCAGATGCTGGCGATCGCGCGCGGCCTGATGTCCCGCCCGCGCTTCCTGCTGCTCGACGAGCCATCGCTCGGCATCGCGCCGCTGCTGATCGAGGAGATCTTCCGCCGCCTGGTGGAAATCCGGGCGGCCGGCACCGCGATACTGCTGGTGGAGCAGAACGCGGTCGCCACGCTGGAGATTGCCGACGAAGGCTACGTGTTGGAAACCGGCAGCATCCGGCTTCATGGCACCGCGGCCCAATTGCGAGCGGACGACGCGGTGCAGGAAGCCTATCTGCGCTAGCCGTTGCGCCGCGCCACCAGCGTCGCCTTGTCCACCTGGAATACCAGCACGCCGTCCTGGTTGGTCACGTGGTCGCGGAACGTCACCAGCCCATGCTCGCGGTTCTTCGTCTCCCGCTTGAAGATCACTTCCACTTCGGTGCTGATCGAATCGCCCGGCCGCACCGGCGCCAGGAACTTGCCGTTCTCGATGGAAAGCTGCCCGACCATGGTGTGCCGATAAAGGCTCTCGGTCATCGCCGTGCTCAGCGCCATGATCATCGCGCTCGGCACGATCCGCCCGCCATAGCGGGTTTTCCGCGCCGCATGTTCGTCGATGAACAGCGGTACGTGGTAGCCGACATAGGCGCAGAAGAATGAGAGGTCGCCCTCCGTGATGGTGCGCCCGTAGGTCGGGTAGCGCGCGCCGACCTCGAAATCCTCCCAGTATTTGCTCATGCCGTCATCCTTCAGCGCGTATCGACGAAGCGCGTCGCCTTGGCCTGCTGCTCGGGGTCGTAGATCGCGCGGGCGGCTTCCAGCACCACCCGCGGCCGTACGCCAACCGCACCCTGCGCCGCCGCCACAACCTCCGCCTCCAGCGCTGCCGCATCAACCCCCGGATGCGGCGCCAGGCGCACCACCAGCTCATCCATGCCCAGATCACCGCCGGGGCGCGCCACCAGCACCTGGAATTCCGAGATGCCCGGCACCGCCTGGAGCCGCGCCAACAGCAAGGCGGGGTTCACCAGCATGCCCTTGACCTTCACCAGGTCCTTGGTCCGCACCACCGGCCCGACGATCCGCTCCGCGGTGCGCCCGCAATGCGGGCAGGCGCTGCGGTCCAGCGAGACGACGTCGCCGACCAGGTAGCGCAGCAGCACTGTGCCGCGGCGGTCGAGATGCGACACGGCGAGATGGCCCCGCTCGCCATCAGCCAGGCTGCGGCCGGTCGCCGGGTCCACCACTTCGTGCAGCACCAGGTCCGGTGCGGGATTGTGCCAGTCAAACTCCTCGGTGCATTGCGAGAGCCCGCCGCCCTCGGTGCTGCCATAGCGGTCGAAGATGGTCGCGCCTGCCGTGCCGAGTTGCCGCATCAATGCCCGCATGTCCGCGCGCAGCGCCGGAGTGCTCGCCTCCCCGGTTACCGCGCACATCCGCACGCTGCCGAAATCCGCGCCCAGTTCCAGCGCCCGCAGCAGCACCCGCCGCACGAAGCTGGTCACGCCGGTCAGCACCGTCGCCCGATGCCGCTCCACCATGCGGATCGCCTCGTCCATCGAGCGCTGGATGCCGAAGGTGCCGACCGGCGCCCCCGGCATCGCCGCGCATACCGCAGCGCCAGCACCATAGGCCAGCGAAGTCGCACGCACGAAGGCGCCCATCGCCGCCGCCGTCAGCGGAAACAGGTTGGCGATCACGTCGCGTTCGGTGATGCCGGAAATTTCCGCGACACGACGGTTCAGCAGCACATAGCCCTGCCAGTCGTGCGTGGTCATGTAGATCGGCGTCGGGTCGCCGGTGCTGCCGGTGGTGTGCACCACCTCCCACAGCGCGCGCTCCGCCACGGGCAACCCGGTGCAGTCCAGGCGGAAGCGCTCCGGCGCCTCCATCAACGCGGACTTCGGCGTCAGCGGCAGCCGCCACAGATCGGCGACGCCCTGCACGGCATCCAGGTCCAAGCCCCGCCACGCGGCGCTGTAGTAGGGGTGGCGTTCGCGGCACAGCGCCACCATGCGCCGCAGCCTGGCATCCTGCATCGCGCAGATTTCCGCCGGCGGCAGCCGCAGCACGTCCTGCATCAATCGGCCCTGATGTTGTTCTCGCGCACCACCCGCCCCCACTTCGCCGTTTCCGCCATGATGTAGCGCGTGAAGTCCTCGGGCGAGCCGGGCAGCACGTCGTACATCTGCTCGACCAGCCGCTGATGCAGCGCCGGCTCGTTCAGCGTTGCGACCACCGCCGCGTTCAGCGCCTCCACAATCGGCCGCGGCGTACCACTGGGCAGCAGGGCGCCCATCCAGGTCGCCACCTCGTAGCCGGGAAAGCCCAGTTCGGCGATGGTCGGCACCTCCGGCGTCACCGGGCTGCGCTTCAGGCTGGTGATGGCCAGCGCGCGGAAGCTGCCATCCCGCACCCGCAGTATCGCGCCCGGCGCATTGTCGAACATCAGGTCAAGCCGGCCGCCCATCAGGTCCAACTGCGCCGGAGCCCCACCGCTGTAGGGTACGTTCATCAGCCGCACATCGCCCATGCTGGCCAGCAGCCCGGCGGAAAGCTGCCCGGAGGAGCCGGTGCCCATCGAGCCATAGCTCAGCTGCCCCGGCCGCGCCCGCGCCGCGGCCAACAGGTCCTGCATGCTGTGGATCGGCGACGTCACCGGCACCACCACCAGGTTCGGCACCGAGACCATCAGCGCCACCGGCACCAGATCCTTCAGCGGATCGTAGGGCATCCGCACCAGGTGCGGCATCACCGTCAGGGGCCCGAACACGCCCAGCACCATCGTGTGCCCATCGGGCGGCGCATGGGCGACGATCTCGGTGCCGATCAGCCCGTTCGCCCCGGTGCGGTTCTCCACCACCACCTCGCGGCCGATCCGCGCAGCGATGCCCGGCGCCACCGCGCGCGCCACGATGTCGCCCGTGCCGCCGGCGGCATAAGGCACCACCCAGCGGATGCTCCGGCTGGGCCAGGATTGCGCCGATGCCGACGCGCTCAGCAGCAGCGCCGGCAGGGCAAGCATCTCGCGTCGCTTCATGCCGCGCTTCTCCCACCTGTCATCGCGGCACCACGCCGCAGCGCCGCCTCGGCACCGGCAACCATGTCCGCGACGATCATCTTCGCGGAGCGTACCTCGTGCAGCATGCCCGCAGCCTGGCCACAGGGGTTGCTGACCAGGTCGAGCCGCCCCTCCCGCCGCGCGACATGCAGGAAGTCCTCCATCAGCACCTTCTGGTGCGGCATGCCCAACGGCTCCAGCCCCGCGGCGGACCAGAGCTTGTGCATCTCGTTCCGGAAGGTCCGCGCCGGCTTGCCGGTGTAGATCCGGCTGACGGCAAACTCCTCCGACCGGCCCTGCAACACCTGCGCCAGGTGTACCGGATGCAACTGCGCCTCCGCGGCGGCGAGGAAGGCCGTGCCGCACCAGGCGCCCTGCGCCCCCAGCATCAGCCCGGCGGCCACGCCCCGGCCATCGGCGATGCCGCCCGCCGCCACCACCGGTACGTCGCCGGCGGCATCCACCACCTGCGGCACCAACGGCATGGTGCCCACGGTGCCGGTATGGCCGCCGGCCTCGCCGCCCTGGGCGATGACGAAATCGACGCCGGCTTTCAGCTGGCGCCGCAGATTGCCCAGGCTGCCGACCAGACCGGCCACCTTCACCCCCGCCGCACGGCAAGCCGGCATGAATCCGCCCGGGTCGCCCAGCGCGATGACGAAGACCGGCACCCGCTCCTCCAGCACCACGCGAGCCTGGGCATGCGTCAGCTCCTCGGTCCAGGTCAGGTCGAGGTCGATCTCCCCCGACGGCAGGCCGAAGCGACCGAACAGCGATTGCGCAAACTCCCAGTGCTGGGGATGGCGTGCCTGGATATCCGCGCGAATGGCGGCCCGGCTACCCTCCCGCGCGCTCAACTGCGTCGGAATGATGAGGTCGACGCCGAAGGGCCGCGCCGTCAGCGCGCGCACTGCACGGATCGCCGCACGCAACTCCTCCGGCAGCAGCCCGGCGCCACCGAGGCAGCCCAGCCCGCCGGCATTGCTGACCGCCGCCACCAGCGCCGGCGTGGTCACCAGGCCGCGGTAGACACCCATGCCGGCTTGCAGGATCGGCACTTCGATCCCCAACAGGTCGCAGAGCGGCGTGCGCAGCATGAAGCCTCCCACGAGAGCGCCCAAGCCTAAGCCCGGCGGCGCAGCACCAGCAAGCGGGCTTATGCTTCCGCGCGCAGGAACAGGTTGCGCAGCGTGCCGAGGCCGGTGATCTCCACCTCCACCACATCGCCCGACTTCACGTCCGGGGACTGCCCATCCGTCCCCAGCCAGATCACGTCGCCGGGGTACAGCGTGATGTAGCGCGTCATCGCGGCGATGAAGGTGGCGCAGCTGAACAGCATGTGCCCGGTGGCGAAGCTGGTGCGGACCTCGCCGTTCAGCCGCACATTGGTCTGCGCCGCCTCGATGTCGAACTCGGTCTGGATGTAGGGACCCATCGGCTTGAAGGTGTCGCTGTTCTTGCTGCGCCAGAAGGTGCGATCGGCGCGCTGCCAGCTCCGCTCGGAGACATCATTGCCGATGGTCCAGCCCAGGACGCAGGACAGCGCCTCCGCCTCGGTGACGTGCTTCGCCTGCTTGCCGATGACGGCGACCAGCTCGCCTTCGTAGTGGATCTTCTCGGTCGCGTCGGCCGGGATCATCACCGTCTCGCCATGCGCAATGAGTGCGTTGTTCGCCCGATAGCCAATCTCCGGGCGGGCCGGAATGTTCGGCGTCTCGCCCCGCTTCCGCGCGCCCTCGATGACGTGCTCCACATAGTTCAGCCCGGCGCAGTAGAAGGTGCGCGGCACCACCGGAATTTCCAGCTTCAGCGCGCCGTATTCATGGCGTCGCGCCGTCATCTCCCAGCCGGCGAAGGGGTCGCCGGCTACCTCCGCAACCCGGTCGCCTTCCAGGATACCGTAGGCGGTGCGGCCCTCGGTGGTGAAGCGGATCCAACGCATGGAAGTTCCTCCGTCGTTGCCGGCAGGCTGGCACCCGCCGCGCCTGGCCGGCAACGGCAAATCCGCTAGGACGCCTTCATCACCTCGTCGGGGTTGGCCCGCGGGTCGCGCCGGTCCCACCGGCCGGCTTCCACCGTGGCGATGAACTCCGCCAGGTGCCTATTGAACAGTTCCGGTTCTTCCAGGTTCAGGGTGTGGCCGGTCTTCGGCAACACCGCCAGCGCCGCGCGCGGTATGACGCGCTTGAGGAAGAAGGCCGGCATCAGGCAGTGGTCGTCCTCGTCGCCGGTCATCACCAATACCGGCAGGTCCATGGCACGGAAGCCGATTTCGAGATCATACATCGAGGGCCGTCGCGCCTGCAGGCCACGCATCGTCGCCGCCGCGCCGACCGAAGAATGCTCGCCCAGCTGCGTGGCGAACTCCTGCCAGCCCCGCGGGTCCTTGTTCTGGAACTGCACGCGCGAGGCACCCAGCGCGTAGGTCCGCGCGAAGGCCTCGGCGCCCTGCTGCTCGAAGCCATCGGCGACGGCCAGCGAAACCCCGCGGAAATACTCCTCCAGATGCTTCTCGGCGCCATAGCCAGCGCCAGCCGCCAGGATGGAGAGGGCGCGCCCTGGGTGGCTCAGCCCGAAATGCAGCGCGCAGAACCCGCCCATCGAAAGCCCGACGATGTGCGCCCGCGCAATCCCCAGCGCATCCAGCACGGCGACCGCATCGGCCACCGCCAGCGCCTGGCTGTACTGCTGCCAGTCCGCCGGCACGTCGGAAGGCGGATACCCGCGTGCGGCATAGGTGATGCAGCGATGCCGCCGGGCGAAGGCGCGCAACTGCGGCTCCCAGGACCGATGGTCGCCGCCGAATTCATGGATGAACAGGATCGGCGTGCCGTTGCCGGCTTCCTCGACCCACAGCTTCACGCCATCCGGCGTGGTGACGTACGTGCCCATCAGATGATGCTCCCGCGTGAGGCGATACCGCCATCGATGGTGACGATGGTGCCGGTGATGTACCCGGCGCGGGGGCTGGCGAGGAACAGGATCAGGTCGGCCACCTCCTCCGCCGTCGCCGGGCGCTTGCCGGGATACTTGTCGTACAACTCTTCCCAGCGGGATTCATCGCCATACCAATCCACCGCACGGCGCTTCATCAGCTTCAGCATGCGGTCCGTCGCCACCGGCCCAGGGTTCACGCCCACCACGCGTACGCCATGGTCCAGGCTGGCGCCGCCGAGCGCACGGGTAAATGCCATGAGCGACGCATTGCCGGACGAACCCGCGATGTAGCGCGCATCGAAGTTCTCGCCGGAATTGCCGATGTCGTTGACGATGACGCCGGCGCCCCGGGACCGCATCCGTTCGTAGTACGCACGCGTCAGGCTGATGTAGCCAAATACCTTCAAATCCCAGCCGCGGCGCCACGCGGCATCATCCACCACGTCCAGCGGACCCGCCGGAATATCGCCGGCGTTGTTGACCAGCACGTCGACGTCGCCAACCTCATCGGCCAGCCCCCGCATCGCCGCATCATCCGAAAGGTCTCGCGCATAGGTGCTTACCGCCACGCCATGCGCCGCCTCCAGCTTTGCCTTGGCTGCCAGCAACAACTCGCCGGAGCGCGCCGCCAGGTGCAGCGAACAACCTTCCGCCGCGAACGCCTCGGCGCAGGCCAGGCCAATGCCCTTCGAAGCCCCGGTGATCAGCACGGCCTGGCCGCGCAATTGCATGTCCATGGTTTATCCTCCCTACCAAGACTACCGCCAGAACACCACCCGGCGTTCCACCGCACTGACCCCGGCGAAGAAGCCCAGCGAGATCAGCGACGCCACGAGAATTGCGGCCCATACCCTGACAAAGTCGATCTGCAGCACCGCCTCGAAGATCGTCCAGCCCAGGCCCTTCTGGCTACCCAGCATCTCGGTGACGATCGCGACAATCATGCTGCGAACGGTCGAGACCCGTAACCCCACCAGCAGGGCCGGCAATGCGGAGGGCACACGCAGGCGCCACAACACGCCGAACGGCCCGGCACCAAAGCTGCGCAGCAACGCCGCCGCCGCCGGATCAACCCGCAACAGGCCGTCCAACGCATTCAGGAACACGGTGAAGCCGACGATGAACGCGACCATGATCACCTTCGACAACGCGCCGGTGCCGAACCACAGCAACGCCAGCGGCGCATAGGCCGCCACGGGCACCGAGTTCACCACCACGACCATCGGCAGCACCAGCCTGCGCACGGGCGTCGCCAGCGCCAGCAGCATGGCCAGCACCAGCCCAAGCGCGGCGCCGAGGGCATAGCCCAGCGTGGCCTCAAACAGCGTCATGGCGCCAGCGTCCAGCAATGCGGCACGCACGGTCCAGGTGGTGGCGAGGATGCCGCTTGGCGGCGGCAGGATCCACGGCGGCACCTCCGCCAGCCGCACCACGGCTTCCCACAGCACCACCAGCAGCAGGCCACCCAGTGCGCCGCGTGCCGCTGCCGCGTTCACAACTCGTCCCGCCAGAACACCAGCCGCGCCTCCACCAACGCCACCACGCCGAAGATGGCGCCGCCCACCGCCGCGGCGGTGAGGATCGCGGCCCACATCGCCACTACCTGTTCGTTGAACAGCGCCGCCAGCAGCATGGCACCAACGCCGACGCTGGCACCGAACCATTCGCCGACGATCGCGCCCGCCAACGCCAACCCCGCCGAGAGCCGCAGCGCGGTGAAGATGCGCGGCAGCGCGCTCGGCAGCAGCAGCTTCCACCAGATGTCGCGGCGCGAGGCACCGAAGCTGCGCAATAGCGCAATCTGCCTGGGATCAACCGCCTCGATGCCCGCCAGCGCATTGACCGTGACGGGGAAGAAGGTCAGGTAGAACGCGATCGCCGCCTTCGCCAGCAGCGTGTTGCCGAACCACAGCACGATGATGGCGCCGAAGGCGATGACGGGCACGGTCTGTGACGCCACGAACAGCGGGAACAGCATGTCCCGCAACCAGCGTGCATGATGGAAGGCCGCCGCGCTCACCACGCCGACCAGGCCACCGGCGATGAAGCCCACCACGGCTTCGCCCAATGTCACCATGAAGGCTTGGCCATAGGCCGGCCACAACGCATGGACGGCGCCCAGCACCTGGCGCAGCGGCGGCAGGTAGAACGGGCTGATATGAAGCAACGCCACCGCGCCTTCCCACAAGGCTGCCAGCAGCAGCAACGGCAGCAGCAGCCGGCCCAGCGCCCTCACGCGACGCCAGCCGCGAAGGTCTTTCGGCTCTCCTCCTCAACCGCGTCCAGCAGCTCACGCTTGATGGCGTTGAACGCCGGCGTGGTCAGCAGCGCGGGGTCGCGCGGGCGCGGCAGCTCGATCCGCCGTTCCAGCTTGATGCCGCCGGGACGCGCACTCATCACCACCACGCGGTCGCCCAGGAAGATCGCCTCATCGATGTCATGCGTGATGAACAGGATGGTGCGGCGGTAGCGCGACCAGATATCCAGCAGCCAGCGCTGCATCATCGCCCGCGTCAATGCGTCCAGCGCGCCGAAGGGCTCGTCCAGCAGCATCAGGTCGCGGTCGAACATGAAGGTGCGCATCAGCGCCACGCGCTGTCGCATGCCACCGGAAAGCTGCTGCGGATAATGCGCCTCGAAGCCCTTCAGCCCGAAATCGGCCGCCATCGCCCGCGCCGTCTCGCGCGCCGCGCGCTTCGGCCGCCCCTCCACCTCCGCGGCCAGAATGGCGTTGTCCAGCACGTTGCGCCACGGCAGCAGCAGGTCGCGTTGTGGCATGAAGGCGACCTTGCCGAGCAGGCTGGTCGCCGCGCCATCCAGCAGCACCTCACCGCCCTTGTCGGCCTCCAGCAGGCCGGCGACGATGTTGAACAGCGTGGACTTGCCGCAGCCGGAAGGCCCGATCAGCGTGACGAACTCGCCTTCGGCAATGCCAAGGTCCACCTTCGCCAACGCCTGCACC
>CAIMOR010000342.1 GCA_903843125.1 uncultured Rhodospirillales bacterium
CGCGCCGGCGCGGCGGCAGCCGGGGCCGGCGGCACCAGCAGCAGCGCCAGGCTGGCCGCAGCCGCGATGGTTGCGGCCCTGGGTCCTGGCAGCCTAAACCCCCGGGTGAACATCATCGGGCCGGCCGGCGCCAGGCCACCGCCCCAACCGAAGCGAGGCTGCGACCATGTCGACCACATCCGAGCAGGTGCTGCTGGTGACCCGCGAAACCCGCCGGTCCGCCGGTTTCTTCTACGGCCTGGTGGCGCCGCTGCTGTGCCTGGCGCTGATGGTCGGCCTGCCGCTGCTGGAACTGCACTTCCTCGGCCTCGACCCGATGTATGAGGTTGCCGCCGGCGTCGGCGTGGGCGGCCTGCTGCTGCTGTTGTGGTGGCTCAGCTTCGTCGGCCGGCAGCAAATCACCGTCAGCAATGAACGCGTGCTGGTGGAAAGCGGCTTCTGGAACAAGGTGCGCGACGACGTGGAGGTGTTCCGCGTGCGCGACGTGGTGGTGACGCGCAGCCTGTGGCAGCGCCTGCTCGGCGTCGGCGACGTCACCATCAAGGCCACCGAGGGCCGCGGCCAGCCCGAGGAGGTCCACACGCTGCGCGGCGTCGCCAACCCGATCAACGTCTCCGAGGTGATCCGCGGTGCCTGGAAGGCCGTCGGCGTGCCGCGCAGCACCACCAACGTGGATGGCTGAGGGCTGACCCTCAGGCGTCCACCGCCTCGGCGTCCAGCTTGGCGGCGTTGTCCTGGATGAACTTGAAGCGCAGCTCCGGCTTGCGGCCCATCAGCGCCTCCATCAGCTCGGCGGTGGCGGCGCGGTCCTCGGCCGGCAGGATCACCTTCAGCAGCGTCCGCTTGCGCGGGTCCATCGTGGTTTCCTTCAGGCTGGCCGGCGGCATCTCGCCCAGGCCCTTGAAGCGGCTGACCTCCACCTTCGCGTTGGCCTTGAACTCCCGTTTCATCTTCAGCTCGCGGTCGGCGTCGTCCTTGGCGTAGACGCTCTTGCCGCCATGCTGCAGCCGGTACAGCGGCGGCTGCGCCAGGAAGACCTTGCCCTCCCGCACCAGCACCGGCAGTTCCTTGTAGAAGAAGGTCATCAGCAGCGCCGCAATGTGGGCACCGTCCACATCGGCATCCGTCATGATGACAACGCGCCCGTAGCGCAGCTTCGCCAGGTCGAATCGGTCGCCGACGCCACAGCCCAGCGCCTCGATCAGGTCCTTCAGCTCCTGGTTGCCACGCAGCTTCTCCGTGCTGGCGCTGGCAACATTGAGGATTTTCCCCCGCAGCGGCAGCACCGCCTGGGTCTCGCGGTCCCGCGCCTGCTTGGCCGAACCACCGGCCGAGTCACCCTCAACAAGAAAAAGCTCGGTCCCCTCGGCGCTTTCCCGCGCGCAATCGGCCAGCTTGCCCGGCAGCCGCAGCTTGCGCGTGGCGCTCTTGCGCGGCGTATCCTTCTGCTCGCGCCGGCGGATGCGGTCCTCGGCCCGCTCGATCGCCCAGGCCAGCAGGTTGTCGGCCGTGCCGGGGTCGCCGGTCAGCCAATGGTCGAAATGGTCGCGCAGCGCCTGTTCCACGTAGCGCGCGGCCTCCGGGCTGGTCAGCCGGTCCTTGGTCTGGCCCTGGAACTGCGGTTCGCGGATGAACACCGACAACATCCCGGCCATGCCGGTCAGCAGGTCCTCCGCGGTCACGGTCGCCGCCCGCTTTTCCTTCTTCAACTCGCCATAGGCGCGCAGACCCTTCACCAGCGCCGCCCGCAGCCCGGCCTCATGCGTGCCGCCCTGCGGGGTCGGGATGGTGTTGGCGTAGGTGTTGAGGAAGCCCTCGGCGTGGTCCAGCCAGGTCACCGCCCATTCGCAGCGCCCGGCTCCTTCGGCGAAGTCGCCCTCGCCACACCAGGGCGCCGGCACCACCGCGGCCTTGCCCTGCACCGCGGCGCCGAGAAAATCCGCCAACCCGCCCGGAAAATGCAGCACCGCGCTGGCCGGCGTCTCGTCCTTGGCCAGCGAGGCATCGCAGGCCCAGCGGATCTCCACGCCCCGGTACAGGTACGCCTTGCTGCGGCAGAACCGATACAGCCGGGCCGCGCTGAACTCATGCTTGCCGAAAATCTCCAGGTCCGGCTTGAACCGGATGACGGTGCCGCGCCGGTTCTGCACCGCCCCGGCGTTCTTCAGCTTGCCCTGCGGCACGCCGCGGGCGAAGGCCATGGTGTACAGCACGCGGTCGCGCGCCACCTCCACCTCCAGCCGCTCGCTCAGCGCATTCACCACGCTGGAGCCCACGCCATGCAACCCGCCCGAGGTCTCATAGGCCTTGCCGGAGAACTTGCCGCCGGAATGCAGCGTGGTGAGGATCACCTCCAGCGCCGACTGCTTGGGAAATTTCGGGTGCGGGTCGGTCGGGATGCCCCGCCCGTTATCCTTCACCGTCAGCCAGTTGCCCGGCTCCAGCGTCACCTCGATGAAATTGGCATGGCCGGCCACCGCCTCGTCCATCGCATTGTCGATGATCTCGGAGGCCAGGTGGTGCAGCGCGTTCTCGTCGGTGCCGCCGATATACATGCCCGGCCGCCGGCGCACCGGCTCCAGGCCCTCCAGCACCTCGATATCCTTGGCGGAGTAGGAGGCGGGCTCGGCAGCGCCGCCCTTCGGGGGCCGCTTGCCGCCGAACAGGTCGTTCATGTCTTGTTCCCCTAGGGGCAGGCAAGATAGCCTCGGCCGAGGCAGTCTACAACGCCCCGGCCGAGTCGCCCCCTGGGGAGCCGCTGCCTACTCGTGCTTGTCGTGCGGCAGGTGCGCTTCCAGCATCCACAGCATCTTGTCCGCCTCGCGTGAGAGCTGGGTCAGCAGGTCCGCGGTATCGGCGTCGCCGGCCTCGTCCGTGCTGTCGATCCCCTCGCGCAGCGCCTTGCCCACCATGGCGTAGCGGTCCGCCAGCGCCGCCACGTGGTCCAGCCCGGCGTAGAGGTCGATCGGGTAGGGCGGCAGGCGGGTGCCGCCGGCGATGCTCTGCGTCGTGCCGTTGGCGGTGCCGCCCAGCTGCACCAGGCGCTCCGCCAGCTCGTCGCCGGCCTCGGCCAGCGCGGTGTAGAACTGCTCGAACAGCTTGTGCAGTTCGCCGAAGTGCGGGCCCTTCACGTTCCAGTGGGCCTGGCGGGTGCCGTTGTACAGGTCCACCGTGTCGCACAGGCAGGCCTGCAGGGTCTGGATCGAGACCTGCTTGGCATTGCTCGGTACGTCGTTGCGCGTCGGCAGCATGCCGGGTTTGCCTGGGGTCTTGGCCATGGCGGTCTCTCCTTGCGGGCGGGTGGGGCTGATGATGTGTAGCGGCCACCGCGCGGAACAAGCCCCGCGGCAGCTGCGGCTAGGGCAACCCCTGAGATCGCCGGACGCCGCATGAACAGCCCGTGATGGCGCTTTCTGTCGGCGGCTTCATCCGCACCCCACCGCATGTCCACCGCCGGCGCCGGAGCTTCCCCCGGTCAAGGGAGGCTCCTCGCATGTCCGCATTCTTCAAGCTCGTCGCGCAGAACTTCTGGGCGGTCACCGCCCTGCTGCTGGCCGCCTCGGTCGGCACCGCCTTCATCGGCGACTACCAGGCCATGGCGATCCTGGCCTGCTGCTTCGGCGGCATGCTGATGTGGGAAGCCGAGCGCCACAACGCCCCGCAGGCGCTGGCGCCGGACGAGGCCCTGGCCGAACCGGCCCGCTGAAACGGCCGCGGCCGGCCGCCGCGCCGGTCCGGGCTCAGGGCTGCACGTTCAGGTAGCGCGCCGCTTCCGGGGCCCCGTCGCACTGGAAGGTTGCCGCCATCGCCAGCACGGCCAGGTCGTCCTCGGTATGGCGGCTCTGCTCGCGCAGATGCTCGGTCCAGGTCTCCACCGCCCACAACTCCGCGTACAGGTCGGGGTGGGCCACGTCCTCGTACAGCCGCCACAGCATGGCCCCGCCGCGCAGCCGCACCAGGCGCACTTCGCGCATCGCGGCCAGGAACTCGGTGCGCTGGTCGGGGTTGATCCGATAGCGCACCACTTCCAGCACCCGGTTGGCGTTCTCGTGCAGCAGGGTCCGCAGTTCATGCGCCGGCGCGGCGGGCTTCGGCAGCGGCAACGCGTCCGGCACGGCAACCAGGCCCTGGCGCCCGCCTTGGCCCGGGGCGCCGAATTCCAGCGTCCAGCGCATGGTCGCCACCGCGCCCAGCGCCGCCCCGGCGGCCAGGATGCCAAGCCCCGGCGCCACGCCGAACCGCCCACCCAGCCAGCCGGCCAGCGCCGAGCCGACCGCCATGGCCCCGAAGAAGCACAGCTGGTAGATCGCGATCGCCCGCGCCCGCACCCAGGCCGGGCAGGCCAGCTGCGCCGCGGTGGAAAGCGTGGCGCCGGCGCTGATCCAGGCGGCGCCGAACAGCACCATGCCGAACATCGCCGGCGCCCAGTGCCGCGAGACCGCCAGGATCGCCATGCCGGTGGCCGCGAGCAGCGAGGCACCGAACACCAGCTGGTCGCGGTTGGCCCGGGCGCGGACCATCGGCAGCGCGAAGCCGGCGGCCACCGCGCCGACGCCCATCGCCGCCAGCATCAGCCCGAAGAACTGCGGCCCCAGCCCCAGCTGCTGGCGCACGAACAGCGGCATCAGCCCCCAGATCGAGGCACTGAACAGGAAGAACACGCAGCTGCGCAGAATGGCGGCGTGCATGGCGGGCGTCGCCTTGACGAAGCGAAGCCCCGCCCGCATCGCGGAAACCAGGTGTTCCGGCGGCATCCGCCGGTTGCGCGCCTCGGGCTTCCAGGCAACCAGCACCACGATCAGCCAGACGAAGCTGACCGCGTTCAGCACGAAGGCCGCTTCCGGCCCGGCCCAGGCGATGGCGAAGCCGCCCAGCGCCGGGCCGATGGCGCGGGCGATGTTGAAGCTGATGCCGTTCAGCGCGATGGCGCCGACCAGGTCCTCCTTCGGCAGCAGCTCCGGCGTGGTGGCGGCCCAGGCGGGGAAGTTCATGGCGTTGCCGGCACCGATGGCGAAGGTCAGCGCCAGCAGCCCCCAGGGGCCGAGGCTGCCGGTCCCGGTCATCACCGCCAGCACCAGCGCGTTGACCAGGATCCACGCCTGCGCGCCAACCAGGAACAGCCGCCGGTCGATGATGTCGGCCAGCGCGCCCGCCGGCAGCGCCAGCAGGAACACCGGCAGCATGGAGGCAGCCTGCACCAGGCTGACCATCATCGGGTCGGGGTCGAGGATCGTCATCAGCCAGCCGGCGCCGGTGTTCTGGATCCACAGGCCGATATTGCTGGCCAGGGTCGCGACCCAAAGGCCGCGGAACACGCGGTGGCGAAGCGGCAGGAACGCGCGGGGCAGGGGCATGGGAAGGTTCTGCCCCGAGGTTGGGGCGGAATTGAAGCGAAACTACCGCGAGTTGGCCGCCCTGCCGCGATGGGAGGGATGTTGTTGCTGCAATGCAGCATGGGCCGCCGCGGTCGAACCTGCCGCGGCAGGGCTGGCAGCGCCGGGCGCCGCCTGGTCCGCCGCGCCAGAGCCTGATCCGTGAAGGCGGAATCGCCGAAGCGGTGAATCAGTCTCTCAAATATAGCTAGAGCGTGATCCACAAAAGTGGATCACGCTCTAGAACTCGGCGTCCAGCTCCAGCTCCTCGATCTTCTCGTCCATCTCGGCCTCGGCATCGGCCGCCCATTCCACCATGTCCGGCCAGGCCAGCACCTGCTTCGCGTAGCCCTCGCACACCGCGTCCAGCTTCACGTCATAGGTGCGGAAGCGCGTCACCACCGGGGCGTAGAAGGCGTCCGCCACGCTCGGCCTGGCGCCGAACAGCCAGGGACCGCCCCATTCCGCCAGGCAGTCCCGCCACGTCTGGCAGATCCGTTCGATATCCGCCCGCGCCGCGGACCACACCGTGAAGCCCGGGTGGTGCGCCCGCAGGTTCATCGGCAGGGAGGAGCGCAGCGCATGGAAGCCGGCATGCATCTCGCCCGAGATCGAGCGGCAGCGGGCGCGCGCCATCCGGTCCTTCGGCAGCATCTGCGCCTTGGGGCACAGCTCGTTCAGGAACTCGCCGATCGCGGTGGTGTCCCACACCTCGGCGCCGTCATGCAGCAGGCTGGGGATGCGGATGGAGGACGACTGCATCAGCAGCTCCGCCCGCGTCGTCGGGTCGTCCTTGGAGACGACCTCCACCGTGAAGGGCAACCCCGAAAGCCGCGCCAGCAGGAACCCCCGCAGCGACCAGGAGGAGTAATTCCTGCTGCTGATGCGCAGCACCGTCCCCGTCGCCATGGATGCCTCCTGTTTCGTCGCCGCAGGCTATCAGCAGCTTCGCAGTTGCGAAATACGCCATAACAGGCACGATGCGCCAATCCGCCTCGACGAAATGGCTACCGCATCATGATGTATCAGCTCTGGCAGGCCCGGCAGGACATGCTGAACCCGATGCGCCGCGCCGCGCGCGGCTTCGGTGGCATGCTCAGGGGGTTCGACGCGCCGCACCCCGCCTTCATCGGCCTGCGCAACGCCCGCGCCATGCTGGAGGTATTCGGCCATTCCGGGCTGACGCAGGAACGCCCGCCCTTCGACATCCCCGCCGTCCGCGTCGGCAACGAGGTGGTGGCGGTGCGCGAGGAGATCACCCAGGCTGGCCTGTTCGGCAGCCTGCTGCACTTCCGCAAGGAGAGCGCCATCCCGCAGCCGCGCGTGCTGATCGTGGCGCCGATGTCCGGCCACTTCGCCACCCTGCTGCGCGGCACGGTGCAGGTGATGCTGCCCGACAACGACGTCTACATCACCGACTGGCACAATGCGCGGGACGTGCCGCTTGCCGCCGGCCCGTTCGGCGTCGACGAGTTCATCGAGACCATCATGCACTTCATGGAGGTCATCGGCCCCGGCGCGCACATCCTGGCGGTGTGCCAGCCGGTGGCCGCGGTGCTGGCGGCGGTGGCGCTGATGGCGGAGGACCGCAACAAGGCGGTGCCGCGCAGCATGACGCTGATGGCCGGCCCGATCGACACCCGCGTCAGCCCGACCAAGGTCAACGACCTGGCCAACAGCAAGAACATCCAGTGGTTCGAGCGCAACCTGATCCACACCGTGCCGTGGCGCCACAAGGGCGGCGGCCGCAGGGTCTATCCGGGCATGCTGCAGCTCACCGCCTTCATGTCGATGAACCTGGACCGCCACACCCAGGCCTTCCGCGACCAGTTCCGCCACCTGGTGGATGGCGACGCGGTGAAGGTGGAGGCCCACCGCAAGTTCTACGACGAATACCTGGCGGTGATGGACCTGCCGGCCGAGTTCTTCCTGGAAACCGTGGACCGCATCTTCCAGCGCCACCACCTGCCGCGCGGCGAGATGATGTGGCGCGACCGCCGCGTGAAGCCGGAAGCCATCCGCCGCACCGCCCTGCTGACCGTGGAGGGCGAGAAGGACGACATCTGCTCCATCGGCCAGACCATGGCGGCGCTGGACCTGTGCACCGGCATCCCGATGCCGATGAAGCGCCACCACCTGCAGGTCGGCGTGGGCCACTACGGCATCTTCAACGGCCGCCGCTGGGCGAACGAGATCTACCCGCGCGTGCGGGAGATGATCCAGGCGCAGGACTGACAGCGCGGCGGTTGGCATTTTGTTCTTGCCAACCGGATTCATGGTGTGTTCTCTTATGCGCATGCACAGCGCACCCGCCTTCGCCAAGGACCTCCGCATCCCGCCGATGCCCCGCCGCCTCGGCGGCCGGCCCGTGCTGGCCCTGATCCAGGAAGCCGGCCTGGTCGCCTCCCTCGGCGCCGCGCTGTCCTGGGGCGCCGCCGAAGTGGCGGGGATGCTGCTGGGCTACTGAGGTTACGCCGCGCCCGCCCAACGGGTAGTCTGCCGGCCATGCCGCAGCCGATCTGCCTGAGCTTCGACAACGGCCCGACGCCGGATGTCACCCCCCAGGTCCTCGCCACGCTGGCCCGCCGCCGCCTGCGGGCGCTGTTCTTCCCCATCGCGGCCAGGCTGCGCGACCGCGCCCACCTGGCCCTGGCGCAACGCTGCCGCGCGGAGGGCCACGCTGTCGGCAACCACACCCTCAACCATGGCCTGCCGCTCGGTCGCCGCCCGGCCGCCGAGGCCGTCGCCGAGATCGCCGGCGCCGACGCCCTGCTCGGCCCGTTGCGCGAACCCGAACGGTATTTCCGCCCGAATGGCGGCGGCGGCGCGCTCGGCCACCACCTGCTGAACCCCGCCGCCCGGCAGCACCTGCGCACCCACGGTCACACCCTGGTGCTCTGGAACGCCATCCCGCGCGACTGGGACGACCCCGATGGCTGGCCGCCGCGCGCCCTGGCCCTGGCCGCCGCCGCGACCGAACCGCTGCTGCTGGTGCTGCACGACCTGCCGAACGGTGCCATGACGCACCTGGACCGCGTCCTCGGCCAGCTTGCCGATGCCGGCCATGCCTTCCTGCCCGAACCACCCCCCAACTGCGTCAAGCTGCGCCCCGGCTGGGAAGCGCCAGACCTGCACGCCTGCGTCGCCGAGGAAACCGCCCCATGAACCGCCGCCACCTGCTGGCCGCCGCCGCCCTGCTGCCTGGCTTGTCCCCGTGGGCAGCCCGCGCCGCCGAATGGCCGGACCGGCCGATCCGGATGATCATCCCCTTCGCCGCCGGCACCACCACCGATATCCTCGGCCGCATCGCCGGCAACCAGCTCGCGCGTGGCCTCGGCCAGCCGGTGGTGGCGGACAACCGCACCGGCGCCGGCGGCACCGTCGGCGCCCTGGCCGCGGCGCAGGCCCAGCCGGATGGCTACACCCTGTTCTTCGGCACCAGCGGCACCATGGCCACCAACCCCGCCATGATGGCGAACCTGGCCTACAACCCCGAGCGCGACTTCGCGCCGATCTGCAGCTTCGCCAAGACGGCGGTGATCCTGGCGGTCCGCCCGGCTCTCGGCGTGCACGACCTGGCCGGCTTCCTCGCGCTGGCCCGGCAGCGCCCGGTCAGCATCGGCACCGCCGGCACCGGCACCACCGGCCACCTGACCCAGGCGCAGCTGGACCTGGCCACCGGCCTGACCACCACCCACGTCCCGTACCGGGACGCCGGCCGCGGCATCGCGGACCTGCTGAACGGCACGTTGGACGCCTTCGTCTACCACCCGCTCGGCCTGGCCGAGTTCATCCGCGCCGGCAGCCTGCAGCCCCTGGCGCTGACCGGCGAGCACCGCCACTTCCTGTTCCCCACCCTGCCGACCATGGCCGAGGCCGGCGTCCCCGGCGTGGTGGTGGAGGGCTGGTGGGCGCTCTACGCCCCGGCGCGCACCCCGGCGCCGATCATCGCCCGGCTCAACGCCCTGACCCTGGCCGCCCTGCACGACGAGGCCACCCTGGCCGAGCTGCACCGCCAGGGGCTGGAGGTGATGGGCGGCACCCCGGCCGAGCTGGCGGCCACCACCCATGCCGAGTTGGCGAAGCAGCGCCTGCTGGTGAAGGCGGCGCACATCACGCCGGAATGAGGCCGACCCGCCGGCGGCCGCGCGGGCGTGCTGGGCGCCGAAGCCGCCCCGGCGCGCCCTGGGCAAACCAGGGCACCACAACCATGCCCTGAAGCGGGGCAGACCTGCGCGGCAAGCTGCTCAACATCGGGGCAAAACTCGTCTAGCGTGGCACTCCGCAGGGTTGGAAACCGCCACCGATGTCCCGAGCCAGGGCCAACTGGACGCCGCAGGAATGGCGCACGCTGCTGACCGTCGCCGCCGCGCACCTGGTCAGCCACCTGCATATCCTGGTGCTGCCGCCGCTGTTTCCGCTGCTGCGGGCGCGGATGGACGTCAGCTTCGTCGAACTCGGCGTCGCGCTCACCGTGTTCAACGTGGTCTCCGCGCTGACCCAGGCCCCCATCGGCTTCCTGACCGACCGGCTCGGCCCGCGCAAGGTCCTGGCGGCCGGACTGGCGCTGGGCGGCGCCAGCTATGTCGCGCTCGGCCTGTCCTGCACCTACCCGACCCTGCTGCTGGCGGCGGCGACGCTCGGCCTGGCCAACAGCGTCTACCACCCCTCCGACTACGCCATCCTGGGCGGCGCCATCGCCGAGGCCCGGGTCGGCCGCGCCTTCTCCATCCATACCTTTGCCGGCTACCTCGGCGGCGCCATCGCGCCGCCGCTGATGCTGGGCGTTGCCGCGCTGGGCGGCCTGCCAGCGGCGTTGATGACGGCTGGCGCGATCGGCCTGCTCACCGCGGTGCCGCTGCTGCGCGCGGCGCTGAACGACCAGGCCCTGGCCCCCTTGGCGCCGCGCCAGGCCGAATCGCGCCTGCCGCTGCTGGCGGTGCTGACGCCGGCCGTGCTGGGCATGACCTTCTTCTTCACCATGCTGAACCTGGCAACCTCGGGCGTGCAGAACTTCGCGGTCACCGCGCTGAACGCCGCCTTCGGCACCAGCCTCGGCGTGGCCAACACGGCGCTGACCGCCTGGCTGGCGCTCTCGGCCGCCGGCGTGCTGCTGGGCGGCGTCATCGCCGACCGCACCGCGCGGCATGGCGAGGTTGCCGCGCTCGGCTTCGGCCTCTGCGCCGCGCTGGTGCTGCTGGTGGGCCTGGTGCCGCTGCCGGCGGTGCTGCTGGTGGCGGTGCTGGGCGTGGCCGGCCTGCTCTCCGGCCTGATCATGCCCAGCCGGGACATGCTGGTGCGCCGCGCCAGCCCGCCCGGCGCGCTCGGCCGCACCTTCGGCATCGTCACCACCGGCTTCAACATCGGTGGCGCGACGGGGCCGCTGATCTACGCCGCGCTGCTGGACCGCGGCCAGCCGCAGGCGGTGTTCCTGGTCTCCGTCGGCTTCATGGTGGTGACCATCGCCTACGCTCTGGTCACCGAGCACCGGCCGCGCCGCGCCGCGCTGGCGGCGGCGGAGTAGCTCAGGCTCCCCGCGCCGGCACCACGCCCCGCTCGCGCAGGATCCGCAGGCCCTTCTGGAACGCCTCGGCCATGTCCTCGGCCGGCATCGCCCCGCTGAACAGCACATGCCCGGCCAGCGCGAAGGTCGGCACGCCGGAAAGCCCGCCGGCGCGGAACTGCGCATCCTCGGCCACCACCTCGGCCTCCAGCGCGTCGGAGGCGAGGAACTCCGCCACCTCCTCGGCGTCCATGCCCGCCTCGCCGGCCAGCCGCGCCAGCTCGGCGCGGTCGCCCACGTCGACGCCCTCCTGGAAGTAGGCCTGGAACAGCCGCTCCACCACCTCATGCTGCAGGCCCAGCGCCCCGGCCAGGTGCACCACCCGGTGCGCGTCCACCGTATTGGGCGTCCGCAGCATGCGGTCGTGGCGGAACTCCAGCCCGGCCACCGCGCCGGCCTGCGCCACCCGGGCATCGGCGGCGGCGCTGCGCTCCAGGCTGCCGAACTTCGCCGCCCGGTAGCTGGCCCGCTCCACGCCCGCCCGCGGCATCTCCGGGTTCAGCTGGAACGGCCGCCAATGCACGTCGAAGGCTTCGCCGTCCTCGGCCAGGATGCTGAGCGCCCGGTCCAGGTTGCGCTTGCCCACCCAGCACCACGGGCAGATCGCGTCCGAGATCACGTCCACCCGCGTCACCGCCGCCGGTTCGCGGCCCAGCGGCATCGGGCTGGCGCTGGCGTTGTCCGGCACGGCGCAGCCATCGGGGCCGCAGACCTCGCCCTGGTTCATCCCGTCATCCATCGCCTGTCTCCCGTTGCCCGTGCCTATACGTCGTAGCCCAGCGACCGGCCCGCAAGCCCGTCGAACGCCGCCAGCAGCCGGCCGCGCCAGGCGTAGACGGCGTCATCCGGCTCCAGCAGCCGGAAGTCGCTGACGTTGCGCGCCCACATGAAGGCGCCGAACACGATGTAGTCGGCGTGGTTCGGCGCCGCCCCGCCCAGGAAGTCCTGCTTGCCCAGCGTGAAGCGCAGCGGCCCCAGGCTGGCGCGGAAGTCGCGCACCGTCGCCTCCCGGTTCGCCACCACCGCCTCCAGGCTCATGCCGAAGCGCTTTTCCCGGCTCTCGCGGAAATAGGGCTGGTCCTTCGGGTCCAGCACGTCCCAGATATCCTTCAGCACGCAGCGCGCCACGCCCAGCTGCACCACGCTGTCGGTCCAGGCGCCGATGAAGCGTGCCATCGCCCGGCCGCCCGCGCCGCCGAACAGGCTGGGCCGGTCCGGGTAGCTGTCCTCCAGGTGGCAGGCGATCGTCCAGCTGTCGTGCAGCACCGTGCCGCCATCCTCGATCACCGGCACCAGCAGCTGGCCGGACGCGGCAATCCGGTCCTTCTCGGTGAAGCGCCAGGGCACCGTCTCCACCGCCAGCCCCTTGTGCGCCAGCGCCATGCGGATGCGCCAGCAGAACGGGCTGAAGCGGCGGTCCGGGTTGGCCCCGGCCAGGTCATACAGCTTGATCGCCATCGGCGCTCTCCCATTGCGTGGGCCGCAGTGTTGCCGTTTCACCGCCCGTTGGCCAGATTGCTCCCCACAAGGCGGGAGGCAACGGCAGTGGCGGCAGGCATCTCAAGGCTGGAACAGGTGGTCGCCACGCCCTTCGCGGCCGGCCGGGATTTCGGCGCCGGCGGCTATGAGCGCGTCACCGCCCTGGCCCATGGCGCGGTGGACCCGGCCGACCCGCGCAACGCCGGCATCGTCGACCTGGGCCTGGCCCCGCGCAACGGGGAAGGCCTGGTGGAATACAGCACCGAACTGGCGCTGCTGCGCCCCGCCGACCCGGGCCGCAGCAGCGGCCGCCTGGTGCACGACGTGACCAACCGCGGCCGCAAGCGGGTCATGGGCAACCTGTACGACGCGGTGGCGGACCCGGCCACCGCCAACGCCGTGGAGGCGGCCGAAGCCGCCGGCAACGGCATGGGCCTGCGGGCCGGCGCCAGCTATGCCTGGTGCGGCTGGGACCCCGAAACCCCTCGGGCCAACGGCAACCTGCGCATCAGCATTCCCACGCTGCCAGGCGTCACCGGCCCCTGCCGCGACGAGTTCGTCTTCGGCACCCGCATCACCCCGGCCGACCGCCCCACCGCGCCACTCTCCTACCCCGCCGTCACCGCCGCCGGCGGCCAGCTGACGGTCCGCCGGATGCGCGACGGCGCCGCGCGGGAGGTCGCCTTCGAATTCGCCGGGGACCGCGCCATCCGCCTGTTGCCGGAGGGCACGCCATTCGAGCGCGGCAGCATCTACGAGTTCCGCTACACCGCCAGCGGCGCCCGCCCGCTCGGCCTCGGCCTGCTGGCCACGCGCGACCTGGTGGAATACCTGCGCCGCGACCCCGCCAGCCCGCTGGCCGCGCATCGGCCGCGCACCGTGCTCGGCGTCGGCATCAGCCAGTCCGGCCGGTTCCTCCGCCACTTCATCGGCCTGGGCCTGAACGCCGACAGCGCCGGCCGGCGCGTGTTCGACGGCGTGCTGACCCATGTCGCCGGCGCCGGCCGCGTCTTCATGAACGAACGCTTCGCCCAGCCCGACCGCACCGCCTGCTGGCACGAGGACCTGGCCTTCCCCGAGGCCTGGTTCCCGCTGGCCGCCGCCGCCTCCACGGACCCGACCAGCGGCGCCGTCGCCGGCCTGCTGCCGGGGGCGGCCACCGACCCGCTGCTGATGGAAAGCAACACCTCCACCGAATACTGGCAGAAGGGCGCCAGCCTGATCCACACCGTGGCCGATGCCAGCGCCGACCTGCCCGAGCACCCCCGCGCCCGGCACTACCTGATCAGCGGCACCAAGCACGGCGCCGCCGCCGGCCTGACCACGGCGAAGGGCAACGCCGCCAACCCGAACAACCCGCACAACCCCGGCCCCGCGCTGCGCGCCCTGCTGGAAGCCCTGGCCGCCTGGGTGGAACACGGCACCCTGCCGCCGCCCTCCCGCATTCCCCGCCTGGCCGACGGCACGCTGGTCCCGGCCGCCGAGGTCATTGCTGGCTTCCCCAGGCTGCCCGGCCTGGCCCTGCCGCGCTTCGCCACCCCGGTCGCGCCCGTGGCGGATTGGGTCGCCGGCCGCCTGGCCGAGACCAGCTGGCGCTGCCTGGTGCCGGCAGTGGATGCCGACGGCAACGAACGCGCCGGCATCCGCCTGCCCGACATCGCCGCCCCGCGCGGCACCCATACCGGCTGGAACCTCTACGCCGCCGAGGGCCTGCGCGAGGAGCTGGCCGACCGCGAGGGAACCTTCCTGGCCTTCCCGACGCAGCCCGACCCGGCCGACCCGCGCGCGCCCCTCTCCCAGCGCTACCCGGACCGCGCCGCCTATGTCGCCGCCGTGCGCGCCGCCGCCGAGGCCCTGGCCCGCGACCGCCTGCTGCTGCCCGAGGACGCCGCCGCCTGCATCGCCCGCGCGGAGGCGGCAGGCCCGGTGCCGCCCGGCTAGCCGCACCCGCGGCTGTTGCGTACCCTGCCGCCCCGAATCCCGGAGGAAACGCCCCATGGCCGACGACAACCCCCTGCTGGTGCAGCGCGAAGGCCCAAGGGGCGCAGAAGTCGTCCGCGCCATCATGAACCGCCCGGACCGCCGCAACAGCATCAGCACCGCCATGGGCGAAGCCTGGTCCGCCCTGCTGGCGGAACTGCGGGAGGACAAGTCCGCCCGCGTGCTCGTCATCAGCGGCGCCGGCGGCCATTTCTGCGCCGGCCTCGACCTGACCGAGGTGCAGAAGCCGATGTCGCCGGAGGAAAAGCTCAACGCCCAGCGCGAGCGCAACGCGAAGACCGGCGCCCGCTTCGTCGGCATCTCGGAACTGCCGCAGGTCGTCATCGCCGCCATCGAGGGCAGCTGCCACGCCGGCGGCCTGGGCTTCAACTGCTGCGCCGACATCGCCTTCGCCGCCGCCTCCGCCCGCTTCGCCGCGCCGGAAACCCGCCGTGGCCTGGTGCCCGCGCAGATCCTGCCCTGGATGGTCCGCCGCATGGGCCGCGCCGCCGCCACGCGCATGGTGCTGGAAGGCCGCGTGATCGACGCCGCGGAGGCCGGCCGCATCGGCCTGGTGCATGAGGTGGCGCCCGACGCCGCCGCGCTGGAAGCCCTGGTTCAGCGCAGCGTCAAGGACGTGCTGGAAGGCGCCCCCAACGCGCTGGCCGAAACCAAGCTGCTGCTGCGCGCCCTCGGGCCGTTGTCGCCGGAAGGCTACGCCGAGGCGGGCGCCGCCGCCTTCGGCCGCACCGCCAGCAGCCCGGAAGCGGCCGAGGGCATCGCCGCCTTCAAGGCCAAGCGGAAGCCCAGCTGGGTGGCGTGAACCCCGGCGGCGCCTGGCGCTGCGCTACGTCTTCGTCTCGTCGTAGTAGTGCAGTTCCATCAGCACGCAGCCGGTCTCGCTCTTGAACGGCCCGTGCGCGGCGCCCGGCGGCCGGCAGGCATAGGCGGAGCCGACGAACTGCTCGCCGCCCTTGCCCTCGGCGTCATTGCCGACGATCAGGTCGCCGCTGACCAGCCAGACCTCTTCCCAATAGTCGTGCACGAAGGGCGCGGTGGTGAACTTGCCCGGCTCGAAGCGCAGCAGCCGCGTGCGGTGCCCGCGCTTGTTCCCCTCGTCCAGGAAGCCCGCGAGGATCTTCTGCTCGATCCCATCCGGGTAGTAGCCCGGGTTGTGCCAGCCCTCGCTGACATCCGGCCGGTGGAATTCCAGGTGTTCCTTCTCGATCGCCATTGTCGCGCTCCTCAGTTCGGCAGCCAGCGGGTGGTATAGCCGTGGCGAATGGTCTCGCCGCGCACGGGGTCGTGCAGCGTGAAGCGGAACTTCTGCCGCGCGCGGATGCCACCATGCACCGGCAGCGTGCCGCCGAACATCAGCGTATCCGGCCCGGGCTTGCCCACCGCCGCCTCGTAGCGCGCCACCAGGTCGCGCGGGTCGCGCATCGCGGCAATGCTGCCCTGCTGGTAGGTGACGAAGCCGTGGCCGTCATCCACCTCGGAATGGATCACCAGTTGGTCCCAATGCCCGGCCACATCCTCGAACTTCCACAGCACCGGCGCCACCGGCTTCGGGCACATCTGCTTGGAAACCGTGATCGAATAGGCCTCCACCTTGCGGTCGGTATGGTCGGACCCGGCGCCCACCCACCAGCCATCCTCCCGCAGCAGCAGGAAGAACTCCGCCTCGCCGCTGCTCTCCGCGCCCAGGCAGTCGATCTGCTCATCCGTCGTCAGCAGCAGCGTGGAGCCGCGATAGAAGCACGGCACGCTCGGCGGCGGCGCCACGCCGATCGCGGCCAGCTCCTCGATGTGCTCCTGCACCTTGTGCATGTCGCGCCCGGTCCAGCCGGCAATGACCAGGTCGCGGACCGGCACGCTGCGATGCTCGGTGCCGGCCTTGCTGCGGAATTCGAAGTTGAGGTGATGCATGGGCTTTTCCTTGTCTGGGCCACCGGCGACGCCTCCGGGTGCTCGCGCCGCGCGCTGCGCCCTCTGGCTGCCGGTTGGCTAATCCGCCGTCGCGCCGGAGGCCCGCACGATCGCGCGCAGCCGCCCGGTCTCCTCGGCGATGAAGGTGGTGAAGGCGGCCGCGCCCTGCGCCCGCGCGATGCTGCCGCCGGCGGTGACGCGCGCCACCACGGCGGGGTCGCGCATCGCGGCTTCCGCCGCGGCCTCCAGCCTGTCGACAATGCGCGGCGGCACGCCGGCCGGCACCATCAGCCCGAACCAGCCGACGGTGGTGACGTTGATGCCCACCTCCTTCAGCGTCGGCAGGTCGGCGAAGGCCGGCACGCGATCCTCGCCGGTCACCGCCAGCGCCTTCATCCGCCCGGACTTCGCCAGGTCCGTCACCGCGCCGGAGATGGACTGGAACAGCACCTGCACGCGGCCTTCCATCAGGTCGGTATTCACCTGCGCGCTCTCGCGGTAGGGCACATGCACCATCTGCGTGCCCGTCAGCATGTTGAACTGCACGCCGGCCAAGTGCTGCGACGTGCCGTTGCCGATGCTGCCGAAGTTCACCGCCGATCCCTGCGCCTTCGCCCAGGCGACGAACTCCGCCACCGTGTTCACCGGCAGGGCGGGCGGCACCACCATCAGGTTGGGCACCAGCGCCAGCAGGGAAACCGGCGTGAAATCCGCATCCGGGTTGAACGGCAGGCTGCGGAACAGGAAGCGGTTCACCGCCAGCGTGCCGATCGCGCCGAGGCCCAGCGTATAGCCATCCGCCGCCGCCCGCGCGACCTGCTCGGTGCCGAGATTCCCCGCCGCGCCGCCCCGGTTCTCGATGACGATCGCCTGGCCCAGCGTCCGCGACATATGCTCGGCCGCCAGCCGGGCGATGAAGTCGCTGGCGCCCCCCGGCGGATACGGCACCACGAAGCGCAGCGACCGCGCCGGCCACGCCTCCTCAGCCTGCGCCAGCGCCGGCGAGGCCAGTGCCGCGCCCAGCAGCGCCCGCCTCAACATCACTGGATCTCCTCGGCGCGCTTCAGGCTGCCCAGCATCGAAATGCCGAACAGGTACTCCCGCGCCTTCGCCGGGTCCGCCGCGGTCTCGCTCAGCTTCTGTCGGAACGCCCGCGCCGCCTTGGGGTCCTTGGCCTCCAGGTTCTGCTTGTTCTGGATGGTCTGCTTCTGCACATGCTCCACCGTCACGCCGCGGCGCTGGCGGTCGTACAGGTCCAGCAGCGCATCGCTCTCGCCATGCACCACGCGCGCCAGCTTGGCGCCCAGGTTGACGGCATCATGCACGCCGCCATTCAGCCCCATGCCGCCGAGCGGGTTGTTGATATGCGCGGCATCGCCGGCCAGCAGCACGCGACCCTGCCGAAACGTCTTCGCCACCCGCTGATGCACCCGGTACAGCGTGCGGTGCCGAATCTCATACCCACCGCGCCCCTGCAGCACGCCGGCCATGCGTTCCTCGGCGAAGGCGTCGGTCATCACGGTTTCCTCGGAAACCTCGGCCGCCACCGGGAACATCGCCCGCCACAGCCCGGGCACCCGCAGCAGGAAGAACCACTCGCCGGGGTCGGCGTAGTAGGTTACGTCCGCCAGGTTCGGGATCACGTCGCCGAACTCGAACGGCGTGGACAGCACCAGGAAGCGCTCGGCCCAGGTGAAGCCCTCGAACTCGATGCCCTGGCTGCGCCTGACCGCGCTGTGCGCGCCATCGGCGCCGATCAGCCAGGGCGTGTGCAGCACGGTGCCATCGGCCAGCGTCACCCGCACCTGGTCGCCCAGGTCCTCCGCGCTTTCCACGCGCGCGTTGAAGCGCAGCTGGAAGCCTGGCCGCTCCCCGAGCAGGCCGGCCAATATGTGGGTCAGCTTGTACTGCTCCACCTGCACCCGGTACGGGTGCTTCACCACATCGGCCAGGCAGCGGAAGTCGAACTCCGCGATCATCTGCTGGTCGCGCGTGCGGTACTGCACGAAGGGCGCCACCAGCCCCTGCGCGATCATCGGCGCCGTCGCGCCATACGCATCCAGCATGTCCAGCGTGGGCGCATGGAAGGTGCTGGCGCGCAGCTCGTACGGCAGGCCGGCCTCCGCCTCCAGCACCAGCACCTCCACGCCGTGGCGCAGCAGTTCCGCCGCCGCCGCCAGCCCCACCGGGCCAGCGCCCGCGACAATTACCGGCGCAGTCGCAACCGACATTCTCAACTCTCCGGGTTCGGCGTGACGACGCCGTGTTGCAGCGCACTCTGCGGCGCCACGGGGCGCTGGGCAAGCGGCGCCGCGCCCGCGCCCGC
>CAIMOR010000343.1 GCA_903843125.1 uncultured Rhodospirillales bacterium
ACGCTCGGTGGGCTGCAGCGGCTGCTGCAATCCCTGCTGGCGGAACGCGTCTCCATCCGCGACCTGCCGACGATATTGGAGGGCGTGCAGGAAGCCGTGGCAGGCGGCCAGCGCAGCCTGCCCTCGATGCTGGCGGTGGTGCGGGCGCGGCTGGCGCGGCAGCTTTCCGAAGCGGCGAAGGGGCCGGCCGGCTACGTGCCGATCATCGCGCTGTCGAGCGACTGGGAGCTGGCCTTCGCCGAGAGTCTGGCCGGGCCGCCGGAGGATCGGCAGCTGGCCATGGCGCCGTCGCGCCTGCAGGAGTTCATGCACCGGCTGCGCGATGCACTGGACGCCGCGGCGAATGCCGGGGAAGCGCCGGTGCTGGTCTGCTCCGGCGGCATCCGCAACCACGTGCGTGCCATCGTGGAGCGCTTCCGCCCGAGCACGGTGGTTTTGGCGCAACAGGAAATACATCCGCGCGCGCGCATCCGTTCAGTCGGGTCTCTTTAAGTATTCAACCCCTAGTTTCGCCACATGAGGCTCAGGCTCTTCCGCGCATCCAGCATGGCCGAAGCGATGGCAATGGTCCGCGCCGAACTCGGCGAGGATGCGGTCATCCTGGGCAGCCGTCGCGTCGCCGGGGAGATGGAGGTCACCGCCGCGCTGGAGCCGGCCGATCCCATCCTGATCCCGCCGGTGCCCTCGGCGGCGATCCGGCCCGCGGCCACGGTGGCGGCGGAACGCGCCGCGCGACTGGCGGTGCTGCAACGGCACAACATGCCGCCGTCGATGGCCGAGGAACTGGCCGATGGCGTGCTGGCTGAACGGCTCGGCGCCATGCTGAACTTCGCCGAGATGCCGCTGAGCCCGCGCAAGCCGCTGCTG
The DNA here is from genome assembly GCA_903843125.1 of uncultured Rhodospirillales bacterium. Taxonomy (GTDB): domain Bacteria; phylum Pseudomonadota; class Alphaproteobacteria; order Acetobacterales; family Acetobacteraceae; genus CAIMOR01. Next base: position 868 of record CAIMOR010000343.1, read on the forward strand.
CTGGCCGGCCCGCCCGGCGCCGGCAAGACGGTCAGCTGCGCCAAGCTGGCGACGCGGGCGGTGATGGCCGGCATGGCGCCACTGGTCATCACCACGGATGGCGCGCGCGCCGGCGCGGTGGAGCAGTTGGCGGCATACACGCGGCTGCTCGGGCTGACTCTGGCGGTGGCGCCTGGGCCTGGCACGCTGGCCAAGGCCATGGCGCATCGCCAGCCCGGCCAGCCGGTGCTGATCGATACCGCCGGCTGCGACCCCTTCGACAGCGCCCAGGCGACCGAGGTGCATGCGCTGGCGCGTGCCGTCGAGGCCGAAATGGTGCTGGTGCTGCCGGCGGGCCTGGACGTGTGCGAAAGCGCCGAGCTGGCGCAGGCCTTCACCGCGCTCGGCGCCCGCCACCTGCTGCCGACGCGGCTGGACCTGGCCAGGCGGCTGGGCGGCGTGCTGGCGGCGGCGGCCGGCGGGCTAGCCTTCACCGCCGCCGGGGTTGGGCCGGGCGCGGCGGATGGACTCGCGGAGATGTCGCCGGAATGGCTGGCGGCCTGCCTCGAAGGCCGCAGGGAGAGCGTGCAGTGACCGGACGCATCATCGCCATCGCCTCCGGCAAGGGGGGCGTGGGCAAGACCTGGCTGGCGATCTCGCTGAGCCAGGCGCTGGCGCGGGAAGGCGAGCGCGTGCTGCTGGTAGATGGCGATTTCGGCCTGGCCAATGCGGACGTGCAGCTGGGGCTGGACCCCAAGCGCGACCTGGCCGACGTGCTGAGCGGCCGCTGCACGGTGGTGGAGGCCGCGCTGCCGTATCCGGCGGGCTTCGACGTGCTGCCCGGCCGCAGCGGCAGCGGCGCGCTGGCCGCGCTGGACGGCGCCGGGCTGAACCGGCTGCTGGTGGCGCTGGACGAAGCGCGCACGGGTTGGCCGCTGGTGGTGCTGGACCTTGGCGCCGGGCTGGACCCCAGCGTACGCCGGCTGGCGGCGGCGGCGGAGACGCTGCTGGTGGTGGCGACCGATGAGCCGACCAGCCTGACAGACGCCTATGCGGTGCTGAAGCTGCATCGGCGCGACGCGCCGGGCGCCGATGCCCGGCTGGTGGTGAACCAGGCGCAGGACCGCGCCAGCGGGGAGCGCACCTGGGCCACGCTGAACCGTGCCTGCGAAGGTTTCCTCGGTGCCGGCGTGGCGCTGGCCGGCGTTATCCGGCGCGACCCGAAGGTGCCCGAGAGCATCCGCCGGCAGACGCCGCTGCTGACGCGCCATCCCGGCAGCACCGCGGCGCAGGATGTCGAGGCGCTGGCGCGCGGGTTGCTCGCGCTCGCCTAAGCGGGGGTATCGCCCGCCAGCGTCACGCGGTGCAGCAGCCGCTTGAAGCCATGGTAGTCGTTGACCGGATTGTGCAGCGCGCAGCGATTGTCCCAGAACGCCATGCTCCCCGGCTCCCACTGGAAGCGGCAGGTGTATTCCGGCTTCACCTGATGGGCGAACAGCCAGTCCAGCAGGCCGGCGCTCTCCGCCACGCTCATGTCCGCGAAGCGCAGCGTATGGCCGAAGTTCACGTACAGCGATTTGCGCCCGGTCTCCGGATGGGTGCGGATCACCGGATGCTCCGCCTCGCTCCTGCCGCGGCCACTGCCGGGGGCCTGGTCCTCCCGGGTGCGGGAGAACTCGGCCTTCACGCTGCTGAACACCGCGCGCAGCGGGGCCAGCAGGCGCTGCATGCCCGCCGACAGCCCCTCATACGCCGCGTAGCCGCTGGCGAAGAGCGTGTCGCCCCCGTAGGGCGGCAGTTCGCGCGCGATCAGCATGGTCGCCATCGGCGGCAGCGGCAGGTAGGTGGTGTCGGCGTGCCAGAGGCCGCCGAAATTCTGCGTCTCGTGTTCCAGCTTCACCACCGGGATCACCTCCGGCGCATCCTCCAGCCCCTTCAGGAAGGGGTAGTGGATGACCTCACCGAAGCGGCGGGCGAAGGCGGCCAGCTCGGGCGCCGTCAGGTCCTGGTCGCGGAAGAACAGCACCGAATGCGCCAGCCAGAGGCGCCGCAGCTCGGCGATGGTCTCGGCCGGCATCTCCGGCGTCAGGCGAATGCCGCGGACCTCGGCGCCGATGCTGCCCGACAGCCGCTTCACCTGCAGGCCGGGAATGCTGCCATCCATTGTGCTGTGCTCCTGGAACGTCCCGTTGCGGCGAAGGCTAATGCCGCACCGGGGCGCTGGCCAGGGTTCCGCGCCAGCCGGGTGGTTTGGATGCCGCGCAAACCGGCATAGGATGCCGCCATGCACCCGACCCGCCGCGCCCTGCTGGGCACCGCCCTCGCCGCCCCTTCCCTCGCCCGCGCCCAGGGCGCCTGGCCCGCCCATTCCATCCGGCTGGTGGTGCCCTTCGCCGCCGGCGGCGCGGCCGACAGCGCCGCCCGCGCCATCACGCCGAAGATGGCGGAGCGCCTCGGCCAGGGCTTCGTGGTGGAGAACCGCACCGGCGCCGGCGGCAGCCTGGGCGGCGGCGTGGTGGCGACCAGCGCGGCGGATGGCTACACGCTGCTGTGGGACGCCTCCTCCCACCTGGTGAACCCGGCGGTGATGAAGGGCCTGACCTTCGACTACGCCACCGCCTTCACGCCCATCTCCCAGGTGGTGACCTTCCCCGGCGTGCTGGCGGTGAAGGCCGATTTCCCGGCACGGACCGTCGCCGACTTCATCGCCCAGGCCAAGGCGCGGCCGGGCGCGATCAGCGTGGGCACCCAGGGCAATGCCACGGCCGGGCATCTCGGCCTGCTGCAGTTCAGCCGGCTGGCGGGCATCGAGGTGATCCACGTGCCCTATCGCGGTGGCGCCGATGCAGCGCGCGACCTGGCCGCCGGCACCGTGGACGCGGTGTTCATCACCACCGTCAGCTCCGGCCCGGTGGTGGATGCCGGGCGCGGGCGCTTCCTGGCGGTGACGACGCTGGAGCGGGTGCCGAGCCGGCCGACCGTGCCGACCCTGGCCGAAAGCGGCTTCCCGGGCTTCGATTCCAACGAATGGGCGGCACTGTTCGCCCCGGCCGGGCTGGACCCAGCGCTGCGCGACCGCACCTACGACGCGCTGCGCTTCGCCCTGGCCGATGCCGGGGTGCAGCAGCGCCTGGCGCAGATCGGCGCGGTGCCGGTGGGCAGCGACCCCGAGCGCTTCGCCCGGTTCTGCGCCGAAGGCCGGGTGGCCATGGCCCAACTGGTGCGCGAAGCCAACATCCGCCTGGAATAGCACGGTGGGCGCGGTGTTGCCGCTGTTCGCGCTGCGGAACTTCGGCAACACTGTGGCCCGGGTGTAACGGATGCCACGGGGGCGCCATGAGCTTTGCACAGTTCCTGACGCTGCTGGTAGCCGCCTGCTTGGTGCTGGTACGCCCCGCCGCAGGTTTGCAGGGCCTGGCCTTCGGCGTCGCGGATATCGCCCAGTTGGCCGCCGCGGTGTTCGGCACCGCCGTCGTGCTGCACCGCCGCGGGCTGGCGCAGTGGTTGCCGGTGGCGGGCTGGCTGGCCCTCGGCGCCGCCCTGGCCTGGCTGGTGCTGCCCAGCCTGGGCGTGGCGCCCGGCGCGCAGGCCGCCCCGCCCGGCCTGGCCTGGGCCGAGCTGGGCTGGCGCCTCGCCTTCCTAGCGCTGCTGCTGCGCGGCCAGCCTGGCTGGGGCGATGGCGCGCTGCTGGCGCTCTGCGTCGGCACCAGCCACGCCGGCACCATGGCGCTGGCGCTGCCGGTCCACGCCGGCACCGGCGACTGGCGCTTCCCACCGGTGGAGGCGCTGGCAGGGCTCGGCACCGTTGCTGCCGGCCTCGGGATGCTGTTGGCCGCGGGCCTCGCCCTGGCCTGGGCCGCCGCGACGCCGCCGCTCCGGCGGCTGCCGGTGCTGGCCTGGCTTGGCTGGCTGAGCTGCCTGATGCAGGGCGTTGGCCTGCTGCGTCCATGGCTCGCCAGCCCGTGACAGGTTGAGACAGCTGCACGCTTGTCGCGCAGGCCGCGGTAGTGGCAAATGCCCGAGTCGGCCTGCCTGCAGGGTCGGCTTGGCAGGGTCGCAATGGGCACGACAGTGAAGCGCTTGGGCCCGGTGGCTGGCCCCCGGCAAGCCGCCAGCAGCCTCGGCCGCCCGCGTTTGGCCACGCCGGCCGCGCCCGGCCCGCTCCGCACGACAGGCCAGGCCCTCGGGCGCCTGCTCGGCAGCCTGGTCCGGCCGCGGCCGCCTGCCGCGCCGCCGCGCTCCAGCTACTGCTATCTCGGCGACAACCGGGCGCTGGCGCTGACGCACCGGGGCGACATGATCTACCTGGACACCCGCGACATCGGCATGACCCCGCATATCGCGCTGCACGGCACCTGGGAGGACGAGGTCGAAACCGCCCTCGCCGGCCTGGTGAAGCCGCGGCAACGCGTCATCGAGGTTGGCGCCAACATGGGCTACCACACCGTCGCCCTGGCCCGGGCCATCGGCCCCGGCGGCGACCTGCACGCGATCGAGGCCAACCCGCAGGCGCTTGAACTGCTGCGCGCCACGCTGACCGTGAACGGCCTGAACGAGGTGGTCAGCGTCCATCCGGTGGCCGCGCTGGACAGCACCGGAGAGGTCGAGTTCGCCGCCGACCCGCACCATATCGGCAGCGGGCACTGGGCGCTGGCCGCAGGGGCGGAGAACTATTCCACCCGCTTCACCGTGCCGGCAGTGACGCTGGACGGGCTGCTGCTGGACCGGCTTGGGCGGGTCGACCTGCTGCGGATGGACGCCGAGGGCAGCGAGCCGCAGGTGCTGCGCGGTGCGGCACAGTTGATCGCCAACTCGCCGAACCTGCGTATCGTCACCGAATGGTCGCCGGGGATGATGGTGGTACGCACCGACATCGCCGCATTGGTCGGCTGGCTTGAGGGGCAGGGCTTCCGCTTCTGGCGGATTGGCCGGTTTGGCCGGCTGGACGCCGTGCCGGCGCACCACCTGGTGGCGCTGGCGCATTGCGACCTGGTGATGAGCCGGCAGGACCCGGCTTAAGGCTTCTGCGCCGAAGGACCAGCGGTTCCGCACGCTTGCGGCGGCCAGACGGCAAAGGCCGCAGGACCTCGGCACCCCGCCGCGCTCCTTCCAGACGATTCTTGCCGAGGCGATTGCCGGGGCGCCATGCTGGCGCCACTGCAAGAAACCAAGGGAGGAAGAGATGCGTATCGTGAAGGCCGCCGGCCTCGCCGTGCTGCTTGCCATCACCGCTGCCCCGAACCCGGGACGGACCCAGGCCCCGAGCGTGGCGCCGGGCTACGGCCCACCCGTAACGCTGGAACTGGCGCGCCGCATGATCGACGCCGCGATCGCCGAGACCCAGCGCCGCAACCTGCAGATGGCCGTCGTGGTGGTGGACCCCGCCGGCAACCTGGTGGCCTTTGCCCGCACCGACGCCGTCCAGGTCGCCTCGATCCAAATCGCCATCGAGAAGGCCCGCAGCGCCGCGACCTTCCGCCGCCCGACCAAGGTATTCGAGGACGCGTTGGTGGGTGGCCGCATGGCCATCCTCGGCCTGACCGGAGCAGTGCCGGTGGATGGCGGCATCCCCGTGGTCGTGGGCAACCGCATCGTCGGCGCCATCGGCGTCTCGGGTGGCACCGCGCAGGAGGATGGCCAGATGGCCGCGGCCGGAATTGCCGCCGGGCACTGAAACGACGAAGGGCGGGGAGGTTGCCCTCTCCGCCCTCAATGCGCTGCGCCGGTGGGGCGAAGCTTATTCCTGGCCGGCTTCGGCTTCCTCGGCCGCTTCCGGCTTCGGACCGCTGTCGAGGCCCTTCGCGGCGGGGTCGCGATCGACCAGTTCGATCACGGCCATGTCGGCGGCATCGCCGTAGCGCACGCCAGCCTTCAGCACGCGGGTGTAGCCACCGCTGCGGGTCTTGTAGCGGTCCGCGATGGTGGTGAAGAGCTTGTCCACCACCTTCTGGTCCATGATCTGCGCATAGGCCTGGCGCCGCGCATGCAGGCCGCCACGCTTGCCCAGGGAAATGATGCGCTCCACGTAGGGGCGCAGTTCCTTCGCCTTGGGCAGGGTCGTGGTGATCTGCTCGTGCTTCAGCAGGCTGGTCGCCATGTTGCGGAACATGGCGAGGCGATGGGTGGAGGTGACGTTGAGCTTCCGCCCTGCCATTCCGTGACGCATGGTGGTGTATCCCTAAATTCTAACGCAGCGCCGGTCTCAGAACGGCTCTTCCAGCTTCTTCGCCAGGTCCTCGATGTTCTCCGGGGGCCAGCCCGACACGGTCATGCCGAGGGCCAGGCCCATGGAGGTGAGGACCTCCTTGATCTCGTTCAGCGACTTGCGGCCGAAGTTCGGCGTGCGCAGCATTTCCTGCTCGGTCTTCTGCACCAGGTCGCCGATGTAGACGATGTTGTCGTTCTTCAGGCAGTTCGCCGAGCGGACGCTGAGCTCAAGCTCATCGACCTTGCGCAGCAGGTTGCGGTTGAACGGCAGGTCGTCGCGCTCTTCCTCGACCTTGCGCTCGCGCGGCTCGTCGAAGTTGATGAACAGCTGCAGCTGGTCCTGCAGGATGCGGGCGGCCAGGGCCACCGCATCCTCGGGCTGCACGGTGCCGTCCGTCTCCAGGTCCAGCACCAGCTTGTCGTAGTCGGTGCGCTGGCCGACGCGGGTCGGTTCCACGCGGTAGGCCACGCGGCGCACCGGGCTATAAATGCTGTCGATCGGGATCAGGCCGATCGGCGCGTCCTCCGGGCGGTTCTCGCTGGCCGGGACATAGCCCTTGCCGGTCGCAACCGTCAGTTCCATCGACAGCTTGGCACCGTCGTCGAGCGTGCAGATCACCAGGTCCGGGTTGGCGATCTCGATGTCGCCGCTGGTCTGGATCTGGCCGGCGGTAACCTCGCCGGGGCCGGTCGCGGTAAGCTGCAGGCGCTTCACGCCCTCGCCCTGCATGCGGATGGCCATCTGCTTGACGTTGAGGACGATGTCGGTGACGTCCTCACGCACGCCCTGGATGCTGCTGAACTCATGCAGCACGCCGTCGATGCGCAGCGCGGTCACGGCGGCGCCCTGCAGGGAGGACAGCAGCACGCGGCGCAGCGCGTTGCCCAGCGTCATGCCGAAGCCACGCTCCAGCGGCTCGGCCACAATGGTCGCCTTGCGATGCGGGTCCGACCCCAGCTCGACCTCGAGCTTTTCGGGACGGATCAGCGAACGCCAGTTACGTTCAATCACCAGCAGTCTCCTTCGTCGTTTCGGCCAAGAACCAGGTAGGTTCTCAGACGCGACGACGCTTGCGCGGGCGGCAGCCGTTGTGCGGGATCGGCGTCACGTCCCGGATGGCGGTGACGTAGAAGCCAACCGCCTGCAGGGCGCGCAGCGCGCTCTCGCGGCCCGAACCGGGCCCGCTCACCATGATTTCCAGTGTCTCCATGCCGTGTTCGCGGGCCTTGCGGCCAGCGTCCTCGGCCGCGACCTGCGCGGCATACGGCGTGGACTTGCGGCTGCCCTTGAAGCCCTGGCTGCCGGAAGACGACCAGGCAATGGCATTGCCCTGGGCGTCCGTGATCGTCACGATGGTGTTGTTGAAGCTGGCCAGCACATGGGCCACACCGGAAGAAATGTTCTTCCGTTCCTTCTTGCGCGGGCTGCGGGCAGCGCCGGCACGGGGTTCGCGGGCCATGTTACTTCGTCACCTTCTTCTTGCCGGCGATCGCCACGGCCTTGCCCTTGCGGGTACGGGCGTTGGTGTGCGTGCGCTGACCGCGGACCGGCAGGCCACGGCGATGACGGAGGCCGCGGTAGCAGGCCATGTCCATCAGACGCTTGATGTTCATCGCGACTTCACGACGGAGATCACCCTCGACGCGGTATTCCCGGTCGATCAGCTCACGGATGCGGAGAACCTCCTCATCCGTCAGCTGGTTGACGCGGCGCTCCAGCGGAATCGAAAGCTTCTCGCAGATCTCGACCGCGTTCTGCGGCCCGATCCCGTAGATATAGCGGAGCGAAATCGCCACCCGCTTGTTGGTCGGAATGTTCACACCGGCGATGCGCGCCACGTCTCAGCTCCTGGAGCCTAGAGCTCCTGCTCGCGCCAGCGGGGCCACGGGGGGTGGCCAGCCGGCAAAATGTTCAAAACACCTACTTAGTGCAACGGCTGAACGCGACCGCAGGGGAACCCGTTAGGGCAAACCCCTGGCCGCGAGAGGCGCGGACTATACTGACACGCCCCTTGCCGTCAATAGTCGATTCACGGCGCGGGAGCCCCGAGGATCGCTTCGATCTGCCGCGCCACCTCGGCCATCTCCGCCATGCCATCCACCACCCGGAGCGTGCCCTGGGCGGCGTAGTACGGCAGCAGCGGTGCGGTCTGGCGGTGATAGGCCTCCAGCCGCGCACCAACCGTGGTGGCGTTGTCGTCGGCGCGACGAATGAACTCCGTCCCGCCGCATTTGTCGCAGACCCCGGCCACCGCCGGCTGCTTGAAGCTGTCGTGGTAGCCTTCGCCGCACGTCGCACAGGTGAAGCGCCCGGCGATGCGGTCCACCAGGGCCGCGTCGTTGACCTGCAGCTCGATCACGTGGCTCAGCGGCATCGCCTTCTGGCGCAGCAGCACGTCCAGCGCCTCGGCCTGCGGCACCGTCCTCGGGAAGCCGTCCAGGATGAAGCCGCGCGCCGCGTCGGGCTGGCTCACCCGGGCGCCGAGCATGGCGATGACCAGAGCATCGGGGACCAGCTCGCCGCGCTCCATGATGCCCTTGGCCTTCTGGCCGAGCTCGCTGCCGCTCTTCACCTCGGCCCGCAGCATGTCGCCGGTGGAGATCTGCACCAGGCCGTAGCGCTCTTCCAGCCGCTTGGCCTGGGTGCCTTTGCCGGCGCCGGGCGGACCCAGCAGGATCAGGTTCATGGTCGTGGCGCCCCTCTCGTCCCCGTTCAGCGCGGCCGTGGCGAGCCGCGGCCCCCCAGGCGTGCCTTTTTGATCAGCCCCTCATACTGGTGGGCGAACAAGTGTGACTGCACCTGGGCCACCGTGTCCATGGTCACCGAGACGATGATCAGCAGGCTGGTGCCCCCGAAGTAGAACGGCACGCCGTAGTTCGAGATCAGGATCTCCGGCAGGATGCAGACCACGCACAGGTAGAGCGCGCCGAGCACGGTCAGCCTGGTCAGCACCCGGTCGAAATAATCCGAGGTACTCTGCCCCGGCCGGATGCCCGGGATGAAGCCGCCATGCTTCTTCAGGTTGTCGGCGGTCTCGGTCGGGTTGAACACCACGGCGGTATAGAAGAACGAGAAGAAGATGATCAGCGCCACGTAGAGCGCCATGTACAGCGGTTGCCCATGCGCCAGCGCGTTGGTGATGTGCGTCAGCCAGGTGTCGTCGGTCGCATCGGTGGAGAAGCCGGCGATCGTGGCGGGCAGCAGCAGCAGCGAGGAGGCGAAGATCGGCGGGATCACGCCGGAGGTGTTGATCTTCAGCGGCAAATGCGTCGCCTCGCCGCCGAACATGCGGTTACCGACCTGGCGCTTGGGGTACTGCACCGGGATGCGCCGCTGGGCGCGCTCCATGAAGACCACCAACGCGATGACGGCCAGCGCGATGAAGATGAAGGCGATGATGAAGAAGGTGGAGAGCGCGCCCGTGCGCCCCAGCTCCAGCAGGGTCGCCAGCGCATTCGGCAGGTTGGCGACGATGCCGGTGAAGATGATCAGGCTGGTGCCGTTGCCGATGCCGCGCGCCGTGACCTGCTCGCCCAGCCACATCAGGAACAGCGTGCCACCGGTCAAGGTGATGACGCAGGAGATGCGGAAGAACATCCCGGGGTCATGCACCGCCGGACCGAAGCTGCCACGCATCCCCTCCAGCCCCACCGAGATGCCCCAGGCCTGGAACAGCGCAATCACCACCGTCAGGTAGCGGGTGTACTGGTTCAGCTTCTTGCGGCCGGACTCGCCTTCCTTCTTCAGCGCCTCCAGCTGCGGCACCGCCGCCGTCATCAGCTGAATGATGATGCTGGCGCTGATGTAGGGCATGATGTTCAGCGCGAACACGGTCATGCGGCCCAGCGCACCGCCGGTGAACATGTCGAACATGCCGAGGATACCGCCGCCATGCTGGCGCAGGATCTCGCCCATCACCGCGGCATCGACGCCGGGGACGGGGATATAGGTGCCCAGCCGGAACACGATCAGCGCGCCCAGGGTGAACCAGAGCCGCTTCTTCAGCTCGGTGGCCTTGGACAGCACGCCAAGGTTGAGGTTGGACGCCAGCTGTTCGGCGGCGGAAGCCATGTGATTGGGCCCTTTTCACGACTATGGCGCCCGCAACCGGGAACCAGGTTCCCGGCGGTGGCGCCATAGCCACGCGATCCAGACTAGGTAGCGGCCCCGCCCCGCCGGAGCAAGGTGGGGCCCGCAAGCGTCAGGCGGAAGCTTCCGCCTCGGCCTTGGCGACGAGTACGGTGACGGTGCCGCCCGCCGCCTGCACCGCCGCGATCGCCGCCGCCGAGGCACGCGAGACCGTGATGGTGATGGGCCGGGTGATCTCGCCCCGCGCCAGCAGGCTGATGCCAGCCAGCTTGGCGCCGGTGCGGACAATGCCGGAGGCCAGCAGCGCGGCTTCATCCAGCGGACCGGCCGGCAGCGTACCGGCCTCGATCGCGTCGTTCAGCGTGCCGATGTTCAGCGGCGCATATTCCTTGCGGAAGATGTTGACGAAGCCCCGCTTCGGGAAGCGCCGATAGATCGGCAGCTGGCCGCCTTCGAAGCCGTTGATGGCAACGCCTTCGCGCGCCTTCTGGCCCTTGACGCCCTTGCCGGAGGTCTTGCCCTTGCCCGAGCCGATACCACGCCCAAGCCGCTTGGACTTGTAGCGCGCGCCGTCGTTGTCGCGCAGTTCGTTCAGCTTGACCATTTAGCCCTCCACCTTCACCAGGTGAGCGACCTTGGCGATCATGCCGCGCACGGAGGGGGTATCCTCCAGCGTGCGCGTGCGACGGATCTTGTTCAGACCCAGACCGATCAACGTTTCCTTCTGGCCAGGCTTGCGCCCGGCGACGGAACGCAGCTGGGTGACCGTGACGGTCTTCTTCTCGTCAGCCATTCGCGGCCTCCTGGGCCTCGGCCGGCGCCGCGTCCTTGCGCGGGCCAAGCAGGTCGGAGACCTTCTTGCCGCGACGGGCCGCCACAGCCCGCGGGCTGGTGCAGCGAGACAGCGCGGCGAAGGTCGCCTTCACCATGTTATGCGGGTTCGCCGAACCCAGGCACTTGGCAACCACGTCGCCCATGCCCAGGGTCTCGAACACGGCGCGCATCGGGCCGCCGGCGATGATGCCGGTACCCGCCGGCGCCGCGCGCAGAATGACGCGACCCGCGCCGAACTCGCCGATGACGTCGTGGTGCAGCGTGCGGCCCTCGCGCATCGGCACCCGGATCATGGTCCGCTTGGCCTGCTCGGTGGCCTTGCGGATCGCTTCCGGAACCTCGCGCGCCTTGCCGGCGCCCCAACCAACGCGGCCCTTCTCGTCGCCCACCACGACCAGCGCGGCGAAGCTGAAACGACGGCCACCCTTAACCACCTTGGCAACACGATTGATGGTGACGAGCTTGTCCTTCAGCTCATCGCCGTCCGTGCGCTCCTGCCGGTTCTCATTGCGGTCCCTGCCGCGGCCACGACGGCGATCGCCCTCGCCACCACCGCCTTCGGGACCACCACCGCTCCTCGGTTCACGTGCCATGATGCCCTATCCCCTCAGAACGACAGCCCGCCCTCGCGGGCGGCTTCGGCCAGCGCCTTGACGCGGCCGTGGTAAATGTAGGGCCCGCGGTCGAAGACCACCGCGGTGACGCCGGCAGCCAGGGCGCGTTCAGCGACCAGCTTGCCAACCGTCGTCGCGGCGTCCTTGTCGGCGCCGGTCTTCAGGCTGTCACGCAGGTCCTTCTCGATCGACGAGGCCGCCGCGACCGTACGGCCGAGCTTGTCGTCGATGACCTGGGCATAGATGTGCTTGCCGGAGCGGAACACCGAGAGCCGCGGACGGCCACCGGACTTCTGCTTCAGCTGGTAGCGCAGACGCGAACGCCGGCGCTCCTGGAGTTCAAGCTTGTTGGCGGCCATTACTTCTTCTTACCCTCCTTGCGGAGGATCTGCTCGTTTTCGTACTTCACGCCCTTGCCCTTGTAGGGCTCGGGGCCGCGGTAGCCGCGGATCTCGGCGGCAACCTGGCCAACCTGGCGCTTGTCGGCGCCGCTGACCTTGATCGCCGTCGGCTTCTCGCAGACGATGGTGATGCCCGCCGGGATCGTGTAGCGGATCTCGTGGCTGTAGCCGAGGTTCAGGACCAGGTCCTTGCCGGCGACGGCCGCCTTGTAGCCGGTGCCGTTGATCTCCATCGACTTGGTGAAGCCGCTGGAGACGCCGATGCACATGCCGTTGATCAGGCTGCGGGTGGTGCCCCACATGGTGCGGCTGCGACGGTCATCCCCGCGCGGCTTCACCGCCACCAGGCTGCCGTCGATTTCCACATCGACCAGATCGGTGAGGTTGAGCTTCAGCTCGCCGAGCTTGCCCTTCGCCACCACGGTACGACCCTGCAGCGCCACCTGGACGCCCGCCGGGACAGGGACCGGATATTTGCCAACGCGTGACATGCCATCCTCCCCTTAGAACACGCGGCAGAGGACTTCGCCGCCAACATTGGCAGCGCGGGCCTCATTGTCGCTCATGACGCCACGCGGCGTCGACAGGATCTGGATGCCGAGTCCGTTGTAGAACTTCGGCAGTTCCTTGATCTTCGAATAGACGCGCCGGCCAGGCTTGGAGATACGCGCGATCTCCTTGATGGCGGGCTCGCCCTCCGAGTACTTCAACTCGATCTCGATCTGGCTGATGCCAGGACGGAGCTCAGTCACCTTCCAGGCGCGGATGAAGCCTTCACGCTTCAGCACCTCGAGTACATCCGTACGCAGCCGGCTGGCCGGCGCGACGCAGCGCGACTGGCGCGACTTCTGCGCGTTGCGGATGCGGGTGAGCATGTCCCCGAGCGGGTCGGAAAACGACATGCGGCCCTCCTACCAGCTCGCCTTGACCACACCGGGGATCTGGCCAGAATTGGCCAACTCCCGCAGCTGGTTACGGCAGAGCTTGAACTTCTGATAATTGCCACGCGGACGACCCGTGATCTCGCAGCGCAGGCGGACGCGATTGCTCGCCCCGTTGCGCGGGAGCTGCGCCAGCTTGAGGCTCGCCTCGAAGCGATCCTCCACCGGCAGCTCACGGTCCATCACCACTGCCTTCAGCGCCGCGCGCTTGGGCGCATGGAGCTTGGACAGCTTCTCACGGCGCTTGTTCTTCATGATGGAAGAAGTCTTGGCCATACGGTCTATATCCTCCGGAACCTGCCGGGCTACCCCGGCGGTTTTCCAAGATCAGTTCTGGAAAGGAAGGTCGAACGCCTTGAGCAGCGCTTTCGCTTCCTTGTCGGTCTTCGCCGTGGTCACGAACTGGATGTCCATGCCGCGCACCGCGTCCACCTTGTCGTAGTTGATTTCCGGGAACACGATCTGCTCCTTCATGCCCATGGCGTAGTTGCCACGACCATCGAAGCCCTTCGTCCCCGGCAAACCGCGGAAGTCACGCACCCGGGGCATGGCGATGGTCACCAGGCGATCCAGGAACTCGTACATCCGCGCCTTGCGCAGCGTGACCTTGCAGCCAATCAGCTGACCCTTGCGGATCTTGAAGCCGGCGATCGCCTTCTTGGCCACGGTCTTGACCGGCTTCTGGCCGGAGATCGCGGTCAGATCGGCCACTGCCGCATCCAGCTTCTTGCCGTCCGCAGCCGCTTCACCAACGCCCATGTTGATGACGATCTTGGTGAGCTTGGGAACCTCCATCGGGTTCTTGTAGCCCAGCGCGGCGGTCAGCGCCCCGCGGATCTCGTCCTGGTACCGCCGCTG
>CAIMOR010000344.1 GCA_903843125.1 uncultured Rhodospirillales bacterium
GGAGACGGCGGACCACAGCCTGCCCTACCTCAGCGCGCGGGCGATGTTCGACCGCGACATCACCGCGGCCAGCTTTGCCCCGGCGAAGTTCACCGACCCGGCGCTGCTGGCCTTCATGCGCGGCATCACGGTCGTGGAGGACCCGGCGCTGACCGGGCGCATCGGCGGGCCCGGCGGGGCGGTGCCCACCCGCATCACCGCCACGCTGAAGGACGGCGGCCGCGTGGTGCGGGAGGTCGACTTCGCCCCCGGCTTCGCTGGCCGGCCGATGACCCGCGACGAGGTGGCACGCAAGTTCCGCGGCAACGTCGCCGCCCAATGGCCGCGCGAGCGCGCCGAGCGCTTCCTCGCCACCGTCTGGGGCCTGGATACCGCCGCCGACACCAAGGCGCTGACGGCGCTGCTGCGCTGAGTCGCGCCGTTGGTCGAACGACCTCCCGTGCTGCCGCCTAACGCCGGCGCGCGCTGTGCAGCAGCGTCGTGACCAGCCAGGTCGCGGCCACGGCGATGCCGATGGCGGCGAGCGGCCGCTGCCGGGTGGCCGCGATCACCTGGTCGGTCATGTCGGCGGCGAAGTCGCCGGCGTCGTGCGCGTAGCCGCGGGCGCGGTCCTTCACCTCCGGGGCGCGGTGGGAGACGAGGGCCTCGATCTCGGACCACAGCTCGCCGAGCCGGGTCGAGGCATGGTCGGCATAGCCGCTGGCCGCCCCGGCAGCGCGGCGCCCGGTGTCCTGCGCGGTCTCACCGAGGTCCTCGACGCGGCTGCGAAGCTGGCGAAGGGCTGCTGACATGGGGCGCTCCTTTGGCTGTGGCCACCCCTAACGGCGCTGCCGCGCGTCGGTTCGCCGCCGATACCGGCAAAGCCGCGGCACCGGCGGCGCCAGGGCGGCACCGATGTCAGGCGCCAACCGCATGCAGCGGCCGGCCGGTGGCCTCGAAGGCGGTGATGTTGGCCATGGTGGTCGCGGCGATGGCGGTCAGCGCCTCGGTGGTGAAGAAGCCCTGGTGGCCGGTGACCAGCACGTTCGGGAAGGTCAGCAGCCGGGCGAAGACGTCGTCGCGGATCAGTTCGTCGGACATGTCCTCGAAGAACAGGCCGGCCTCCTCCTCGTACACGTCCAGCCCGAGATGGCCGATGGCGCCGCTCTTCAGCCCGGCGATGACCGCGGGCGTGTCCACGATGGCGCCGCGGCTGGTGTTGATCAGCATCACGCCGCGCTTCATGCGGGCAATCGCCGCCGCGTCGATCAGGTGCCGGGTCCGCGGCGTCAGCGGGCAATGCAGGGAAAGAATGTCGGCCGTGGCCAGCACCTCCTCCAGCGGCAGGTAGGGAACCGCCAGGTCGGGGTCCGGCACCGGGTCGTGCGCCATGACGCGGCAGCCGAGCCCGAGCATGATCCGCGCCAGCGCCGCGCCGATCCGCCCGGTGCCGATGATGCCGACGCTGCGCCCGCGCATGTTGAAGCCGAGCAGTCCCTCCAGCGCGAAATTCGCTTCCCGCACGCGCAGCCAGGCCCGGTGGATGTTGCGATTCAGCGCCAGGATCATCGCCAGCGCGTGTTCGGCCACCGCATCCGGCGAATAGGCAGGCACGTGGGCGACGGCGATGCCGAGCCGCTGCGCCGCGCCGAGGTCCACGTTGTTGTAGCCGGCCGCCCGCAACGCCACCAGGCGCACGCCCAGCCCCTGCAGCGTCGCCAGCGCGGCGGCATTGACCTGGTCGTTGACGAAGACGCAGGCCGCCGCCGCGCCCTGCGCCAGTACCGCCGTCTGCGCCGTCAGCCGTGGCTCCAGGAAGGTGAGCCGGTGCTGCCCGGCGGCAGCCGCGGCCAGGAAGGTCCGGTCGTAGGGCTTGCTGCTGAACACCGCGACATCCATCCGGCGATCCTTTCGCTGCTGCGGGGCCGGCCGGCGGGGGCCGGGCGCCGGCCGAAGACGGCATCGGACCCCAGGCGTCGCGGCCGCGCAATAGCCGGAGGGCAGGGCGAGGCGCCGCCGCGCCGGCGCTACTGCACCAGCGGCCAGTAGCGTTCCAGCGCCCGGGTGGCGCCCTGGATCTGGCGTCGCTTGCTGGCCTCGGCCGCCTCGGCATCGCCGGCCGCCAGCGCCGCCAGCACGGCGCGATGCTCGGCCAGGGCCTGGCTGGAACGGTCGGTCACCAGCACCAGGCGGCGCATCACCATGGCCGTGCGGTCGTCGTAGCCGGCCAGCGTGCTGGCCAGGCTCTCGCTGGCGGCGGCGTCGCGCATCCGGCGGCGCAGCGTCTCCAGCTGGTCCAGGTAGGCAGCCAGCTCGCCGGTGGCGATGGCGGCCTCCAGCGGGGCGCCGAACCGGGCGACCAGGTCCAGCCAGCTGTCCGGCGCGGCATTGCGGGCCGCCAGCCGGGCACAGAGCCCCTCCAGCACCTCGCGCACCTGCATCATCTGCAGGTAGTCGCCCAGCGTGTAGCGCCGCACCGCCGCGCCGCGGAACGGGCCACGCTCCACCAGGCCGCGGCCCTCCAGCTCGGCCAACGCCTCCCGCACCATTTGGCGCGACATGCCGAACTCCTCGGCCAGCGCCTGCTCGCGCAGCGGCGTGCCGGGCGGCAGCTCATGGCGCAGGATGCGGCGGCGCAAGGTCAACGCCAGCGGTCGGCCGCCGGCTGGGGCGGCTAGGGCGGGTTCGGACATGCCGTCGTCATACGCCATTGTCGACAATGTCGCCAACCATGCCGCCGACCAACTTGACGGCACCCGGCGCCGCTGCTCGAATGCCGCCAGGGGAAACGTGGCAAAGGCAATGAACCGCATGCCCGAGATGTCGCTGCCGTTCCGCAGCGTGCTGGTGGCCAACCGCGGCGCGGTGGCGGCGCGGGTCATCCGGGCGGTCAAGGCGCTCGGCCTGCGCGCCATCGCCGTGCATTCGGAAGCCGATGCCGGCGCGCCCTACCTGGCCGAGGCCGACGCGGTCCACGCCATCGGCCCCGCCCCGGCGCGCGACAGCTACCTGAACCAGGACCGCCTGCTGGAGGTGGCGCGCGCCGCCGGCGCCGAGGCGCTGCACCCGGGCTATGGCTTCCTCTCGGAGAATGCCGGCTTCGCCCGTCGCGTGGTGGCGGCCGGGCTGACCTTCATCGGCCCGTCGCCGCGCTGGCTGGCCGCCATGGGCGAGAAGACCGAGGCGCGCGCCCTGATGGCGCAGCATGGGCTGCCGGTCGCGGCCGGCTCCGGCCTGCTGCCGGATGACACGGAAGCCGTGCTGGCGGCCGCGCGCGGCATCGGCTTTCCAGTGCTGGTCAAGCCGGCGGCGGGCGGTGGCGGCATCGGCATGCTGGCGGCCGCCGACGAGGCGGCGCTGCTGGCCGCGGTGGAACGTGCCCGCGCGCTGGCCGGCCGCAGCTTCGGCGATGCCGGCGTGTACCTTGAACGCCTGGTCGAGCGGCCGCGCCACGTGGAGTTCCAGGTGCTCGGCGACCAGCACGGCCAGGTTCGCCACGTGTTCGAGCGCGACTGCTCGGTGCAGCGGCGGCACCAGAAGGTGCTGGAGGAAACCCCGGCGCCGGGCCTGCCGCGCGACCGGGCCGGGGCCATGGCGGCCCAGGCGGCCGCGGTGCTGGCGCAGCTGGGCTACGACAATATCGGCACCGTGGAGATGCTGCTCGGCGCCGATGGCCGCTTCACCTTCCTGGAGATGAACACCCGCCTGCAGGTGGAGCATGGCGTCACCGAGATGGCGACCGGCCTGGACCTGGTGGCGGCGATGATCCGCCTGGCCGGCGGCGCGCGGCTGGAGCAGGTGCTGCCCGCCGACATCACGCTGAACGGCCACGCCATCGAGGCGCGGGTCTACGCGGAGAACCCGGTGAACTTCTACCCCTCGCCGGGGCCGCTGACCCGCTTCCGCCCGCCGCCGGCCACGCCCGGGCTGCGGGTGGAGACCGGCTACGCCGAAGGCATGACCGTGACGCCGCACTACGACCCGATGCTGGCCAAGGTCATCGCCCATGCGCCGACGCGCGACGGCGCCATTGCCGCGCTGGAGCAGGCGCTGCACGGCTTCGAGGTGGCGGGGATCAAGACCAACATCCCGTTCCTGCACCGCGTTCTGGCCAGCGAGGCCTTCCGCGCCGGCCAGGTGCACACCGGCCTGGCGCAGGAGGTGAAGGGCTGATGGCGCACGAGCCGATGCTGGCGGACCTTGCGGCCCGAACCGCCCGCGCCCGCGCCATGGGCGGGCCGCGCAAGCTGGCCGAGCGCCGCGCCCAGGGCGTGCTGAACGCGCGGGAGCGGCTGGACCTGCTGTTCGACGCCGGCAGCTTCCTCGAAACCGGCCTGTTCGCCCAAGGGGTCCGGCCAGAGGTGCGCGACCGCACCCCGGCCGACGGCAAGGTCGCCGGCTTCGGCCGCATCGAGGGCCGCGAGGTCGCCGCCGTCTCCAACGACTTCACCGTGATGGGCGCCGCCTCCTCGGTGGTGAACGGCAAGAAGGTCGGCTTCGTCAAGCGCATCGCCACCGAGAACGGCCTGCCCATCGTGTTCCTCGGCGAAAGCACCGGCGCCCGGATGCCCGACAACATGGGCGCCGCCGATATCGGCGGGAAGAGCAACCCGACGCAGTACCTGCGGATGCGCGAAAGCCCGTGGGTCTCCGCGGTGCTCGGGCCGTGCTACGGCTCCTCCTCGTGGTACGCCGCCATGTCGGACTTCGTGGTCATGCGCAAGGGCGCGGTGATGGCGGTCTCCTCGCCGAAGCTGACCAGCGTCGCGACCAACGAGGTGACCGACCCCGAGGAACTCGGCGGCTGGCGGTTGCACACCCAGCACACCGGCCTGGCGGACCTGGCGGTGGACACCGACGAGCAGGCCATCGCCGCGGTGCGCCGCTTCCTCTCCTACCTGCCGAGTCACCTGAACGAACCGCCGCCGCCGGCCGAGCCCGCGGAGGACCCCGGCGCGATGGACGCGCTGGGCGCCATCCTGCCGGCCAGCCGCACCCAGACCTACGACGTGCGCCGCGTGCTGGCCTGCATCGCCGACCCCAGCAGCGTGTTCGAACTGAAGCCGCGCTTCGGCCGGGCCATCGTCACCGCGCTGGCGCGCATCGGCGGGCGCGCGGTCGGCATCATCGCCAACAACCCCATCATCAAGGGCGGCGCCATCGACGTGGACGCCTGCGACAAGGCGACCAGCGCGCTGGTGCTGTGCGACAGCTTCAACCTGCCCATCATCTTCATGGTGGACCAGCCCGGCTTCCTGATCGGCCTGGAAGGCGAGCGGCGGCGCGCGCCGGGGCGGATCATGAACTGGATGAACGCGCTGACGCTGTGCAGCGTGCCGAAATTCTCGGTCATCATGCGCAAGAGCTACGGCCAGGCCTTCCTCAACATGGGCGGCCAGGGCAACGCGCCGGAAGCGGTGGCCTGGACCACCGCCGAGGTCGGCTTCATGGACCCGCACTACGGTGCGCGCATCGTGCATGGCGTAACCCCCGCGGAGCCGGAGCGCTATGCCGAGGCCGTGGCGGCGATGACGCGCGACACCAGCGCCTGGGACATCGCCGCCGCCTATGGCGTGCAGGCGGTGATCGACCCGCGCGAGACCCGCGACTACCTGCGCGGCATGCTGGAAGTGCATTCCCGCGCGCCCGAAGGCGGCGTCGGCCAGCACCTGATGCGTGCCTGGCCCACCAGCATCTGAACGGAACCACCGCATGGCGCTCGACGATCTGAAGGCCGACTACGAGGCGCGCAAGGCGAAGGCGCTGGGTATGGGCGGGCCGGAGAAGCTGGCCAAACGCAAGGCCGAGGGCAACCTGAACGCGCGCGAGCGGCTGGACGTGCTGCTGGATGCCGGCAGCTTCCTCGAAAGCGGCCTGTTCGCCCAAGGGGTCCGGCCCGAGGTGCGCGACCGCACGCCGGCCGACGGCAAGGTTGCCGGCTTCGGCCGCATCGAGGGCCGCCCGGTCGGCATCGTCTCCAACGACTTCACCGTGCTCGGTGCCTCCTCCTCGGCGATCAACGGCAAGAAGATCCGCCATGTGAAGGACACCGCGACGAAGAACGGCCTGCCGCTGGTCTTCCTCGGCGAGAGCAGCGGCGCGCGCATGCCCGACCGCATGGGCAGCGCCGGCCGCGCCATGCTGGCGCAGGACCCGTACGAATACCGCCGGCTGCGCGAGACGCCCTGGGTCTCGGCGCTGCTCGGGCCGTGCTACGGCAGCTCCACCTGGTACACCGCGCTGTCGGACTTCGTGGTGATGCGCAAGGGCGCGCTGATGAGCGTGGCCAGCCCGCGCGTCACCTCGCTGGCCATCAGCCAGCCGGTGGACGCCGAGGCGCTGGGCGGCTGGAAGCTGCACAGCGAGGTGACCGGCCTGGTCGACGCGGTGGTGGAGACCGATGCGGCTGCGCTGCAGCTGGTGAAGCGCTTCCTGTCCTACCTGCCCAGCCATTGGCGGGAGCCGCCGCCGCTGGCCGAGGTACCCCCCGATGCCGGCGCCGCCGCCCGCGGCATCCTGGACCTGCTGCCGGAGACGCGGACGCAGGTGTACGACGTGCGCAAGGTGCTGGCCGCGCTGGCGGACCCCGACAGCGTGCTGGAACTGAAGCCGCGCTTCGGCCGCTCCATGGTCACCGCGCTGGCGCGGGTGGGCGGGCGCAGCATCGGCGTCATCGCCAACAACCCGCTGTTCAAGGGCGGCGCCATCGACGTGGATGCCTGCCGCAAGGCCACCAACATGCTGGTGCTGTGCGACAGCTTCCACATCCCCATCCTGTTCCTGGTCGACCAGCCGGGCTTCCTGATCGGCATGGAGGGCGAGCGGCGCTGGGCACCCGGCCGGATCATGAACTGGATGAGCGCGCTGCAGCAGGTGACAGTGCCGAAGCTCAGCCTGGTGCTGCGCAAAAGCTATGGCCAGGCCTACCTGAACATGGGCGGTGGGCGGAACTCGCATGAGGTGGCCTGCTGGCCCAGCGCGGATTTCGGCTTCATGGACCCCGGCACCGGCGTGAACGTGGTGCATGGCGTCACGCGGGAGGCCGACCCGGAACGCTTCGCCAGGCTGGCCGAGGAACTCTCGCGCGATACCACCGCCTGGGGCCTGGCCGGGCTGTATGAGGTGCAGTCCGTGCTGGACCCGCGCGACACCCGCGACTGGCTGCTCGCCACGCTTGCCGTGCATCGCCGCGGCCCCAGCAAGGGCCTGGGCGAGCGCGCCTTGGCCAATTGGCCCACCAGCTTCTGACCCCCGGGGGAATTACATGGCCGACGTCGCGATCAAGTCCGAGATTTCCGGCTCCGTCTGGAAGATCCTGAAGCAGCCCGGCGATGCCGTGGCCGAGGAGGAGGCGGTGATGATCCTGGAATCCATGAAGATGGAAATCCCGGTCATGGCGCCGGAGGACGGCGTCATCGCCAGCATCACCGTGGCCGAGGGCGACACGGTCGCCGAGGGCCAGGTGGTCGCCACGCTGGGCGGCTGAACCGTGACCGAGCCGGAGGCCAAGGCGCTGCTCGCGGCCCACGGCA
>CAIMOR010000345.1 GCA_903843125.1 uncultured Rhodospirillales bacterium
CGTGCAGGCGGCGCTGACCCGGGCGCAGCGCAAGCTGCCGGTGGACATGCTGATTCCGCCGAGCTACCGCAAGGTGAACCCGGCCGACGCACCCGTCATCCTGCTCACCGTCTCGGGCGGCGACCGGCCGCTGACCTACCTGAACGACCTGGTCAGCACCATCGTCAGCCCGGCGCTCTCGCGCGTGCCCGGCGTGGCGCAGGTGCAGACCTATGGCGAGCAGATCTACGCGCCACGCGTCATGCTGGACCCCGACCGCATCGCGGCGATGGGGCTGGCCTTCGACTCGCTGGGCGCCGCGATCTCGGCGGCCAACTCGGCGACGCCGGTCGGCCTGCTGATGGGCCAGCGCCAGCAGTTGACGCTGCGCTCCAACGACCAGCCGCAGAATGCCGAGCAGTTCGGCAACCTGGTGGTGGCCGGGCGGCCGAACGCCCCGGTGCGGCTGAGCGAGATCGCCACCGTGCGCGATGGCGCGCAGAACGAACGCATCGCCGCCTGGCGCAACGACGACCGCGCGCTGGTGCTGGCCGTGCTGCGCCAGCCGGACGCCAATACCGTGGACGTGGTGGACGGGGTCAAGGCCAGCCTGGACGCGATGCGCGGCGCGCTGCCGCCGGGCGCCAGGATCGATGTGATGCTCGACCGGTCGCGCTCGATCCGCGCCGCGGTGCACGACGTGCAGGAGAGCCTGGCCATCGCCATCGGGCTGGTGGTGCTGGTGTGCTTCCTGTTCCTGCGCAAGCTGAGCGCCACGCTGATCCCGACCATTGCGGTGCCGATCAGCCTGTGCATCGCCTTCGGCCTGATGTTCGTGATGGGCTACGGCATCGACAACGTGACGCTGCTGGGGCTGACCATCGCGGTGGGCCTGGTGGTGGACGACGCCATCGTGGTGCTGGAAGCGATCATCCGGCACATCGAGGAGGGCATGGCGCCGATCCCGGCGGCCATCAGGGGCTCGTCCGAGATCGGCTTCACCGTGCTGTCGATCACGCTGTCGCTGACCGCGGTGTTCCTGCCGATCCTGCTGATGGCCGGCGTGGTCGGGCGCATCTTCAACGCCTTCGCCGCCACCGTCTCGCTCTGCGTCATCGCTTCCTGCATCGTCTCCCTGACGCTGACGCCGCTGATGGCTTCGCGCATGCCGGCGCACCATGAGGGCAAGGCCGGGCTGGTGGAGCGGGTGCTGGAGCGCATCCTGGTGGCGGTGGAGCGCGGCTATGCTTGGTTGCTGGGCTATGCGCTGAAGCTGCGCTTCCTTGTCTGGATCGCGTTCTTCGCCTCGCTCGGCGCCGCGGCCTACATGGCGGTGATCATCCCGAAGGGCTTCTTCCCGATCGAGGATACCGGCCTGCTCACCATCAACACCGAGGGGCCGCGCGGCGCCTCGATGGATGCAATGGTGGAGATGCAGGGCGAGCTGTCGCGCCTGTTGCGGCAGACCCCCTACGTGACCAACGTGGTCTCGAACATCGGCGCCACCGGCGGCTCGGTCTCGATCAACCAGGGGCGCATGTTCGTCGAGCTGAAGCCGGCCGACGAGCGACCGCCGATCACCACGGTCATCCAGCAGCTGCGGCGGACCGCCGCCACCATTCCGGGGCTGCGCGCCTTCATCCAGCCGATCCAGAACCTGAACTTCGGCAGCCGGCAGACCCGCACGCTGTACCTCTACACGCTGCAGGGCCTGAGGCTGGACGAGCTGTACGACTGGGCGCAGCGGATGGAGGAGCGGCTGCTGAAGCTGCCGCAGCTGCAGGACGTGAACACCGACCTGCAGATCGACAGCCCGGTGGTGCGGGTGGTGGTGGACCGCGACCGGGCGACCTCGCTCGGCGTCACGGTGGATGCGGTGCGCCAGGCGCTGTTCTCGGCCTTCGGGGCGCGGCAGATCAGCACGGTCTATGGCCAGGCCAATGCCTATCCGGTGATCATCGAGGCACTGCCGGAAGACCAGCACGACGAGAGCGGGCTGGCCAAGCTCTACCTGCGCTCCTCGACCGGGCGGCTGGTGCCGCTGTCCGCGGTCTCGCGGCTGGAGCGCACCACGGGGCCGCTCAACGTCTCGCACCAGGGCCAGCTGCCGGCCGTGGTGATCGGCTTCAACACGCCGCCCGGCGTGGCGCTGGGCGACGCGGTGAACGCGATCCGCGAAGTGGAGCAGGACATGGGCCTGCCGCCCAGCGTGGTGACCGGCTTCAGCGGCGCGGCGCAGGTGTTCCAGCAGGCCCTGGCCGGCCAGGGCGCGCTGGTGCTGGCCGCCATCGCCATCGTCTACGTGGTGCTGGGCGTGCTGTACGAGAGCCTGATCCACCCGCTGACCATCCTGTCCGGCCTGCCGGCGGCGGCGCTGGGCGCCTTCCTCACGCTGTACTGGTTCGGCATGGACCTGTCGGTCATCGCGGTGATCGGCGTGCTGCTGCTGATCGGGTTGGTGAAGAAGAACGCCATCATGATCGTCGACGTGGCGTTGCAGCGACAACGGGCGGGCGAGGCGGCGTTCACCGCGGTGCGCAGCGCCTGCCTGATCCGGTTCCGGCCGATCATGATGACGACGCTGGCGGCCGGTGCTGGCGCGGTGCCGATCGCGGCCGGCTGGGGCGCCGCCGCCGAGCTGCGCCAGCCGCTGGGCCTGGCGGTGGTCGGCGGCCTGGCGGTGAGCCAGGTGCTGACGCTGTTCGTGACGCCGATCCTGTACCTCGGCTTCGATGCGCTGGCTTCCCGCCTGAGCGGGCGGCGGCGCGACGTGGCGCATGTGGCGCCGGCCGAATAGGCCTGCCGCCCGGCTGGAACGACGAAGGCCCGAACCGCGAGGTTCGGGCCTTTTTCGTGTGCGGTGGTGAGGAGGATGGTGGGCGCGACAGGGATTGAACCTGTGACCCTTCGCGTGTGAAGCGAATGCTCTACCGCTGAGCTACGCGCCCGGGAGGGGCGGGGAAATACGGGTGGGGCGGCGCGCTGTCAAGCCGGTAGCAGCCGGTCCAGCAGCGCGGGGAGGTCGGCGGGCGCGTCGGCCTGCGCGGCGGCGCCCGCGGCCATGCCGGCGCTGCCGTAGCCCCAGCGCACGAAGACGGCGGGCACGCCGAGGCCGCGGGCCGCCATCACGTCGTTGCGATGGTCGCCGACCATGATGGCGCGCTCCCGCCGGCCGCCGGCGGCGGCGATGGTGGCGCGCAGGTGGTCCGGGTTGGGCTTCTTCACCGCGAAGCTGTCGCCGGCACCCACCGCGGCGAAGCGCGGGCCGAGGCCGAGATGGTCCAGCAGCGCGGCGGTGGCGGCGGCCGGCTTGTTGGTGCAGATCGCCAGGCGCCAGCCCGCGGCCTCCAGCCCGGCGAGCGCCTCGGCGATGCCGGCGAACAGGGCGGTCTGTTCCACGGCGTGGGCGGTGTAGTCGGCGCTGAAGGCCTCCAGCGCCGCATTGGCGAAGGCCTGGCCGCGGGCGACCAGGGCGCGTTCCACCAATACGCGGACGCCGTCGCCGATCATGGCGGTGACCTCGGCGCGGCTGTACGGCGCCAGGCCGCGGGCCAGGGCGAGGCGGTCCAGCGCGGCGTGGATATCCGGTGCGCTGTCGACCAGCGTGCCGTCGAGGTCGAAGACGGCCAGGCGGGGGGTGCTGCGGGTCATGCCGAGGCTGTAGGGCGCGCCAGGGGCGGGCGCAACTGGCGGGCGTTAGGTGGGGATTAACCTTTGCCGGGCAGCATGGCTGGAACGAAACGGAGACAAGCGATGCCCCCGAGCAGCCATGCGCCGACCGAACTGCCCTGGGTCGCCGCGGCCGTGCCGCGGCCGCTGGTGCGGCGCCTGCCACGGCCGGTGAGCCGGCCGCTGACGCTGCACGAGGCGGAGTTGCCGGCGCGGCACTACCTGGCCAGCCGGGGCGAGCGGCCGATGGTGGCGCGGCCGCTGCGCCGGGCGCTGCCGCTGCTGCTGCGCGACGTGGTGCGGCAGCGGGTGGCCGGCTGGCGCGACCTGGGGCTGGCGCTGGGCATGGTGGCGGCGGCCCTGGCGCTGCTCGGCTCGCTGGCGCTGATGCAGGCAACGGATGGCGGCTTCGGCGCGATGCAGCAGGCGCTGCACCTGCTGGTGGGGCTGGCGGCGCTGGGCTGGGGCGTGCTGGGGCTGCACCAGGCGGTGCCGCGGCTGCTGCGGGCGCGGCGGATCGGCCGGCTGTTGGCGCGGGGCGAATGGCCGGCGGCCTTCCGCGCGGCGCTGGAGGCCTGATCGGGCGGGCCGGTTGCCGTGCAGCGGTGCTGGCGGCGACCGGCCCGGGCCTGCCGGCGGTGGGGCGCTACTGCGGCTCCACGCCCAACTCGCGCAGCACCCGGCCGTGGCTGGCGTAGTCCTCGGCGATGCGGCGGGCGAAGGCGGCGCGGCCGAGATATTCCGGCAGCACCGCCCAGCGCAGCGCGACGTTGCGCAGGCCCTCGCTGGTGAGGGCGGTGGCGCAGGCGGCTTCCAGCCGGGCCAGGACGGGCTCTGGCGTGGTGCGCGGGGCGTAGAGGCCGGCGGCCGAGAGCTCGACCGCGTCGATCCCCTGTTCGCGGGCGGTGGGGACATCCGGGAATTCGGGGTGGCGGCGCAGCGAGAAGGTGCCGAGCAGGCGGGTCTCGCCGGCGCGGGCCATGGGCACGCCGGAGGCGACGACGATGGCGGCGAAGTCCAGCCGGCCGGCCTTGACCTCCAGCAGCGCGGCTGAGTCCGAGCGGAACGGGGCGTGGATGTATTCGCCGCCGGCGGCCTTCTGCAGCCGGGCGACCCCGATGGCGGGCGCCGAGTTGGGGCCGGGCGAGCCATAGGTCAGGCCGCGCTGGCGGGCGGCGGCGGCCAGCTGCGGCAGGGAGCGGAACGGGCTGTCGGCGCGGACCATGACGCCCAGGATGTTCTCGGTGACGTTGCAGATGGGGGCAACGGCTTCGGGGCCGAGGCCGGTGTTGCGGACCAGGTGCGGCTGGATGGCCAGGGGCACCATGGGGGAGAAGGCCAGCGTCAGGCCGTCCGGCGCGCTGGCCATCAGGGCGCGCAGGCCGACCACGCCGGAGCCGCCCTCGCGGTTCACCACTACCACGGGTTGGCCGAGCGACTGGGCCAGGCTCTCGGCCAGGGCGCGGGCCACGGCGTCGGTCTGGCTGCCGGTGGCGTAGGGGTTGATGAGGGTCAGCGGGCGGTCGGGGAACTCGGCGCGAGCGGGCTGCATGGCCAGCAGGGCGAGGAATAGGGCGGTGATGCCGCGCCGTTGCATGCGTTGCCTCCGGGTTCGTTGCCGGCAGGATAGGCCGGCGGTGGGGCGGCTGGGAACAGCGGCAGGCTGACATCGGCGGCGGGCGCGCCTATCTTCCCGACCAATCTGGGAAGGAGACCGGCGATGTTGGATGCTGTGGGCAGGCTGCCGCTGAAGGACCCTGAGCTGTTCCGCCAGGCCAACTACATCGATGGCGCCTGGGTGCAGGCCGATGGCGGCCGGGTGCTGGAGGTGCGGAACCCGGCCAATGGCGAGCTGGTGGGCACCGTGCCGGCGATGGGCCAGGCCGAGACGCGCCGCGCCATCGAGGCCGCGCAGGCCGCGCAGCCGGCGTGGCGGGCGATGCTGGCCAAGGACCGCAGCGCGATCCTGCGGCGGCTGTTCGACCTGATGCTGGCCAATACCGATGACTTGGCGGCGATCATGACCGCCGAACAAGGCAAGCCGCTGGCCGAGAGCAAGGGCGAGATCGCCTATGCCGCCAGCTTCATCGAGTGGTTCGCCGAGGAGGCCAAGCGGGTCTATGGCGAGACCATTCCGCAGAACGCCAAGGGCCGGCGCATCCTGGTGACGAAGGAGCCGATCGGGGTGTTCGCGGCGATCACGCCGTGGAACTTCCCGGCGGCGATGATCACGCGGAAGACCGGGCCGGGTTGGGCGGCGGGGTGTACCGGCGTGATCCGGCCGGCGTCGCAGACGCCGTTCTCCGCGCTGGCGTTGGCAGTGCTGGCGGAGCGCGCGGGCATGCCGAAGGGGGTGTGCAACATCATCACCGGGCCGAGCGGGCCGATGGGCGCGGAGCTGACCAGCAACCCGATCATCCGCAAGCTGACGTTCACCGGCAGCACGGAAGTGGGGCGGCACCTGCTGGCGCAGTGCGCGCAGACGGTGAAGAAGACCAGCATGGAGCTGGGCGGCAATGCGCCCTTCATCGTGTTCGACGACGCCGACCTGGATCAGGCGGTGCTGGGGGCCATGGCGAGCAAGTACCGCAATACCGGGCAGACCTGCGTCTGTGCCAACCGGCTGCTGGTGCAGGACGGCGTCTATGACGCCTTCGCCGCCAAGCTGAAGGTGGCGGTGGAGGCACTGAAGGTCGGCAACGGCATGGAGCCGGGCGTGACGCAGGGGCCGCTGATCAATGGCGATGCGGTGCTGAAGGTGGAGGAGCACATCGCCGATGCGGTGAAGCGCGGCGCGCAGGTGGTGACCGGCGGCAAGCGCCACGGCAATGGCGGCAACTTCTTCGAGCCGACGATCCTGGCCAATGTGCCGCATGATGCGATGATCTTCAGCGAGGAGACCTTCGGCCCCGTCGCGCCGCTGTTCCGCTTCAAGACCGAGGAGGAGGCGGTCCGGCTGGCCAACGACACGCCGTTCGGGCTGGCGGCGTATTTCTATGCGCGCGACATCGGCCGCATCTTCCGCGTGGCGGAGGGGATCGAGAGCGGGATGATCGGGATCAACGAGGGGATCATCTCCACCGAGGTGGCGCCGTTCGGCGGCGTGAAGGAAAGCGGCCTGGGGCGCGAGGGCAGCCTGTACGGGATAGAGGAATACCTGGAGGTGAAGTACCTGGCGCTGGGCGGCATCGGGACGTGATCTTCCTGGAGGACCTGGCGCCGGGGCAGCGGTTCAGCGCTGGCCCGGTGGAGGTGACCGTCGAGGCGATCAAGCGGTTTGCGGCGGAGTATGACCCGCAGCCCTTCCACCTGGATGAGGCGGTGGCGGCCGAGCACCCGGTCTTCGGCGGGCTGGCGGCGAGTGGCTGGCACACCGCCGCCATGGCCATGCGGATGACGGTGCAGGCGCTGGGGCATTTCGGCTGGGGCGTGGTGGGCGGCGGCGGCGACCTGCAATGGGTGCGCCCGGTGCGGCCCGGCGATACGCTGCGGCTGGTGGCGGAGGTGCAGGAGATTGCGCCGAGCAAGAGCAAGCCGGACCGCGGCAGCGTGCTGGTGCGTAACGCCGTGCTGAACCAGCGAGACGAGGAAGTGCAGGTCTTCACCGTGCGGCTGCTGGTGCCGCGCAAGCCTGCCTGAAGGAAACCGACGCCATGGCCTACGACTACGACCTTTTCGTCATCGGCGGCGGCAGCGCCGGGGTGCGCTGCGCGCGCATCTCCGCCCAGCACGGCGCCCGGGTGGCGGTGGCGGAGGAGCGCTTCTGGGGCGGCACCTGCGTCAATGTCGGCTGCGTGCCGAAGAAGATCATGGTGCAGGCGGCCGAATATGGGATGTGGGCCGAGGATGCCCGCGCCTTCGGCTGGGACCTGAGCGTGCATGGGCATGACTGGGGCAAGCTGGCGGCGGCGCGGGATGCCGAGGTGGCCAGGCTCTCGGCGATCTACGGCAAGCTGCTGGGCGGCGTCGGCGTGACCATGTTCGACGCGCGGGCGACCTTCATCGACGCGCATACGCTGGATGTCGGCGGCAAGCGGGTCACGGCGGAGCGGATCGTCATCGCGGTGGGTGGGCAGGCGGTGCGGCCGGAGATTCCGGGCGCCGAACTGGGCATGCTCAGCGACGACGTGTTCACGCTGAAGGCGCTGCCGAAGCGCCTGGTGGTGGTGGGCGCGGGGTATATCGCGCTGGAATTCGCCTGCGTGTTCCGCGCCCTGGGGGCCGAGGTGGACGTGGTCTATCGTGCCGACCTGCCGTTGCGCGGGTTCGACGCGGATATCCGCACCGACCTGGCGGAGGCGCTGGTGGCGCAGGGCATCCGCCTGCATCCGGGCGTGAAGCCGGCGCGGCTGGACCGCAAGGGCGATGGGCTGGTGCTGAACCTGCTGGGCGGCGAGGCGCTGGAGGCGGATGCCGTGCTGTTCGCGCTGGGGCGCCGGCCCTACGTGCAGGGGCTGCACCTGGACAGGGCCGGGGTGGAATGCACCGCCTATGGCGCGGTCGAGGTGGATGACGATCATGCGACGACGGCAAAGCACATCTATGCCATCGGCGACGTGACCGACCGGGTGAACCTGACGCCGATGGCGACGGCGGTGGGCCATGCGCTGGCGGATACGCTGTTCGGCGGGCGGCCGCGCCAGGCCAGCTACCTGAACGTGCCGTCAGCGGTGTTCACCAGCCCGCCGATCGGCACCGTGGGCCTGACCGAGGCCGATGCCGCGGCGCAGGGGCCGGTGGATGTGTACGTGGCGCGCTTCACGCCGATGCGCCACACCATCAGCAAGCGCGGCGGCCGCAAGACCACCATGAAGCTGGTGGTGTGCCAGACCACGCAGAGGGTGCTGGGCGCGCACATGCTGGGCGAGGACAGCGCCGAGATCATGCAGGCGGTGGGCATTGCGGTGATGATGGGCGCGACCAAGCAGGACTTCGACCGCACCATCGGGATCCACCCGACCGCGGCCGAGGAGTTCGTGACCATGCGGACGCGGACGCGGGAAGCCGGGGTGACCAAGGCGGCGGCGGAATAGGCCGGCCTTGGCATGACCGGGGGTTCGCGGCTAACCTCCCCGGCCTTTGTGAGGAAACAGGTAACATGGTTGCGCGCGCGTGGCATCCCGGAAGCTGGCGAGACATGCCGATCCGGCAGGTGCCCGACTATCCGGACCTGGCGAAGCTGGCGGAGATGGAGGCCAAGATCGGCCGCTTCCCGCCGCTGGTGTTCGCCGGCGAGGCGCGGCGGCTGAAGGCGGCGCTGGCCCAGGCCGGGGACGGCCAGGGCTTCGTGCTGCAGGGCGGCGACTGCGCCGAAAGCTTCTCGGACTTCACCGCCAACGTCATCCGCGACACCTTCCGGGTGCTGCTGCAGATGTCGGTGGTGCTGACCTTCGGCGCCTCGGTGCCCGTGGTGAAGCTGGGGCGCATGGCCGGGCAGTTCGCCAAGCCGCGCAGCAGCGACGTGGAGAAGAAGGGCGAGGTGACGCTGCCGAGCTATCGCGGCGACATCGTCAATGGGCCGGATTTCGACGCCGCCAGCCGGATACCGGACCCCGCGCGGATGGAGTTCGCGTACATGCAGTCGGCCGGTACGCTGAACCTGCTGCGGGCGTTCGCCACGGGCGGCTACGCCGACCTGCACGAGGTGCATCGGTGGAATCTCGGCTTCGTCGCGCGCAGCCCGATGGCGGCGCGCTATGCCGACCTGTCGCAGCGGATCGACGAGACGCTGAACTTCATGGCCGCCTGCGGCATGACCAGCACGAGCGCGCCGCAGATCCGCGAGACCGAGTTCTACACCAGCCACGAGAGCCTGCTGCTGCCCTATGAGCAGGCGCTGACCCGCACCGACAGCCTGACCGGCGACAGCTATGCCTGTTCGGCGCATTTCCTCTGGATCGGCGACCGCACGCGGCAGCCGGACGGCGCGCATGTGGAGTTCCTGCGCGGGGTGAAGAACCCGATCGGCATGAAGGTCGGGCCGAGCATGGAGGCCGAGGAACTGGTGCGGCTGACCGAGATCCTGAACCCGGCGAACGAGAAGGGGCGGTTGACGCTGATCTCGCGCATGGGGGCGGGCAAGGTCGAGGAGAAGCTGGCGCCGCTGGTGCGCGCGGTGGCCAAGGCCGGGCGCAACGTGGTGTGGCTGTGCGACCCGATGCACGGCAACACGGTTTCGGCCGGGCCGTACAAGACCAGGCCGTTCGACGCGATTCTGGCGGAGGTACGCGGCTTCTTCGACGTGCATGCGGCCGAGGGGACGCATCCCGGCGGCGTGCATGTCGAGATGACCGGGCAGGAAGTGACGGAATGCCTGGGCGGCGCGCACAAGCTGACCGAAGGCGACCTGAGCCGCGCCTACCAGACCAATTGCGACCCGCGGCTGAACGCGGAGCAGAGCCTGGAGTTGGCCTTCCTGATCGCCGAGGAGCTGAAGGCGCGCCGGGTTCGCCCGGAACAGCCGGCGCTGGCGGCGCAGTAGCCATGACCCACGAGACGTCGGACGCCGCGATTGCGGCTGAGACCGACGCCTACTTCAACCGCACCCGGACCATTGTCGGCAAGTTCGGCGATGCCCGGGTGACCTATGCGGTGTTCCTGCGCCGGCCGGTGGTCTCGGCGCCGCGGCTGGCACTGGAGTGGTTGCAGGCGGTGGCGGCGGCGCGGGGGACGGCGTTCGAGATCGACGTGGTCCACCCGGAAGGCGAGTGGGTCGGCGCCGGCGACCCGATCCTCTACATCACCGGCTCCCTGGTGCAGCTGGCGGACCTGGAGACGCTGTACCTGCAGAAGCTGGGCGCGCCCTGCGTGGCCGCGCACAACGCCTACCAGATGTGCCTGGAGCTGCCGCAGGTGAGTTTCCTGGCCATGGATGCCAGGCACTGCGCCGGGCAGGAAATGCAGGAGATGATGGCCTATGCCGCCGCCGTCGGCAGCGCGGCGGCCAAGCGCGAGGGCGCCCGCGGCTTCGTGGGGAATGCCAATGACAGCACGGCGCATTGGTTCGGTGCCTCGCATGGCTACGGGACCATGCCGCATGCGCTGATCGGCTACGCCAACTCCACCGTGCGGGCGGCCGAGATGTTCGTGGAGACCTATCCGGACGAGCCGCTGACCGTGCTGGTGGACTATTTCGGCCATGAGGTGACGGACGGGCTGGCGGTGTGCCGGCGCTTCCCCGAGATGGCCGGGGCGGGACGGCTGGCGGTGCGGCTGGATACGCATGGCGGGCGCTTCCTGGAAGGGCTGGACCCGGCCGAGAGCTATGCGGTGCTGGAGCGCCATGCGCCGGGCGCGATCCGTCGCTATCGCAGCGAGACCGAGCTGCGGCACCTGGTGGGCACCGGGGTTTCGGCGGCGGCGGTGTGGAAGATGCGCGAGGCGCTGGATGCCGGCGGCTTCGACAAGGTGCGGATCGTCGCCTCCTCCGGCTTCGGCGTGCAGAAATGCCGGGTGATGGCGGAGGCGCGGGCACCGATCGACGTGGTGGGCACCGGCAGCTTCATCCCGGATATCTGGTCCGAGACGTATGCCACGGCGGATATCGTCGAGTATGACGGGCAGCAGCGGGTCAAGCTGGGGCGCGAGTTCCTGCTGCACCGCAATGGCGGGCGGAAGAAGAACGGCAAGGGCTCTTGAGCCCTGAGCGGCGGGAGCGGTTGCTCGGCTGGCTGTGCGCCGGGCTGCTGCTGGTGGTGTGGGTCAGCTTCCACCTGATGGCGCGGCTGACCTCGCGCCAGTCGCTTACCGCCTGGGACGTGGCGGCGCTGCGCTATGGCGGCGCCTTCCTGACCGCGCTGCCGCTGGTGGCCTGGCGCGGCTGGCCGCGGATGCCCTGGCGCCGGGTGCCGGTGGTGCTGGGGCTGGCCGGGTTCGGCTTTCCGCTGGGCGCCTATGCTGGTTATCAGCTGGCGCCGGCGGCGCATGGCGCCACCATCATGGCGGCGGGGCTGCCGGTGATCGCGATGCTGCTGGCGCAGGTGCTGGGCATCGCCCGGCTTGGCTGGCGGCAGGCGGCGGGGTTGGGGCTGGTGACGCTGTCCGGCCTGCTGCTGGTTTCCGTGACATCGGCGCTTTATGCCCGGGCCTGGGTGGGGGACCTGCTGTTCGTGGCGGCGATCGGCTGCTGGGCGATATTCACGTTGCTGGTCGGGCGCTGGCGGCTGCCGGCGCTGGACGTGACCTTGACGATCGCGCTGCTGGCGGCGCCGCTCTACCTGCCGGTCTGGTGGCTGTGGCTGCCCTCGGGCATGGCGCAGGCCTCCGTGGGCGTGGTGCTGTACCAGATGGCGTTCCACGGTGCCGGGGCCACGGTGCTGGCGATGTTCCTGTACACCCGCACGGTGCACAGCATCGGCGCCGGGCCGACGACGATGATCGGCGCGGTGGTGCCGGCGCTGGCGGCGCTGTTCGCCTGGCCGCTGCTGGGGGAGGCACTGCCGCCGCTGGGGCTGCTGGCGGTGGCGCTGGCCTGTGCGGGGATGCTGCTGGGCGTGGCCAAGGGCGGGGCGGCCGGCCGGGCCGGTGGGGCGAAGGTTGCCGCCTCGCGTTGACCGGGGGGGCTGGCGTCCCTAGCTTCCGGCAATCATGTCAGACACGCTTCGCATCGCCCTCGCCCAGCTCAATCCGCATACCGGGGACATCGCCGGCAATGCCGCACGCATCCGTGCGGCGCGGGCGGAGGCGGCGCGGCTGGGCGCCGACCTGGTGGTGACGCCGGAGTTCAGCATCGGCGGCTACCCGGTGGAGGATTTGGTGCTGAAGCCGGCCTTCAACGAGGCCTGCGCGCGCGCCATTGCCGATTTGGCGGCCGAGACCGCCGATGGCGGCCCTGGCCTGGTGGTGGGCGGGCCGTGGGTGGAGAATGGCCGGCGGCACAACGCGCTGTTCGTGCTGGAGGGCGGCCGCGTGCTGGCCAAGCGGGCCAAGCATGAGCTGCCGAATTACGGCGTGTTCGACGAGAAGCGGGTGTTCGAGGCCGGGCCGGCGCCGGGGCCGGTGGCCTTCCGCGGGTTTCGGCTGGGGCTGATGATCTGCGAGGATTGGTGGTTCCCTGCCGTCTCGGAGACGCTGGCCGAGAGCGGCGCGGAGATCCTGCTCAGCATCAACGGCTCTCCGTTCGAGGTCGGCAAGTGCCAGCGGCGGGTGGACCTGGCGGTGCCGCGGGTGGTGGAGACCGGGCTGCCCTTCGTCTTCCTCGCCCAGGTCTGCGGCCAGGATGAACTGGTGTTCGAGGGCGCCAGCTTCGTGCTGAACCCCGACCGCTCGCTGGCGGTGCAGATGCCGGCCTTCGCCGAGGCGCTTGTCGTGACGGAATGGCACCGCGAGGGCGAGCGCCTGGTGTGCAAGCCGCAGCCGCCGGCCAAGCTGCCGGGCGAGCTGGAGCAGATCTGGCAGGCGATGGTGCTGGGGCTGCGCGACTATGTCGGCAAGAACCGGTTTCCCGGCGTGGTGCTGGGGCTGAGCGGCGGCATCGACAGCGCGATTTCGGCGGCCGTCGCGGCGGATGCGCTGGGCGCCGACAAGGTGCGGGCGGTGATGATGCCCAGCCCCTACACCAGCGGCGAGAGCCTGGAGGACGCCGCCGAATGCGCGCGGCTGCTCGGCATCAAGTACGAGACGGTGAATATCGGCCCGGCCATGGCCGCCTTCGGCCAGATGCTGGCCCCGGCCTTCGAGGGCCGCCAGCCCGACGCGACCGAGGAGAACATCCAGGCGCGGTCGCGCGGCATCACGCTGATGGCGATGTCCAA
>CAIMOR010000346.1 GCA_903843125.1 uncultured Rhodospirillales bacterium
GACGCTGGCGCGCAGGTGCAGGCGCTGGCCTGGGCCAGCTACTGGCGCTACCTCCAGGCGCTGCTGGCCACGCCGGCAGGCCAGGCCCGGGCCGCCACCGGCCCCGCCAGCCTGCGCGAATTCGCTGCTTCCGCGCGGGACCGCGAGGATTTCGAGCGCGCCTTCGGCGTGACGCTGCAATATGGCGGCGACTACCTGGTGCCGGTGGGGCAAGCCCTGGTGACGCAGCGCGGCACGGCCCTGGCGCCCGGCGCCGATGGCCAGCCAACCCCCGAAACCCTGGCGGAAATCCAGGCCACCACGGTTGCCATGATGATGGTCGACATCCGCGCCGACCTGGCCGCGCTGGGCGTGCAGCAGGACGTCTTCACCTCGGAACTTGCCCTGGTCCAGACCCAGGCGGTCGGTGCCGCCATCGGCACGCTCAGCTACAAGGGCCTGGTCTATGAAGGCGTGCTGGAACCGCCCAAGGGCAAGACGCCGGACGACTGGGAAGCCCGCGAGCAGACCCTGTTCCGCTCCACCCAATTCGGCGACGACGTGGACCGGCCGCTGCGCAAGAGCGACGGCAGCAACACCTATTTCGCCAACGACATCGCCTGCCATGCCGACAAGATCGCCCGTGGCGAGGCGCTGCTGATCGATGTCTGGGGCGCCGACCATGGCGGCTATGTGAAGCGGATGCAGGCGGCGGTGAAGGCGCTCAGCGACGGCCGCGTGCCGCTGGACGTTGTGCTGTGCCAGATCGTCCGGGTCATGCGGAATGGCGAACCGGTGCGCATGTCCAAGCGCGCCGGCACCTTCGTGACCCTGCGGGACCTGCTGGACGACCTGGCCGAGATGACCGGCAGCCAGACGGCGGCGCGCGATGCAGTGCGCTTCACCATGCTGACCCGCAAGGCCGATGCCCAGATGGATTTCGACCTGGACAAGGCGGTCGAGCAATCCCGCGAGAATCCGGCCTTCTATGTGCAATACGCCCATGCCCGCTGCCGTTCCGTGCTGCGCACCGGCAATGAACCGGCGGACCTGGCCAGCGCGCCGCTGGAAGCGCTGACCGACCCGGCGGAACTGGCGCTGATCCGCCGCATCGCCGCCTGGCCGCGCACGGTGGAAGCCGCGGCCCTGGCCCGCGAACCTCACCGGATCGCGTTTTTTCTCCATGACTTGGCGGGCGACTTTCATGTATTGTGGAACAAGGGGCGCGAGGACGCGACCCTGCGTTTCATTCGGGATGACGAGCCGGAGGCGACCCGCGCGCGGCTTGCGCTGGTTGCCGCCACGGCCACCGTGATCCGCTCGGGCCTGCAGGTGATGGGCGTGGAGGCGGTGCAGGAAATGCGCTGATCCCGCCCGGGGGACATACCATGAGCGACATGCCGCTGCCGTCCTGGCGTTCGCAATCGGAGTCGCCGACCGTGCCGCGGCGGATGCTGCTGGTGGCCGGCGCCCTGCTGGGCGGCGTGGTGGTGCTGGGGCTGCTCGGCTGGGGCGTCAGCAAGCTGGGTCCGCGGGCGGTGCCGGTGGTGGAGGCGGAGCAGACCCCGCTCAAGGAACGCCCGGCCGCCCCCGGCGGCATGGTGGTGCCGAACCAGGACGAAACCATCTTCGACCGCCCGGGTGAGCGTCGGCCGGAGCAGGTGTTGACGCCGAACCGGATCGCCCCCGGGCCGGAAGCGCCGCAGATGGCGCTGCTGCGGCAACAGCAGCAGGCGGCGACGCAGCCGCGGCCGGAACCGGCGCCGCAGGCCCAGCAGCCACAGCAGCAGCAAATGGTGGCAACCCAGGCGGCGCGGCCGGCGGTGCCGGCTCGGCCGGCGGCAGCACCGGCCGCGACGGGCCGCTGGCACGTGCAGCTCGGCGCCCTGAACTCCGAGGCTGCGGCCCGCAGCGCCTGGGAAGGCGCCGTCCGCAAGGTGCCGGACCTGGCCAGCCGCCACCCCGTGATCACCGAACTGAAGCGCGACAACCTGCCGACCCTGTGGCGGCTGCGCGTCGGCGGGCTGGCGGATGCCGCCGCCGCCCGGGCGCTGTGCGACGCCGTCAAGGCGAAGGGCGGCGGCTGCGTGCCGGTCGCGCCCTGAACACCCCGCGCGCCGCCATCGTCGGCATTGCCGGCATGGCGCTGGCGGCGGAGGAGGTGACGCTGTTCCGCGCCACGCCGCCGCTCGGGGTGATCCTGTTCGCCCGCAACATCGCCTCGCCGGAGCAGGTCAGGGCGCTGGCCGATGCCATCCGCGACCTGCTCGGGGCCGAGGCGCCGGTGCTGGTGGACCAGGAAGGCGGCCGCGTGGCGCGGCTGCGACCACCACATTGGCCGGCCTTTCCGCCGGCCGCGGCGTTCGAGCACCTGTCCGCCGACGCGACGGCGGCGAATGCGGCGCTGCTGGGCCTCGCCTGCCGGGCGGCCGGCTTCGATGTCGCCTGCGCCCCGGTGCTGGACCTGAGGCTGCCCGGCGCGCACGGCATCATCGGCGACCGGGCCTTCAGTGCGGCGCCCGCCGAGGTCGCGCGACTCGGCGCCGCCTGGGTGCGCGGGCTGCAATCGGCGGGCTGCATCCCCGTCATCAAGCATATCCCCGGCCATGGTCGCGCCCTGGTGGACAGCCACCTGGACCTGCCGCGGGTCAGCGCCAGCCGGGCGGAACTGGCCGCCGACCTCACGCCCTTCGCCGCCCTGGCCGGTTCCGGCGCCTGGGCGATGACGGCGCATATCGTCTACGAAGCGCTCGATCCGACCCTGCCGGCGACGCTTTCGCCCGCTGTGATCGCCGGGATCATCCGTGGCGAGATCGGCTTCGACGGCGTGCTGGTCAGCGACGACCTGGCCATGCAGGCGCTGCGGGGTGCGCCGGGGGCGCTGGCGACGCAGTCCATCGCCGCCGGCTGCGACCTGGTGCTGCACTGCACCGGCGTGCTGGCGGAGACGGCCGCCGCGTTGGCCGGCTGCCCGGCGCTGGCGGAGCACACGGCCATCCGCTTGGCCGCCGCCCGTGCCACGGCCCGGCCGCAAGCCCTGGACCCCGCTGCCCTGCTGGCGCTGCGCGACGCCGAATTGGCGGCCGCGGCGTGACCTGGCTGCCCGAGTTCCTGGCGGCGGCGCTCGCCTCCATCCTGGCCATCACCCTGCACGAGGCCGCGCACGGCTACGCCGCCCTGGCGCTGGGCGACCCGACAGCGCGGCAGGCCGGGCGGCTGAGCCTGAACCCGATCCGCCACATCGACCCGGTCGGCACCATCCTGCTGCCGGCGGTACTGGTGGTGGGCCAACTGCTGACGCTCGGGCGCATCGAGTTCATGTTCGGCTGGGCCAAGCCGGTGCCGGTGAATGCGCTGCTGCTCTGGCGCTCGCCGCGGCGCAGCCCGCGCCTGGGCATGGCGCTGGTGGCGGCGGCCGGGCCGCTGATGAACTTCTTCCTGGCCTGGGCCAGCGGCCTGCTGGCGCATCCGGCAGGGGAGCTGGCCGGTTCGCTCTCGCCCGACTCGGTGGCCTGGGTCTATCGGTTCATCGGCCTGTCGATCCTGGCCAACCTTGTGCTTGGGATGTTCAACCTGCTGCCCATTCCTCCGCTCGATGGCGGGCGCATCATGGCGGGGCTGCTGCCGGCGCCTCTGGCCTGGCGCTTCATGCAACTGGAGCGCTGGGGCATCCTGATCGTGATGCTCGGCGTCTTCGTGCTGCCGCGGGCCGCGCCGGGCGTGGACCCGGTGGGCTGGGCGCTGCGCCACGTGGTCGCCGCCGCCTTCCAGGCCGTACTCTGGGCCTCCGGCAATGTCTGAGACGACGCGCGAGGCCGACCCGGCGCTGGTGCTGCACCTGCAGGGCTTCGACGGCCCGTTGGAGCTGCTGCTGGAGCTGGCGCGGGCGCAGAAGGTGGAAATCCGCCAGATCAGCATCCTGGCGCTGGTGGACCAGTTCCTCGCGGTGGTGGAGGGCGCCCGGCGCATCCGGCTGGAACTCGCCGCCGACTGGCTGGTGATGGCGGCCTGGCTGGCCTGGCTGAAGTCCCGCCTGCTGGTGCCGGAGGACGCGACGCCCGAGGAGGACGCCGAGGCGCTGGCCCTGGCGCTGACCGACCGCCTGGTGGTGCTGGAGCAGATGCGCGCCGCCGCCG
This sequence comes from uncultured Rhodospirillales bacterium, assembly GCA_903843125.1. Lineage (GTDB taxonomy): Bacteria > Pseudomonadota > Alphaproteobacteria > Acetobacterales > Acetobacteraceae > CAIMOR01. The sequence goes on from CAIMOR010000346.1 coordinate 4,116, forward strand.
CCTGGCTGGGTGCCCGGCCGCAGCTGGGGCGGGACAGCTTCGCCCGCGGCGCCGCCGAGAGCCTGAAGGTGGAGGACCGCAGCGGCATCGCCGCCGACCTTTCAAGCCTGCTGCAGGCCTATGCCGGCGCCCGCCGCCGTGCCCTGGCACAGCGGCCCTATGTGCCGAAGCACCGCAAGCTGTGGACCGTGCAGGAAGCGGTGGAGCGGCTGTCCCGCCTGGTTGGCAAGCTGCCGGGCTGGGAAGTGCTGCTGAGCTTCCTGCCGGACGGCGTCTTCGACCCCATCGAGCAGCGCGCCGCCGTGGCCGCGACGCTGATCGCCGCGCTTGAGACGGCACGCGGTGGGGGGATCGAGCTGCGCCAGGATCGCGCCTTCGGGCCGATCCTGCTGCGCCGGGCCGGGGAGGGGACGGCGCATGCCGCCTGAGGAGTTCACCGCCGAGGACATGCTGGCCTGGGCCGAGTCGCCCGCCGCACCGCCCGCCTCGCCGCCAGCGGCGCCCGAGGGCGCCGGTGCCGACGCCGCCGCCTTCGAGCATGGGTTGCGGCTGGCCGAGGCGCTGATCTTCGCCAGCGACCGCCCGGTTGCTGCCGCGCGCCTGCAGCAGGTGCTGCCGGAAGGGCTTTCCGCCCAGGCGGTACTGACCGCGCTGGTGGCCCGCAGCGCCGGGCGGCCGGCGCAATGCGTGGAGGTGGCCGGCGGCTTCGCCTTCCGCACCGCGCCGGAGCTGGCCCCCGCGCTGACCCGGGTGGTGGAGGTGCCACGCCGGCTGCCGCGCGTGGCCATGGAAACCCTGGCGATCATCGCCTATCACCAGCCGGTGACCCGCGCCGAGGTGGAGGAAATCCGCGGCGCCAGCCTGTCCCAGCAGACGCTGGAAGCACTGTTGGAGATGGGCCTGGTGGCGCCGCGCGGCCGCAAGGAAGTGCCAGGGCGGCCCAGCCTGTGGGGCACCACGCCGCGCTTCCTGGAGCAATTCGGCTTGAAGTCGTTGCAGGACCTGCCGCGTCGCGAGGAACTGGTCAACGAACCCGGGCCGTTGCTGCGCGCCGTGGCCGCGGCACCGCCCGCCAATGACGCCGCCGAGGCGGCCTGAAAAACCTTCTCGGTCTCCCCACATTGTTGAGGCGGCGCCTTCCTGCTAACCCATGCGCCTTGCCGCTGCGGCGGCCTCTCCCATTGGGGACGGAATGTTCGACCTTGCCTGGTCTGAGATAGCCTTGATCGCCGTCGTGGCGGTTGTCGTCATTGGGCCCAAGGACCTGCCCGATGCGGTGCGGGGCGTTGCGCGCATGGTCCGCAAGGCGCGGCAGATGGCCAACGAGTTCCGCGGCCAGGCCGACGAGCTCGTGCGCGAGGCCAACCTGCATGAGGTGCGGGATTCGCTGAACGAAATCCGCAACTTCAACATCCGCGACACCTTCGAGAAGACGGTCGACGGCGATGGCAGCCTGCGCAAGACCTTCACCGAGGACCCGCTGAAGGACTACCCGCACACCACCTATGGCGCCGACAGCACCGCCGGCGCCGGCGTGGACGCCTTCACCGGCAGCGACAGCCTGGCCGGCGGCGACAGCCTGGCCGCTGCCGGCCCGGAGGCCGCCCCGGCCTTCGTGCCGCCGGAAAACGTCCACCCCGCCGCCGAGCCGACCCCGCCGGCTGCCCCGGAGGCACCTGCCTTCATCCCGCCGGCGCATGTTCCGCCCTCGGGCGCGCCCACCCACAACGCCTGAGTATCGCCCGTGCCGCCTGATCCGGAAGATACGATCGACGACAAGCCCATGCCGTTGATCGACCACCTGCTGGAGTTGCGCCGGCGGTTGCTGTGGTCGGTGGTCGCCTTCGCCGTCTGCTTTGCCGTTTGCTACTACTTCTCGGCGCAGATCTACGGCTTCCTGGCGCAGCCGCTGGCCGACATCCTGACCCGCCAGGGCGGCGGCGACCGCCGGATGATCTTCACCGCGCTGTACGAGGCCTTCTTCACCTACCTGAAGGTGGCGTTCTTCGGCGCGGTGTTCTTCAGCTTCCCGATCTGGGCGACGCAGTTGTGGCTGTTCATCGCCCCGGGGCTGTACCGCAGCGAGAAGAAGGCGGTGACGCCGTTCCTGGTGGCCTCTCCCTTCCTGTTCGTGGCCGGGGCGGCGCTGGCCTACTACTTCATCTTCCCGCTGGCCTGGAAGTTCTTCATCAGCTTCGAGACCTCGCCCGGCGATGGCGGGCTGCCGGTGCAGCTGGAGGCCAAGGTCAGCGAATACCTGTCGCTGGTCATGCAGATGATCCTGGCCTTCGGCATCGCCTTCCAGATGCCGGTGGCGCTGACGCTGCTGTGCCGCGTGGGCATCCTGCAGGTGGAGACGCTGCGCAAGGGCCGGCGCTACGCCATCGTCGGCATCTTCGTGGTGGCGGCGGTGCTGACGCCGCCGGATATCATCAGCCAGGTCGGCTTGGCCGTGCCGATGATATTGCTCTACGAACTGTCGATCTGGGCGGCGATCTGGATGACCCCGAAGAAGCCCAAGACCTAGGGTTCCGCCGAGATGCACGATATTCGCCTGGTGCGGGCCGACCCCGCCGCCTTCGATGCCGCCATGGCCCGCCGGGGGCTGGGGCCGCTGAGCGGACAGGTGTTGGCGCTGGACAGTACCCGCCGCGCCGCCCAGGCCGCGCTGCAGGAAAGGCAGTCCCGCCGCAACGCCCTGGCCAAGGAAATCGGCCAGGGCAAGCGCAGCGGCGCCGATACCAGCGCACTGGAGGCCGAGGCCACCGCGTTGCGCGACGACATGGCGGCGTTGGAAGCCGAGGCCAAGGCCGCCGACGACGCGCAACTGCGCCTGCTGGAAGCCTTGCCCAACATCCTCGACGCCGCGGTGCCGGATGGCCGCGACGAGGCCGACAACGTCGTGCTGAAGCAGCATGGCGAGCCTGCCCCGCTGGGCTTTCCGGCGAAGCAGCATTTCGAGCTGGGCGAGGCGCTGGGGCTGATGGATTTCAGCAACGCCGCCAAGCTGGCCGGTGCCCGCTTCACCGTGTTGAAGGGCGCGCTGGCCCGCCTGGAGCGCGCGCTGGGCCAGTACATGCTGGACCTGCATACCACCCAGCACGGCTATACCGAGGCGCAGGTGCCGCTGCTGGTCAACGACGCCACCATGTACGGCACCGGCCAGCTGCCGAAATTCGAGGAAGACCTGTTCAAGACCACGGATGGCCGCTACCTGATCCCGACCGCCGAGGTGCCGCTGACCAACCTGGTGCGCGACGAGATCCTGGCCGAGGCCGCGCTGCCGTTGCGCTACGCCGCGCTGTCGCCGTGCTTCCGCAGCGAGGCCGGCAGCGCCGGGCGGGATACCCGCGGCATGCTGCGCCAGCACCAGTTCAACAAGGTCGAGATGGTCAGCATCGTCCGGCCGGAGGACAGCGACGCCGAGCACGAGCGGATGACCGCCTGCGCCGAACGCGTGCTGACGGAACTGGGCCTGACCTGGCGGCGGATGTTCCTCTGCGCCGGCGATACCGGCTTCGGCGCCGCGCGCACCTACGACCTGGAGGTGTGGCTGCCGGGGCAGGGGATGTGGCGGGAGATTTCCTCCTGCTCCAACTGCCGGGACTTCCAGGCGCGGCGGATGAACGCGCGCTACAAGCCGGCCGAAGGCAAGGGCAACATCACCCTGCATACGCTGAACGGCAGCGGAGTGGCGGTCGGCCGGGCGATGATCGCGGTAATGGAGACCCACCAGGGCGGGAATGGCAGCATTGCCATCCCCGAGGTGCTGCGGCCCTACATGGGCGGGCTCGAGACGATCAGCTGAGCGCCACGCCGTTGCGTCCGGCCAGGTCCTGGATGAACTGCCAGGCGACGCGGCCGCTGCGGCCGCCGCGCGTGACGCTCCATTCGTTGGCGTCGCGCTTCAACGCCTCGGGCGCGATGTCGATGCCCAGCGCGCGGGCATAGCCCTCGACCATGGCGAAGTAGGTCGGCTGGTCGCAGTTGTGGAAGCCGATCCACAGGCCGAAGCGGTCGCTGAGGGAAACCTTCTCCTCCACCGCTTCCTGGCCATGGATCGCGGTGCTGCGCTCGTTCTCGATCATGTCGCGCGACATCAGGTGGCGGCGGTTCGAGGTGGCGTAGAACAGCACGTTGGCCGGGCGGCCCTCGATGCCGCCATCCAGCACGGATTTCAGCGCCTTGTAGTCGGCGTCCTCCTTCTCGAAGGAGAGGTCGTCGCAGAACACCAGGGCGCGGCGCGGTTGCGCCCGCAGGTGGTTCAGCAGCTCCGGCAGGGTGCGGATATCCTCGCGGTGGATTTCTATCAGTGCCAGGGCGCCGGGCACGTCCTCATTGGCCTTGGCATGCGCGGCCTTCACCAGGCTGGACTTGCCCATGCCGCGGGCGCCCCACAGCATGACGTTGTTGGCCGGCAGCCCGCGGGCGAAGCGCAGCGTGTTCTCCAGCAGCAGGTCGCGCTGGCGTTCGATGCCCTGGAGCAGCTCGATCTCCACCCGGGACACCTTGGGCACCGGCGCCAGCTGGGCGCGCGGGCCGGGGTGCCAGACGAAGGCATCCGCGCCGGCCAGGGTGGGGGCGGCGGCCGGCGGCGGGGCCAGGCGCTCAAGCGCCTCGGCAATGCGCATCAGCACCGGCTCCAATGAACTGCGCTCGGATGAATGGTCCATCATGATGTCCTGGTATTGACGGCAAGGGGGGGGAAGCTAGTTTCCGCGCCGGATGCCGGCAACCCGGCTCAACCAAGGAATTTCCAGCCATGCTCATCTCACCCGCCTACGCCCAGACCGCCGATGGCGGTGCCATGGGCATGGTCATGCAGTTGGCGCCGCTGCTGCTGATCTTCGCCGTGTTCTACTTCCTGCTGATCCGCCCGCAGCAGAAGAAGCAGAAGGAGCACAAGGCCATGATGTCCGGCCTGAAGCGCGGCGACCGCGTGATCACGGCCGGCGGCATCATCGGCAAGATCACCACGGTGAAGGAAGGCGTCGACGAGGTTGAGGTGGAGATTGCGCAGAATGTGCGCGTCAGCGTGCTGCGCGGCACCATCACCGACATCCTGAAGCCGGTGGTTGCCAACGACACCAAGGCCTGAAACGGCAAGGGGCCGCTGCCCGAAAGCAGCGGCCCCGAACCGCACTCGGCGCGCCTGGGTTATGCCAGGCTCAACCAGGGATGCCGGCGGCCTGGCGTACCCTCATGGGCACGCCAGGCTCAGCCGGCGGATGCCTGCAACCGAGGGGAGGGCTTACGCCGACTGCCCGCTCTTCAGGCCGCCCTCGGCGAGCAGGCTGTCGACCACAGACCAGTCAACCAGCTTGTTCAGGAAGTTGTCCAGGTAGCCCGGGCGGACGTTGCGGAAGTCCAGGTAGTAGGCGTGCTCCCAGACGTCGGCGCCCAGGATCGGCTGGCCTTCGCCGGTGCTGATCGGGTTCGCGCCGTTGGCGGTCTTGGTCACCTTCAGCTTGCCGTCGGTGCCGATGATCAACCAGGCCCAGCCCGAGCCGAACTGCGTGACGCCGGCCTGCTTGAAGGCCTCCTTGAACTGCGCCAGGCCGCCGAGGTCCTGGTCGATCTTGGCCGCCAGGCGCGCCGGCAGCTTGTCGCCGCCGCCGCTCGGCGACATGACCTGCCAGAACAGGATGTGGTTGTAGTGCTGGCCGGCCTGGTTCAGCACCGGGGCGCCTTCGGCGCCGGCCTTGCCGGCCTCGGCGCAGATCTGCTCCAGCGACTTGCCGGCCAGGCCCTTGGATTCGATCAGGCCGTTGAGCGCCGTGACATAGGCGTTGTGGTGCTTGTCGTGGTGCAGCTCCAGGGTTTCCTGGCACATGCTCTGCGCCGCGAGCGCGTTGTGGCTGTAGGGCAGCGGAGGCAGGCTGAAGGCCATGATGTCTCTCCCTCGGGGATGTTGGTGCGCAACAGCTAGGCGGGGTCCCTGGTTAGGTCAAGCAAGGCCGGGCATAAGCGGGCAATGAATGCAGCGCCGCCCTCGCCGACCCTGTCCGCCCTGGGCGGCTTCGTGCGCCAGCATGACCCGGACCGCTTCCTATGTGCGCTGTTTGCGCCGGCGGAGCGGCGGGAAGCGCTGTTCGCGTTGCTGGCGTACAACCATGAACTGGCGCGGGCGCGCGAAGTTGCCAGCCAGCCGGTGCTGGCGCTGATCCGGCTGCAATGGTGGCGGGAGGTGGTGGAGAACGCCGCCGCCGGCCGCCCGCCGCGCCAGCACGAGGTGGCGGCGCCGCTGCACGCGCTGGTGGCGGCCGGCACGCTGGATGCGGCAGACCTGCTCGCCATGGCCGATGCGCGGGAGGCCGAGGCTGAGGACGGCATGCCCAGCGCCAGCGCCTTCCAGGCCTATCTGCGCGGCACGGCGGGGGGAGTGGCACTGGCGGCCGGGCGGCTGCTGGGCGCCGGCGGCGCCGTGCTGCCGGCAGTGCAGCAGGCCGGTGCGCTGTACGGGCTGGCCGGGGTGCTGCGCAGCACCGGCGCGCTCGC
>CAIMOR010000347.1 GCA_903843125.1 uncultured Rhodospirillales bacterium
CCTGCCGCTGCCGGACGCCAGCGCCGACATCCTGTTCTGCCACCAGACCTTCCACCACCTGGTCGACCAGCACGCCGCCATGGCCGAGTTCCACCGCGTGCTGAAGCCCGGCGGCCTGCTGCTGTTCGCCGAGAGCACCCGCGCCTACATCCACAGCTGGATCATCCGCCTGCTGTTCCGCCACCCGATGCAGGTGCAGAAGACGGCGGAGGAATACCTGGCCCTGATCGAGCAGGCGGGCTTCGAGGTGACGCCGGCCCGTACCTCCTACCCCTACCTCTGGTGGAGCCGCCCGGACCTCGGCATCGCCGAGGCCTGGTTCGGCCGCAAGCCGCGGCCCGGCCATGTCGAGACGCTGGTCAACACGGTGGCGGTGAGGCGCTGATACCGCCTACTCCCGCTTCACCCCGGCGGCGTGGACAATCGGCCCCCACTTGTCGAACTCGGCCCGGATGAAGGCATCCGTCTCGGCCGGATCGCTCCAGATCGCCACGCTCGCCAGCTCGTCCAGCTTGCGCTTCACCGCCGGCAGCGCCAGCACCTCGCGGCACGCCGCGCTCAGCCGCTCCACGTCCTCGCGGGCCATGCCATGCGGCGCGAACAGCCCGGTCCAGCTGCGCACGGAATAGCCCGGCACGCCCTGCTCGGCGATGGTCGGGATGTTGGGCCGCACGCTGACGCGTTCCGCGCTGCCCACGCCGAGGATCTTGAACAGGCCGTCCTCGGCCGGCGGCAGCAGCGTCGGCAGGTTCAGGAAGCCGATCGGGATGTTGTTGCTGATCAGGTCGGCAATCGCCGGCCCGCCGCCGCGATACGGCACATGCGTCAAATCGGTCTTGGTCAGCAGCCGGAACAGCTCCCCGGCCAGGTGGTTCGAGGAGCCAACGCCCGACGACGCGAACCCCAGCCCCGGCTCGCGCAGCGCGCGGGCCACCAGCTCCTGCACGGTGTTGACCCCCAGCGCGTTGCTGACCGCCAGCGCATTCGGCACGTCGTTCAGCATGCAGATGCCGTCCAGCGCCCGGCGCGGGTCGTAGCCCTGGTCGGTGATGACGAACTGGTTGAAGACGTGGTTCGACGCGCTGCTGATCAGCAGCGTGTAGCCATCCGGCCGCGCCCGCACCACCGCGCCCATGCCCACGGTGCCGCCACCGCCGGTGCGGTTCTCCACCACGAAGCTCTGGCCCAGCTTCTCGCTGAGATGCGGCGCCATCAGCCGCGCCACCACGTCGTTGGAACCACCCGCCGCCCAGGGCACCACCAGCGAGACCGGCCGGTTCGGCCACGCCTCCGCCGCCCGCGCCATCCCCGCCCCCGCGCCCGGCAACAGCAGCGGCAGCGCCAGCGTGGCGCGACGCGAGATCATCGGCATGGCAAGTCCCCTCCTGGCCTGTTCCGTGGCGCCGGCCTATAGCGCTGCTGGCAGATCGGTGGCCGATGCGCGGCCCGCGGCGCTGCCGCCTTAGCCGATCAGGCCCGCAAAAGGAACGTCACATGCGTCTGGTTGTTCTCGCCGGCGACGGCATCGGCCCGGAAATCACCGCCGCCACCCTGGCGGTGCTGCGTGCCGCCGACGCCCGCTTCGGCCTGAAGCTGGACCTGGCCGAGCTGCCCGCCGGCGTCGCCTGCCTGGCCGAGACCGGCACCACCATCCCCGAAGCCACCGCCGCCGCGGTCCGCGCCGCCGATGGCCTGGTGATGGGCCCGATGGACACCTACGCCTATGCCGGCCAGAAGGGCGCCCAGTATGGCGGCGGCGCGCTGAACCCGTCGGGCTTCTTCCGCCGCAACCTGGACCTCTACGGCAACATCCGCCCGGCCCGCACCTACCCCGGCCTGCGCAGCCCGACCGGCGCCGAGTTCGACCTGGTGATCGTGCGCGAGAACACCGAGGGCTTCTACGCCGACCGCAACATGGAACAGGGCAACGCCGAGATCCTGGTCACGCCCGAGGTCGTCGTCTCGATGCGCCGCATCACCAGGCTCTGCTGCGACCGCATCGCCGCCTCCGCCTTCAAGCTGGCCCAGCGCCGCCGCCGCCACGTCACCGCGGTGCACAAGGCCAACGTGCTGACCAAGGGCGACGGCATGTTCCTCGCCTCCTGCCGCGCCGAAGCCGAGAAGCATCCGGGCGTCGCGTACGACGAGGTCATCGTCGACGCCATGGCCGCCCACCTGGTCCGCACGCCGCAGAAATACGACGTCATCGTCACCACCAACATGTTCGGCGACATCCTGTCCGACCTCGCCATCGAACTCAGCGGCAGCCTCGGCCTCGGCGGCTCGATCAACGCCGGGGAGCGCTTCTGCATGGCCCAGGCCAGCCACGGCTCGGCGCCCGACATCGCCGGCCAGGACCGCGCCAACCCGGCCTCGCTCGTGCTCTCCGCCGCCATGCTGCTGGGCTGGCAGGCCGAACAGGGCGGCAGCAGCGCCAACGCCTTCGCCGCCGCCGCCGGCGCCATCGAGGCCGCGGTCGCCCAGGTCATCCAGGCCGGCGATTGCACCGCCGATGTCGGCGGCCGGCTCGGCACCGCCGCCATGGGCCAGGCGTTGGCCGCCCGCATCGGCGCCGCCTGAGCGCGGCGGTCCCGCCCGCGGCTTCGCAGTTGCGACATGGCGCGCGGCCCGGGCTTGTTCTATTGGGGTTTCGAGAGGGGCGCCCGCGACTCCATCAGGAGTCGCAACGGGTGCCCCAGGGGGTGAGTGGCCCTGTCCTTCCGGTGGCGCGCCGGGGCGGCACAGGCCACAGGCGAGGGTTTCGACGCATGCGGCTGCAGCAGGTTGGTTTGGCGTTTGGCCTGGCGGCACTGGCCGGGTGCACCAGCACCGCGACCACCGGCGTGGTGGCGATGGGACCGGACATGTACGGCATGAAGGTGGTCAGCCGGAACCTCGGCGGCGCCGCCGAGAAGGGCCTGACGGACGCCACCACCTTCTGCAACGGCATGGGCCGGCAAACCCAACTGCTGCGCACCCAGATCACGTCCGAGGACTACCAGCTGGTGTTCCGCTGCATGGGCAGCGCGCCCGTGGTGGTGCCGCCGCCGGCCAACCCGGTGCCCAGCATCGCCGGCATGGCCATCCCCAACCCCAATGCCCCGGTGCTGGCCGGCCCGGCCTTCATCCCGCCCCGCACCGTCGGCGCCGCCACCATGGACCGGCTGGCGGCGCAGAACCGCACCGCCATCTTCCCGGTAAGCCCGCCCATCCTGGCCAACCCCGCCGCGCCGCCCGGCCCGCCGCTGCCGACGCTGGGCAACACGCCGGTCGGCTCCTTCATCGGCCCGCGCGGCGCCCGGCCGCCCTCCTACGCCAATACCCCGGCGCCGGCCGCGACCTATGCGCCGCCGCCCATCGGCGGCCCGTCGCCGCTGACCCCCAGCTACGCGCCGCTGGCCGCGCCGGGTGGCTACGCGCCGGCCAGCGCCCCCGCCTATACCCCCATGGCGCCGCTCGCCTCGCCCGGCCTGGCCCCCGCCGCCGCGCCCCAGCCCGAGGCCCCGCGCCCCGGCTTCTTCGGGCGCATCTTCGGCAGCGGCGAGGCACCGCGCTCCCCGGCCCTGCCACAGCCCGGCTTCAACCAACCCGGCTTCAACCAACCCAGCGTCACGCCGGCAACCAGCGCGCCGGTCGGCATCTTCCAGACCCCGGCGCCGGCCACGCCGCTGCCGCCCAGCACCCAGCCGCTGGAGCCGCTCCGCTCGCCGCTCGGCAGCGGGCCGTTCAACAGCGCC
>CAIMOR010000348.1 GCA_903843125.1 uncultured Rhodospirillales bacterium
CAACGGGCTACCCATTTCAACGACCTATCCGAGGTTGCCGCACCCGATGCCGATTCGCCCGACCCGCCCGATGCTTGCCCTAAGCTTCGTGGCGCTGGCCGCGCTCGCTGGCTGCGCCACGCCGCCGCCGGCGGACGACCGCGAAGCCGTGGCCGAGTTCCGCCAGACCAACGACCCCGTCGAACCGCTGAACCGCACGTTGTATTCGGTGCACCAGGGCATCGACAACTACGTGCTGCGGCCCGTCGCCGTCGGCTACCGCGATGTGGTGCCGCGCCCGGTGCGCATGGGGGTCCGCAACTTCCTGGGCAACCTGCGCACGCCGGTGATCCTGGCCAACGACATGCTGCAGGGCGAACCGCGCCGCGCCGGCGACACCGCCGGCCGCTTCCTGATCAACACCACGCTGGGCCTTGGCGGCATCCTCGACGTTGCGCGGGACCATTTCAACGTGCCCGGCCATACCGAGGACTACGGCCAGACCTTCGCGGTCTGGGGCGTCGGCGAGGGCCCCTACTTGTTCATTCCGATCATCGGGCCGAGCAATGCGCGCGACCTGGTCGGCTTCGGCGTCGGCATCGTCGCCGACCCGTTCTTCTGGTTCGGCCAGGGCGTCGCGGTGCAGGCGCTGGACTACAGCCGCGTCGGCGCCACGGCGGTCGATACCCGCGAAGGCCTGATCGAGACCCTGGACGAGGTCCAGCGGACGTCGCTCGACCCCTATGCCACGCTGCGCAGCGGCTACCGGCAGAATCGGGCGGCGCAGATCGAGAACCGGCTGGACCGGCACACCGGCCCGGCCGCGGTCGGCACCGGCTTCGGCACGGGCACCACCCAGTCCCGCTGAAACCCGCCGGCCCGATCGGCATTCGCGTAGAACGTAGCTGGGCGCCGAATCGGCGCCGTCCGGAGACCGAGTGCATGACCCCCATCGAACGGCGACTGGCGCTTGCGGCGGCCTTCGGGCTGCCCGTGGCCCTCACCTTCCGCCGCGCCGCCGCGGCCATCGACGCGCCCCGCGCGTCGACGTTCATCCAGACCACCGGCAACGAGCTGGTCAGCGCCATCAACTCCGGCGCGCCGGTCGCCTCGCGCCGCGAAGCCGTCGCCGCGGTGCTGCGCCGCGCCGTTGATATCGAAGGCGTCGGCCGTTTCATCCTCGGCCGCTTCTGGCGGGTCGCCACGCCGGCCGAACAGCAGGAATACACCAAGCTGTTCGAGGATACGCTGATCCACAACCTGGCGTCGCGCTTCGGCGAGTACCAGGGCGTCAAGTTCACCCTCGGGCGCAGCCAGGCCAACACCGAGGACGACGTCATGGTCAGCACCACCGTGGAGCGACCGAACACCGCCGCCTTCACGCTGGACTGGCGCGTCGCCGACATCGGCGGCCAGCCGCGGATCATCGACATGATAGCCGAGGGCACCAGCCTGCGGCTGACCCAGCGCAGCGAATACGCCTCGGTCATCCAGCGCAATGGCGGGCAGGTGAGCGCATTGCTGGCGGCCATGCGCCAGCAGATCGCGCAGATGCGGGCGAACGAGCGTTAGGGCTAGCGCGACGACTGCCAGGCTTCATGCGCCGCCATGCCGACCAGCATGGCTGCCGTGAAGGCCCAGGTCTGCCAGGCGCCCAGCGCCAACCCGGCAAGCGCCGGCCCGGGGCAATACCCCGCCAGTCCCCAGCCGGCGCCGAACAGCGCCGCGCCCCGCAGCAGCCGCCGGTCCACCCGATCAGCGCCTGGTGCCTGGAAGTCCGGCGCCAGGAGCGGCCGGTCCCGTTTCCGGCCAAGGGCGAAGCCCAGCGCCGCCACCGGGATGGCGCCGGCCATGACGAGGATCAGGCTGGGGTCCCAGTCTCCCGCCAGGTCCAGAAAGCCCAGCACCTTGGCGGGGTCCACCATGGCCGAGACCACCAGCCCAAGCCCGAAGACCAGCCCGGCCAGGGCTGCGGCAAGCATGACCATCACTGCAGCCCCAGCACGTGGCGCGTGACGAACACCGTCGCCATCGCGCTGGCCATGAACACGCCCGTTGCCGCCATCGAGCGTGGCGACAGCCGTGCCAGGCCGCAGACCCCGTGGCCGCTGGTGCAGCCGCTGCCCATGCGGGTGCCGAAGCCGACCAAAAGGCCCGCCACCACCAGCATGGCCGGGTTCCGCGTCACCTCCGGCACCGGCAGCGTGCCGCCAAGCAGGGCATAGGCCACCGGCGCAACCACCAGGCCGCCAAGAAAGGCCAGGCGCCAATGCCGCTCGGCACCCTCGGTGCGCGCCGCCCCGGCCAGGATGCCGCTGATCCCGGCCACGCGACCCAGCAGCAACCAGCTCAGCAACGCCGCCGTGCCGATCAGCGCCCCGCCCAGCAGGGCGGAGACAGGGGTGAAGTGGTTCATGCCAGGCTCTCGTACACGATCATGCGCTTGCCTTGGTGCAGGAACGCATCGTGTTCCGCCATGCCTATTTCAGCCAGCACGGCGCGAGAGGCCAGATTCTCCACCCAGGCCACCGCGATGATCCGCTTCAGCCCTGCCCGGTGGCCGAACTCCAGCGCGGCGCGCGCGGCCTCCCGCGCATAGCCATGGCCGCGCACCTCCGGCCACAGGGCGTAGCGCAACGCCACGCCGCGGCCGTCCGGGCGCTCCATCAGGCCGGCGATGCCGAGGAACTCGCCACTGCCCTTCAGGTGGACGCACCAGATGCCGTAGCCGCGCACGGTCCAGAACTCGATGTCGTCGGCCAGTTCCATCGCGGTCCGGCCGGCGTCGCGCACCCCATGCAGCATCAGGCCGAAGACGCGTTCGTCGGCCTTCAGCCGCACCAGGTCGGGCAGGTGCTCCGGCGCCGGCGGCAGCAGCGAGAGGCGTTCGGTCGCGATGGTCCGCGGCGAGAACAGCGCCGAGGCCACCGGGCTACCGCGCCAGCGGCTTGTACTTGAGGCGGTGCGGCTGGTCCGCGCTGTTGCCGAGTCGACGTCGCTTGTCCGCTTCGTAGGCCTCGAAGTTACCCTCGAACCACTCGACGTGGCTGTCGCCCTCGAAGGCCAGGATGTGCGTGGCCAGCCGGTCGAGGAACCAGCGATCGTGGCTGATCACCACGGCGCAGCCGGCAAACTCCTCCAGCGCGTCTTCCAGGGCGCGCAGGGTATCCACGTCCAGGTCGTTGGTCGGTTCGTCCAACAGCAGCACGTTGTGCTCGCGCTTCAGCATCTTCGCCAGGTGAACGCGGTTGCGCTCACCGCCCGAGAGCTGGCCGACGCGCTTCTGCTGGTCGGAGCCGCGGAAGTTGAAGGCGGCGACGTAGGCGCGGCTGGGGATCAGCTTCTTGCCGATCTGGATCTGGTCCATGCCATCCGAGATTTCCTGCCAGACGGTGCGGTTGGGGTCCAGGCTGTCGCGGCTCTGGTCCACGTAGCCCAGCTTCACCGTCTCGCCGACGATCAGCTTGCCGCCATCGGGGTCCTCGACGCCGGTGATCATCTTGAACAGCGTCGACTTGCCGGCGCCGTTCGGGCCGATGATGCCGACGATGCCGCCGGGCGGCAGCTTGAAGTTCAGGTTGTCGATCAGCAGGCGGTCGCCATAGCCCTTCATCAGGGCGTCGGCCACGATGACGGTGTTGCCCAGGCGCGGCGCCGGCGGAATGACGATCTCGGCCTCGCCGGCGGTCTTCTCGTTGCTCTTGGCCAGCAGGTCCTCATAGGCCGAGATGCGCGCCTTGCTCTTGGCCATGCGGGCGGTCGGGCTGCGGCCCATCCATTCCTGCTCGCGCGCCAGCTGGCGCTGGCGGGCGCTCTCCTCGCGCTCCTCCTGCTGCAGTCGCTTGCGCTTGGCTTCCAGGTAGGCGGAGTAGTTGCCCTCGTACGGGAAGCCGCGGCCCCGATCGACTTCCAGGATCCAGTTGGTGACGTTGTCGAGGAAGTAGCGGTCGTGGGTGACGACCAGCACGGCGCCCTGGTAGTCCTTCAGCGTCTGTTCCAGCCAGCTCACGCTTTCGGCGTCCAGGTGGTTGGTCGGTTCGTCGAGCAGCAGCAGGTCGGGCTTTTCCAGCAGCAGCTTGCACAGCGCCACCCGGCGCTTCTCGCCGCCCGAAAGGTGCTCCACCATGCTGTCCGCCGGCGGGCAGCGCAGCGCGTCCAGCGCAATCTCCACGCGGCGGTCCACCTCCCAGCCATCGGCGGCGTCGATCTTCTCCTGCAGCTCGCCCTGCTCGGCCAGCAGGGTGTTCATCTCGTCGTCCGACATCTCCTCGCCGAACTTCATCGAGATCTCGTTGAAGCGCGCCAGGTCGGCTTCCAGCTGGGCGAAGGCGGCGCGGACGTTCTCGCCGACGGTCTTGGTCGGGTCCAGCTGCGGTTCCTGCGGCAGGTAGCCCACCGTCGCGCCCTCGGCCGCCCAGGCCTCGCCGCCGAACTCCTTGTCCTGCCCGGCCATGATCTTCATCAGCGTGGACTTGCCGGCACCGTTTGGCCCCAGCACGCCGATCTTCACGTTGGGCAGGAATGACAGGGTGATGCCCTTGAATACCTCGCGGCCGCCCGGATAGGACTTGGTGAGGTCTTTCATCATGTAGACGTATTGGTAGGCGGCCATGAGTGCTGCTTCCTGCCGGCGCGGTTCAACAGGCGTTCTAACGGTCGCGGCCGGGCGCGCCAAGGCGTCGCGCTCGCGGCGGGCGCCGGTACCGCCCCAAACTGCCCTCATCCGGGGCATTCGCGGTCAGCAACGCGTGATGATCGCGGAGATCGCGGTTGCGGCTGCGGCATTTGTGGGCCTAGCCTCGCAAATCCTGCGAAAGGTGCCGACAATGGCCGATTTCGAGCTGTTCCCCTCGGTGGTTTCCCGTGTCACCGAACGCCGCGGCGGGGTGCATGTCTTCCCCAGCCTGGACCCGAAGCGCACCGCCCATGTGGTGGTGGACCTGCAGAACGGCTTCATGGCGCCAGGCCAGGCCAGCGCGGTGGCCAGCGCCGCCGGCACCGTCGCCGCGGTCAACCGCATCAGCGAGGCCCTGCGCGATGCCGGCGGCCAGGTGGTCTACCTGCAGCATACCGCCGACCCGGCCGCGGTGGAGAGCTGGCGCAGCTTCTATGATCATTTCGTCAGCCCGGAACGTCGGGCGAAGATGATCGAGGCCTTCACCCCGGGAAGCTACGGCCATCGGCTGTGGCAGGGGTTGGACGTGATGGCCGGTGACTGGGTGGTCTGCAAAAGCCGCTTCAGCGCCTTCATCCAGGGCTCCTCGGACCTGCATGAGCGGCTGAAGGCCCGCGGCGTGGACACGCTGATCGTCACCGGTACAGTCACGAATGTCTGCTGCGAAAGCACGGCACGCGATGCGATGATGCTGGACTACAAGGTATTCTTCGTGGCCGATGGCTGTTCAAGCCACCACCCGCAGGAACAACAGGCCACGCTGTCCAACATGGCCAATATATTCGCCGACGTGGTCAGCACCGACGAAGTGGTCGGGTTGATCGGCGCCGCCTGCCAGGGCGTCGCCCACGCTGCGGAGTAGCGCACCTTTTCATCATGTTAAGGTAACGCAGACTTAACACGGCTGCCGAACCGATTTGTCATGCTCGGGCTCTCGTGAACAAGGGAGTTCGAGATGGACCAGGCGACATCGGCCCTGCCGGGGCCGGCAAGCGTGTTCGACGCCAAGTTCGGCGGCAAGCCAGCCAACCCCTGGGGCGCGCGCATCGCGGCCCTGCTGTTCCTGGTGCTGGTCATCGGCGGCGTCGGCTATGCCTTCAACCGCCTGCTCGGCGACCTTTCCGGCGCCCATGAAACCGGCACCGCGCCCTTCGTGCTGCTCGGCGTCGCCCTGGTCATCGCGCTGGGGTTCGAGTTCGTGAACGGCTTCCACGACACCGCGAACGCCGTGGCGACGGTCATCTACACCCACTCCCTGCCGCCGCAGATCGCCGTGATCTGGTCCGGCCTGTTCAACTTCCTCGGCGTACTGACCTCCTCGGGCGCCGTCGCCTTCGGCATCATCAGCCTGCTGCCGGTGGAACTGATACTGGAGGTTTCCTCCAAGGCCGGCTTCGCCATGGTCTTCGCCATGCTGATCGCCGCCATCATCTGGAACCTCGGCACCTGGGTGCTGGGCCTGCCGGCCTCCTCCTCGCACACGCTGATCGGCTCCATCATCGGCGTCGGCATCGCCAACGCGCTGAACCATGGCGTGGATGGCACCTCGGGCGTGGATTGGGACCAGGCCATCACCATCGGCAAGGCGCTGTTGCTCTCGCCGCTGGTCGGCTTCTGCTGCGCCGCGCTGCTCTACCTCGTGCTGAAGCTGCTGGTCCGCAAGCCGGAGCTGTACAAGGAGCCGGAGGGCAACAAGCCGCCGCCGCTGTGGATCCGCGCGATCCTGGTGTTCACCTGCACCGGCGTCTCCTTCGCCCATGGCTCCAACGACGGGCAGAAGGGCATGGGCCTGATCATGCTGATCCTGATCGGCACGGTGCCCACGGTGTACGCGCTGAACCGCGCCGCCGACGCGCCGACCAGCCAGCAGTTCTACGAGACCACCGTGGGCCTGGACACTGCGCTGGCGAACGCCGTGCAGCCCGGCGCCATCGCCGCCGCCCCGGTGCGGGAGACGGTGACCGCCTATGTCCGCGACAAGGTGCTGCTGCCGGAGACGGTGCCGGCGCTGCGCCAGCTGACCGCGGAAATCTCTGGCCAGCTGCGCGGCTTCAATGAACTGCGCCAGCTGCCCGACGCCGTGGTGCCGAACATCCGCAACGACATGTACCTCTCCTCCGAGGCATTGCGGCTGATGGGCAAGTATCATGCGCCGGAGTTCACCGGCGACGACGCCAAGGCCGTGGCCGACTACCGCCGCCTGCTGGAACGCTCCACGCGCTTCATCCCGGACTGGGTCAAGGTGGCCGTCGCCATCGCGCTGGGCATGGGCACCATGGTCGGCTGGAAGCGCATCGTGGTCACGGTGGGCGAGAAGATCGGCAAGACCCACATGAGCTACGGCCAGGGCGCCTCGGCCGAGCTGGTGGCGATGGCGACCATCGCCGCCGCCGATGTCTATGGTTTGCCGGTCTCCACCACGCATGTGCTGTCCTCGGGCGTGGCCGGCACCATGGCGGCGAGCGGCGCCGGGCTGCAGCTGGCCACCATCCGCAACATGCTGATGGCCTGGGTACTGACGCTGCCGATGGCGATGTGCATCTCCGGCGGCCTGTTCATCCTGTTCATCAACGTGTTCTGAGGACCAGGCGGCGGGTCGGCTCAGCCCGGCCCGCCGCCCACATCGGCCTGGCGCTGGCGTGGCAGGCTGGCCGGGTAGTCCCGCGCCAGCCAGGCCAGCAGCGCCTCCCGCACCAGGCAGCGCAGGTCGAACATCCGGCTGCCGTCGGCGGCACTGAGCAGCACCCGCACCTCGATGCAGGCTTCCTTGGCCGCGGTCACGCTGACCTTGGCGACGCGGCCGTCCCATTGCGGCGCGTCGGCCACCAGCCTCGCCACCTCATCGCGTATCGCCTGCACCGGCGCGGCGTGGTCGAGGTAGAGGAACACCGTATCCAGCAGCTCGGCCGAATCCTTGGTCCAGTTCAGGAACGGCTTTTCCAGGAAGTGGCTCAGCGGCACCACCAGGCTGCGCTGGTCCCAGGTCTGGATGGTCACGTAGGTGGCGGTGATCTCCTGGACCCGGCCGAACTGGCCCTCCACCGTCACCGCGTCGCCGATGCGGATCGGCTGGGTCAGCGCAATCTGCAGCCCGGCGATCAGGTTGGAAACCGCCGGCCGCGCGGCGATACCGATGACGAGCCCGGCAACGCCGGCCGAGGCGAACAGCGAAAGCCCCACCGCCCGGACCGCGGGTATCGCCGTCAGCACCACGCCCACGGTGAACACCACGCCGGCCGAAACCGCCATGCGCCGGAACACCGCCAGCTGGGTGCGCCGGCGCCGCAGCAGCAGGTCCTCGTCGCTCGGCAGCGCGCCTTCCAACTGCACGTCGAAGGCGGCGGCAACCTTGCGCGTGATGGTCCAGCCCATCGCCACGGCCACCGCCAGGCCCAGCAGGCTGTCGGCCCAGCCGGCCGTCGCCTCGTCCAGCCCGGCGGCGGGCAGCGCCAGGTCCAGCACCAGCAGCACCACGGTAATCCGCAGCGGGCGGCGGCCGCGCTGCAGCAGGGCGAGCAGCACCGGCGCATCCCGCCCGCGCAGCAACCGCTCCAGCACCCGGTGCGCCAGCGCCAGCACGCCCAGCGCCAGCAGCGGCGCCACCACGAAGCCCAGCAGCAATGGCGACCAGGCAGAGGGATTGGGAAAGTTCATGCGGCAAGGGCTCGGCGCTGCGGGTTTGGCGGCGGCATGGGCCCGGCAGGACTCGAACCTGCAACCAAACCGTTATGAGCGGTCCGCTCTGACCATTGAGCTACAGGCCCACCGCGCGCCCGCCTTCATGCCGCCGGGCGCGGGTATCGGCAAGGGGTTCGAACCGGCCGAGCCTGCCGAAGCGCCCCGGCCCGGCCTTCCGGCGCCGTCAGTTGTTGATGAAGGCGCGGATCTGCTCGGTCAGTGGCGCCATGCCGACCACGCCGTTCAGGTGGCCGAGCGGACCGCGCACCTCGGCCTGCTGCACCGCCTTGCCGCCGCGGCGCAGCGTCTCGACCATCTCGCGCATGGCGTCCGGCAGGAAGACGTGGTCGTTCGGGCTGGGGATGACCAGCCAGCGATGCGGCGCCCGGGCCAGCGCGGCCTCGTAGCTGGCGTACTCGTTCAGGAACAGCTGGTTGGCGCGCACCATGTAGATGAAGGAGTTGGCATCCGAGGTCCGCGCCCGCGCCATGCCACGCTCGTCGAGCCACTTCTCGATGGCGTACTGGTCGTTGATGTTGCGGGCGGGGTTCTGGCCTTCCACCACCTTGCGCCCCTGCGCGGTCAGCGCCGCCCGGTCCATGGCATGCAGCGTGACGATCTTCCACGCCTCGGCCAGGCCGCGCAGCGGGGCTTCCCGGCCCGCGCCGTAGTAGTCGCCATTGCGCCAGTTGGGGTCCAGCTTGATCGGCGCTTCCCAGATGTTCAGCCAGCCGATCATCCAGGCATCGAACTCGGCGCCGCCGATGACGGGCATGCAGCGCTCGATGAAGTTGGGGTAGGCCGCCGCCCATTCCACGGTCTGCAGCGCGCCGTTGGACGGCCCGGTGACCATGTGCAGCTTCTTCACGCCCAGGCTGTCGAGCAGCGCCTTCTGCACCTCGATGAAGTCGCGCATGGCGATGACCGGAAAGTCCATGCCCCAGGGCTTGCCGGTGGCCGGGTTCAGCGTGGCCGGGCCGGTGGTGACGGTGCGCGCGTTGGGCACGTTCACGTTCACCAGGCAGTCCGCCGAGACGACGAAGTACCGGTTGGTGTCGATCGCCTTGCCGGCGCCGATGATGGCGTCCCAGTAGCCGGCCGGGCCGCCGGCCTCGTACCGGCCGAAGGCGTGGCTGTCCCCGCTGAAGAAATGGCAGACCAGCACGGCATTGGTGCCGGCCGGGTTCAGCGTGCCCATGGTCTGGTAGCCGACGCGCAGGTTCGGGATCGTGGCGCCGCCGCGCGTGGCGTAGCTGGCCATCTCGAAGACGCGCTTCTCCACGATGCCATCCGCGGCGGCCGGCGCCGTGGCCTGGGCCAGCGCCGCGCCCGGCAGAATCGTCGCCACCCCGCCCAGCAGGTCTCGCCGCAACATCGGATTCCCCCGTTCATCTTGTGCCGCCATGGTGGCGGCCCGGCCGGCCCCACGCAAGCCGGTTGAGGCTTCCGGCCAGGCGCCAGGGCCTTGACGTTCCACCGTTGCGCCCCTGCCTTCGGCCGCCTAGCCTGCCGGTGTTGCGTCGCGCAGGGGGGTGCGCCGCCCGCAGGGGTGGCGTGGCTTTAACAAGTCGGCGCCGTCCATCAACGGGGGGTAAGGGTCGAAATGACCGAAGCATTGTTGATCGTGATCGTGCTGGGGGCGCTCTCGATCGCCTACGGCGCCGTCACCGCGGGCCAGGTGATGGGCATGGATGCGGGCAGCGCCCGCATGCAGGAGATCGCCAAGGCCATCCAGG
>CAIMOR010000349.1 GCA_903843125.1 uncultured Rhodospirillales bacterium
GAACGACCTGTATCGGCGCGTCATCAACCGCAACAACCGCCTGAAGCGGCTGATCGAGCTGCGCGCGCCGGACATCATCGTCCGCAATGAAAAGCGCATGCTGCAGGAAGCGGTGGATGCGCTGTTCGACAACGGCCGTCGTGGCCGCGCCATCACGGGTGCGAACAAGCGGCCGTTGAAGTCGCTGTCCGACATGCTGAAGGGCAAGCAGGGCCGCTTCCGGCAGAACCTGCTAGGCAAGCGCGTCGACTACTCCGGCCGTTCGGTCATCGTGGTCGGGCCCGAGATGAAGCTGCACCAGTGCGGGCTGCCGAAGAAGATGGCGCTCGAGCTGTTCAAGCCGTTCATCTACAGCAAGCTGGAGAAGTACGGCCACGCCACCACCATCAAGGCCGCCAAGCGGATGGTGGAGAAGGAGCGTCCCGAGGTCTGGGACATCCTGGAGGAAGTGATCCGCGAGCACCCGGTGATGCTGAACCGGGCGCCGACGCTGCACCGCCTGGGCATCCAGGCGTTCGAGCCGGTGCTGGTGGAAGGCAAGGCGATCCAGTTGCATCCGCTGGTCTGCACTGCCTTCAACGCCGACTTCGACGGCGACCAGATGGCGGTGCATGTGCCGCTCTCGCTGGAAGCCCAGCTGGAAGCGCGCGTGCTGATGATGTCGACGAACAACATCCTCAGCCCTGCCAACGGCAAGCCGATCATCGTGCCGAGCCAGGACATCGTGCTCGGCATCTACTACCTCAGCCTGGAGACGCCGGAGTACCGGGCGGCCAGCGATACCGAGACGCCGGTGTTCTCGGACATGGGTGAGATCGAGCTGGCGCTGCAGCAGGGCAAGCTGAAGCTGCACACCAAGATCCGCTTCCGCCGCAAGGCGATGGACGCGGACGGCAACATCATCGTCGAGCGCGTGGTCACCACGCCTGGCCGCGTGATGCTGAGCCAGTTGCTGCCGCTGCACCAGAACCTGCCGTACAGCCTGGTGAACCGCCAGCTGACGAAGAAGAACGTCTCCGACGTGATCGACGCGGTGTATCGCCACTGCGGCCAGAAGGAGAGCGTGATCTTCGCCGACCGGCTGATGGGGCTGGGCTTCCGCAATGCCGCCAAGGCCGGCATCTCGTTCGGCAAGAACGACATGATGATCCCGGCGGAGAAGGCCGGGCTGATCGCCGCGACCAAGGGCGAGGTGAAGGAGTTCGAGCAGCAATACCTCGACGGCCTGATCACCGCGGGTGAGCGCTACAACAAGGTGGTCGACGCCTGGTCGCGCTGCACCGACGAAGTGGCGCAGGCGATGATGAAGGAGATCTCCCGCCAGGAGATCGGCCGGCCGACCAACAGCGTGTGGATGATGTCGCACTCCGGTGCGCGTGGGTCGCCGGCGCAGATGCGCCAGCTGGCGGGCATGCGCGGCCTGATGGCCAAGCCGAGCGGCGAGATCATCGAGCAGCCGATCATCGCCAACTTCAAGGAAGGCCTCTCGGTCCTCGAGTACTTCAACTCCACCCACGGCGCCCGCAAGGGCCTGGCGGACACGGCGCTGAAGACCGCGAACTCGGGCTACCTGACGCGGCGACTGGTGGACGTGGCGCAGGATTGCATCATCGTCGACCACGACTGCGGCACGGAAAACGGACTGACGGTGCGCGCGGTGCTGGATGGTGGCGAGGTCGTCTCCTCGTTGTCCGAACGCATCCTGGGCCGCACCACGCAGCGCGAGGTGGTTGATCCGCAAACCGGCGAAGTGCTGCTTGGCCGAAACATCCTGGTGGAGGAATCCGATGCCGAGCGCATCGAGAATTCCGGCGTCGAGGAAGTCTACATCCGCTCGGTGCTGACCTGCGAGGCGCGCGTCGGCACCTGCGGCCTGTGCTACGGCCGCGACCTGGCGCGTGGTACGCCGGTGAACCCGGGCGAGGCTGTCGGCGTCATCGCCGCGCAGTCGATCGGCGAGCCGGGCACGCAGCTGACCATGCGTACCTTCCACATCGGCGGTGCCGCCCAGCGCGGCGCCGAGCAGTCCGCGGTGGAAGCGACCAATGACGGCACCATCAAGGTGGCCAACCGCAACGTGGTGGCCAACAGCCTTGGCGTGCCGGTGGTGATGAGCCGTAACTGCGAGATAGCGCTGTACGACACGGCGGGCCGCGAGCGCGCCCGCTTCCGCGTGCCCTACGGCGCGCGGCTGTTGACCGACGAGGGTGCGGCGGTGACGCGCGGCCAGAAGCTGGCCGAGTGGGACCCCTTCACCCTGCCGATCATCACCGAGCGCAACGGCCAGGTGGAATACGCCGACCTGATCGAAGGCGTGACGCTGGTGGAGAAGACCGACGAGGTCACCGGCCTCTCCTCCAAGGTGGTCGTCGACTACAAGCAGGCGTCGAAGGGTGTCGACCTGCGGCCTCGGCTGATCATGAAGGACGAGCAGGGCAACATCATGCGCCTGCCGAATGGTGGCGAGGCGCGATACTTCCTCAGCCCCGACTCGATCCTCTCGGTCGATAACGGGGCGCAGGTGAATGCCGGCGACATCATCGCCCGCATGCCGCGTGAATCGTCGAAGACGCGCGACATCACCGGTGGTCTGCCGCGCGTCGCCGAACTGTTCGAGGCGCGGCGGCCGAAGGACCACGCGATCATCAGCGAGATCGATGGCCGCGTCGAGTTCGGCAAGGACTACAAGGCCAAGCGCCGCATCGTGGTGGTGCCGGAGCAGCAAGGCGACGAGCAGGTGGTGCCGCGCGAATACCTGGTGCCGAAGGGCAAGCACGTCTCGGTGCAGGAAGGCGACTACGTCAAGGCAGGCGACCCGCTGGTCGACGGCCCCCGCGTGCCGCACGACATCCTGCGGGTGCTGGGCGTGGAGGCGCTGGCCAACTACCTGGTCAACGAGATCCAGGACGTCTACCGGCTGCAGGGCGTGAAGATCAACGACAAGCACATCGAGGTGATCGTCCGCCAGATGCTGCAGAAGGTGGAGGTCATCGAACCCGGTGACACGACCTACCTGATCGGCGAGCAGATCGACCGGATCGAGTTCGAGATCGAGAACGAGAAGCGGTTGTTGGCCAAGGAACGTCCGGCGCGGGCCGAACCCGTGCTGCAGGGCATCACCAAGGCCTCGCTGCAGACCACCAGCTTCATCTCCGCGGCGTCCTTCCAGGAAACCACCCGGGTGCTGACCGAGGCCGCGACCGCGGGCAAGGTCGACATCCTCTCGGGCCTGAAGGAAAACGTCATCGTCGGGCGGCTGATCCCGGCGGGTACGGGCAGCGTGATGAACCGCCTGCGGGCCCTGGCCGCGCAGCGCGACAAGGGCCGCCTGCCGGCCGCCCAGGGCGCCATTGCGGACGCCACGGGGCAGCAGGCCGCCGAGTAGCGACGCGGGAAAGCCGGGCGCCGAAGGCACCCGGCTTTTTCGCAGATGAGGGGCTGTCACTTGCTTGACTCTCGGCAGCCCCCCGAGTAACTACCGCGCCCTCGGCCGGGGCAGCGCATGATGCGCCGCTTGGCCAGGGTGTTTGGACCACAACGCTGCGTCTCTGGTGCCGCCGGACTTTCCGGCCAAGGCCAGGGATCGGTCGGGTGGCCTGCAGTGGCGCTTCCTGCGCCCTGCGGGCATTTCGGCTTTTGGCGGCGTGGGGAATAAACGGACAGGTTTCGAAGGGGCGTCATGCCAACCATCAATCAGCTCATCGCCCAAGGGCGCGAGCCGAATGCGAAGCGGAACAAGGTACCTGCTCTGCAGGGCTGCCCGCAAAAGCGTGGCGTCTGCACGCGCGTCTACACGACCACGCCGAAGAAGCCGAACTCGGCGCTTCGTAAGGTCGCCAAGGTGCGTCTGACCAACGGCTACGAAGTCGTCAGCTACATCCCGGGCGAAGGCCATAACCTGCAGGAGCACTCGGTCGTGCTCATCCGCGGCGGCCGCGTGAAGGATCTTCCTGGCGTGCGCTACCACATCCTGCGCGGCGTCCTGGATACCCAGGGTCTGCCGAAGCGTCGTCAGCGCCGTTCGCTGTACGGCGCGAAGCGGCCGAAGTAAGGGTCAGACAGATGTCTCGTCGTCACCGCGCAGAAAAGCGCGAAGTCCTGCCGGACCCCAAGTTCGGTGACCTCGTCCTCAGCCGTTTCATGAACGTGCTGATGTACGACGGCAAGAAGAGCACCGCGGAAGGCATCGTCTATGCCGCGATGGATACGCTGAAGCGCCGCGTTGGCCAGAACGGCGACCCGCTGCGGCTGTTCCATGAAGCCATGGACAACGTGAAGCCGGCCGTCGAAGTGCGCAGCCGCCGCGTTGGTGGCGCCACCTACCAGGTGCCGGTCGAGGTTCGCCCCGAGCGTCGCCAGGCCCTGGCGATCCGCTGGATCATCGAAAGCGCGCGCAAGCGTGGCGAGCAGACGATGGAAGAGCGGCTGTCGGCCGAACTGATGGACGCCGCGAACAACCGCGGCACTGCTGTGAAGAAGCGCGAAGACACGCACCGGATGGCGGAGGCGAACAAGGCCTTCAGCCATTACCGCTGGTAACCTGATCGAGGACGCAGACGATGGGCAAGGCTAAGTTTGAGCGGAACAAGCCGCACTGCAACATTGGCACGATCGGGCACGTCGACCATGGGAAGACGTCGCTGACGGCGGCGATCACCAAGGTGCTGGCGGAGAGCGGTGGTGCGACGTTCACGGCGTAC
>CAIMOR010000350.1 GCA_903843125.1 uncultured Rhodospirillales bacterium
CCCGGCTGCTGCTGGTTTGCCTGGTGCTGGGGCTGGTGAACCTGGCGCTTTGGTCGGGCGCCGAGGAGCGCCGGCTGGAGGCCCTGGACCAGGCGGTGCAGGAAGCCCGCACCCGGGCCAACAGCACCGCCGACCTGCGGCGCCAGGTGGCGGAGCGCCGTGGCTTCATCGACCAGCTCACCGGTGGCGCGCAGGGCGCCGCCCTGCTGGCGGTGCTGGCCGAGCTGACCCGGCTGCTGCCGGACGACGCCTGGCTGGACAGCTTCGAGGTGCGAGGCGATTCGGTGCACCTGGTGGGCCATGCCACCTCGGCCGCCGCCCTGGTGGGGCCGCTGGAGCGCTCCGCGCTGTTCACCGAGGCGCTGTTCCGCTCCCCGGTGGTGCCGGACCGCGCCAGCGGGAGCGAACGCTTCGAGCTGACCCTGACCCTGCGGCGGCCGGCATGAGCGGCGAGACGCTTCGATTGTCGGGGGCGGCGCTGACGGGCGACGCGCGGGCAAACGACCACGCCGCGGGCGAGCCGGCGACGCCGGAGACCGCGCTGCGCCTGGCGGAGGTGCCGGCCGGACTGCCCGCGAGCCGCGGCCGGCGCCGGGCGCTGGCGCTGGCGCTGCTGGTGGCGGGGCTCGGCTTCGCCTGGCTGGCGCTGGTTGGCCCGCTGGTGGACGACCTGTTGGAGCGCAGCGAGCACGAGACCCAGCAGCTGGCGCTGCTGCAACGGCTGGAGCCACTGCGCGCCGAGGCGCCGCTGCTGCGCCGCCAGCTTGACGCATTGGAGGCGGAACTGGCCTCGCCAAACCTGCTGCTGCGGGCCGCCAGCGCCAACCAGGCCGGCGCGCTGCTGCAAGCGATGGTGCGCCAGCTGCTGGACACCGAGGGGCTGGCCGCCGACCAGTTCCAGGCCCTGCCGGCGCAGCCCGAAGGCGCGCTGACCCGGGTTGCCGTGCGCATCGAGCTGCATGCGACGCTGGCGCAACTGCACGGGCTGCTGCGGGCGGTGGCGGCGCATCGGCCGCTGCTGTCGGTCGGCGATGGGCTGGTGGCGGCCAGTCGCGGCGAAGGCGCCGCGGCGCCGGCCGGGCTGACCCTGCGGCTGGACATCCACGCGCTGAGCCGGGTGGTGGCTGGCGATGGCTGAGCCGCAGGGTCGCCGCGACGAGCGCGCCCTGGCGGCGCTGTTCGGGCTGCTGGCGCTGCTGGCGGCCTGGCAGCTGAGCCGGGACGAGACGCCCGACCTGCCGGTTTCGCTGGCGATGCCGCTGCAACGGCCGGCAGCGCGTGCCGGCGGCGGGGCTGCCGCCGACTTCGCCGAAGTGCTGGAACGGCCGCTGTTCGCGCCCGACCGGGGCCACGCGCGCCAGGTCGCGCCGCCGGCGACTGCCATGGCAGCCGTGCCACAGGCCACCCCTGCCGCCGCGCTGCAGGGCTGGACACTGGTGGGCCTGACCAGCCGGGGCGCGCACGTGGTGGCGCTGGTTCGCCAGGGCAGCGATGGCCCTTCCCGCCTGCTGCGCAGCGGCGACCTGCTGGACGACTGGACCGTGCTCGGCCGCGCTGGCCGGCACGGCCTGCTGCTGCACCGCGACGGTGAGCAGACCGAACTGACCATGGCCGCCCATGCCGGCCCCTCATTTTCTGCCTCGGAACCCAAATGACCTTGCATCACCGCCTGCCCGTGGCCTTCGGGCTAGCCTTGCTTGCGGCCGGGTGCGCCGAAGGCCCGTTCAGCGAACCCAAGGACGCGGTGGTGCCGGCGCCGGCGGCTACCGCGGCGGCGCTGC
>CAIMOR010000351.1 GCA_903843125.1 uncultured Rhodospirillales bacterium
CGCTGGCCGCGCCTGCGCGCGCTGCGGCCGCGCGGCTCGAGGCCGCGCGGCGCCTGCAGGCGCAGGGCGAGGCGGAGCTCTACGCGCAGATCCGAAACGACCGGCGCGAGCGCGCGCTGCTCGAGGAGCTGCTGGCCGTGCAGCAGCGCGCCGAGGTCCAGCGCCAGCTCGGCCCGCTCCAGCCGCAGCCATTCACCCTCGGCGTCGGCGTAGCCGATGCGCGCCGCCGAGAGCCGCCAGGGCAGCGGCCCGCGCAGCCCTTGCAGCCGCAGCCCCGGCACCTGGTCCTCCGCCAGCCGGGCCAGCGTGCGCAGCCCGCCCGCCGTGTTCACCCAGGCCAGCCCGCCGCCCAGCGCCAGCACCACCAGCGCCACGCCCCCGCCAAGCCACGCGAGCACGCGCCGCATCAGAAGGCCTGCCCGATGCCGAGGTACAGCCCGTAGCCGGAGCTGCCCTGCTGCTTCATCAGGGGCAACGCCACATCGGCGCGGATCGGCCCGATCGGCGTGAAGTAGCGCACGCCCAGGCCGGCGCCGACGCGCGGCTGCCCCCCCGGCAGGCCGCCGGTACCGACATTGCCCATGTCGACGAAGGCCACGGCGCCGACGTTGCCGTAGACGTGCTGGCGCCATTCCAGGCTGGCTTCCACCACGCTGGCGCCGCCATCCGGCTTGTTGCGCTCGTCGCGCGGCCCGATGGACTGGTAGTCGTAGCCGCGCACGGAACCACCGCCGCCGGCGTAGTAGCGCAGGTGCCGCGGCACCGAGGAGCGGCCACTGCCGAGCAGCGAGCCGAAGCTGCCGCGCGCCGCCAGCACGCTGCCCTTGTCGCCGAACAGGTCCCAGTAGGTGGTGCCGGTGACGCGCAGCGGCAGGAAGGGCGCGGTGTTGGCCACGCTGAGCGAGGGCGCCACGGTGCCGTCCAGCCGCCAGCCGCGCGTCGGGTTCAGCAGGTTGTCGGTGGTGTCCCAGCGCGCGCCGAACAGCACGCCGAGGATCTGGTACGGCACCTCCTTGCCGCCGGGCGGGCCGATGGCGCCGAAATCCAGCTGCGGGCCGGCCCGCAGCGTCACCTGCGGCGTCACCGGGCGCTGGAAGATCGCCGCGGCGGTGATGGCGTCGCGGTCGTAGGCGTCCAGCCGCTCCCGCAGGTAGTAGCTGCTGGCCTGCAGCGTCAGCCCGGGCCAGGCGAACACGCCCGGGTCGGTCAGCGTGCCGCCGATGCGGTAGGTCATGTTCCCGGCATCCCCGGCATTGCCCACGCCGATGCGCGCCACCTCGGCCTCCAGCCGCAGCCGCTCGGCGCCGCCGAACAGGTTGCGGTGCTCCCACCATGCCCGGACGGAGGGGCCGTAGTTCGTCTCATACGCCACCGAACCGCCGATGGCCCGGCGCGGCCGGTCCGTCACCGTGAAGGTCACCGGCAGCCGCCCCGCCGCATCCAGGCGCTCCGCGGCGCGGGCGCGGACCGAGGCGAAGGCGCCCAGCCCCAACAGCGCCGCGCGCTGCTTTTCCAGCGCCGCCGGGCTGAAGGGCTGGCCGGCCAGCGGCGCCGCCTGGCGCGCCAGGAAGCCGGGGCTGACCCGCGTGTCGCCCGCCACCGCCGGCACGGCGAAGCGGGCGAAGGGGCCGGGCGCCAGGGTCCACACCACGTCCATGGTCCGGCTGGCGTGGTCCACGGTAACCTGGCGCTGCACCATGCTGGCCAGCGGATGCCCCGCCGCCAGCAGGCGTTGCAACAGGGTGCGCTCGGCACCCAGCACCGCCTCGGCGCGCGCGGCATCGCCGGCGGCCAGGCCGAACGGCGTCGCCGTGGCCTGGTCCAGCACCGCCTGGTCCTCCGGCGTGGCGGCCTGGGTCTCCACCTGGCGCAGCCGGTACAGCGGCCCCGGCTCCACCTTGACCTGCACCGCGATGGGCCGCGGCGCGGCGGCCAGCGTCTCCGCCAGGTTCGGCGTACCCGGCGGTTGCCCGGCCAGCGTGATGCCGACCTGGCCGGCCCAGAACCCCAGCGAGGCGAGGGCCCGCTGCAGCCGGTCGATGTCGGCCTCGGCCCGGCCGACCAGGCCGAGCGCCCCGGTCGGCGCACTGTCCTGCAGGGCCCGCAACTGGGAGGCGGCGGCCAGCGCGGAATCCAGCGCCGCGTCGCCGGTGGCGGCCAGCTCGGTGCGATAGGGCAGGGTGGCCTCGTCCGCCTGGTCCGCGGGGGCAGCGGCCGGGGCAGCGGCCGGCTGTTGCGCCAGGCCCGGCCGCTGCCCTGCCAGCGCCCCGGCCATGGCCGCCACCGTCGCTGCCACCCTGGCCCATGGCTTGGCCTTGGCCAGGTATGACGGAACCGGTTTCACGCCGGGACAACCGGCGGCAGCGGCGGCGGTTCCCCGCCCGCGCCCCGGTGCCTCAGGCGGCGACCGGCACCGCCGGCCTGCGGCCGATCGCCAGCACCAGCACGGCGGCCAGCAGGCAGGCGGCGCCGGCGGTGTAGAAGGCCGGCAGGTAGCTGGCCAGCACGTCCCGCGTGACGCCGCCGCCGAAGGCCGCGACGGCCGAGCCGAGCTGGTGGCCGACGAAGACCCAGCCGAACACCAGCGGCGCCTTGTCCCGCCCGAAGGTCTGGGCCGCGAGCTTGACCGTCGGGGGCACCGTCGCGATCCAGTCCAGCCCGTAGAACACCGCGAAGATCGACAGGCCATAGAAGGAAAAGTCGCTGCTCGGCAGGAACAGCAGCGAGAGCCCGCGCAGCCCGTAGTACCAGAACAGCAGCTTGCGGCAGTCGTAACGGTCAGACAGCCAGCCCGAGGCGATGGTGCCGACGAAGTTGAAGCCGCCCATCATCGCCAGCACGCCGGCAGCCTCCACCTCGGCCATGCCGAAGTCGGCGCATAGCGGAATGAAGTGGGTCTGGATCAACCCCGCGGTGGACAGGCCGCAGACGAAGAAGGTGCCGAACAATATCCAGAATGCCGCGCTGTGGCTGGCTTCCGCCAGCATGGCGAAGGCGTTGCGCACCGCGTTCGGCGCCGGCGGCGGCAAGGTGGCGCCAGGGCCTTCCTCGCCATAGGCCTTCATGCCGATCTCGGCCGGGTGGTTGCAGCCGAGCAGCACGAACAGCAACCCGGCGCCCAGGCACACGCACAGCCCCGGCACCATGGCGAAGCGCCAGCCCTCATGCTGCGCCAGCCAGGAGGCCAGCGGCAGGAAGATGATCTGACCGGAAGCCCCGGCCGCGGTCAGCGCCCCCACCACAAGGCCGCGGCGGGCAACGAACCAGCGGTTGGCCACGGTGGCGCCCAGCACCAGCGCGGTCAGCCCCATGCCGATGCCGACCAGCACGCCCCAGCTGGCCCAGAGCTGCCAGACCTGCGTGGCGACCATGGAGAGCAGGCAGCCGGCAATGCCCAGCGCCATGCCCAGCCCGACGATGCGCCGCAGCCCATAGCGCGCCAGCAGGGCGGCGGCGAAGGGCGCCATCAGCCCGTACAGCAGCAGCCGCAGCGCCAGCGCACCGGAGATGCTGGCGTTGTCCCACCCGGTGTCCCGCTGCAACGGCGGCAGCAGGGCGCCGAGGATGCCCAGCGCGCCGGCCGAGGCCAACGCGACGATGAAGGTGATGGCCACCATCACCCAGCCATAATGGATGCCGTGCCGCAGCAGGGCGGGCGCCAGTCGCTTCGCAAGCATCGCGTCTTCTCCTGCTGCCGGTGCCGTCCGGCTCAACTGGCAGCACCGGCCAGCAGCCCGCGAAGCCATGATTCCCGGCACGATAACCCGCGCCGCTCACCGCGGCCACCCGGCGCGGCAGGGCAGCCGACCGGCAAAGCTAGGGCCGCCCCGGCCCGGCTTCGGCCGCCCGGCGCCGCGGCCCCGGCGCGGGTCAGCCCGGCAGCCGGTCCAGCACCGCCGCGGCCAGGTCCGCGGGCTCGGCCGCGCTGTCCAGCCGCAGCACCGGGCAGGGCAGGGCTGCCAGCCATGCGTCGTGCAGCACCCGGCTGCGTTGGTCCGGACCGGCGGTGTCGTAGGCCTCGGCCCAGCCCATGAACATGGCGTGGTCGGCCGCCATGTCGCCGCCGGGGCCGATGCGCGCGCCATAGCGCGCCTGCTCCCGCGCCCGCAGCCGCGCCATCCGGAGCGCCGGGTCCAGTGTAATGAACACCACCAGGTCGAACAGCGGCACCAGCGTATTGCCCCACCCCACCAGGGAGCCGGACAGCACCCAGTCGCGGCTCCGCACCAGCTCGGCATGCAGTCGGTGCAGCCGGTCCGGCATCGGCCGGGTCCGCTGGTACGGCGGGTCGCTGGCGACCCACAGGAAGTCGTCGGTGTCGTGGTGCGGGCATTCCAGGCGGGCGGCCACCGCCTGGCCCAGGGTGGAAGTGCCGCTGCCGGAAGCGCCCAGAACGTGGATGCGCGGCATGTGACAAAAGGACCATGTTGCGGTGCAGCAAGCAAGCAAAATGCTTGCGATGCCCTTATCGTGCCAGGGCCGCGATCTCGCCCTCGAAGCGCTTCAGCACCTCGCGCCGCTTGATCTTCATGGTCGGCGTCAGCAGCCCGTCCTCCATCGTGAAGGGCTCGGCCAGTTGCCAGCGGCGGATGCGCTCGGCGCCGCCCAGCTTGCGGTTCACCCGCTCCACCGCCTCGCCGGCCACCCCGGCCATGCCCTCGCTGGCCACCACCAGCGCGACGATGCCGGGCTTGCCCTCGCCGGCCACCACCGCCTGGGCAATCTCCGGCTCGGCCATCAGCAGCATCTCAAGCTTGGCCGGGCTGACCATGTCGCCGCCCAGGGTCTTGATGAAGTCCCGCTTGCGGTCGGTGATGACGATCCGCCCGGCCTCGAACTGCCCGACATCGCCGGTGTGCAGCCAGGGCCGCGGGTCGCCGGGCGTGTCGGCGGCCGGCTTCAGCGCGGCTTCGGTGGCGTCCGGGCTGTTCCAGTAGCCGTCCATCACCAGGTCGCCGCGCACCAGCAACTCGCCATCGGGGCCGAAGCGCGCCTCCACCCCGGCCAGCGGCGGCCCGACGCTGCGCCGGTGGTTGTCCCAGGGCAGGTTCACGCTGATCACCGGCCCGGCCTCGGTCTGGCCATAGCCCTGCAGCACCGGCAGCCCCAGCGCCAGGAAGAAGCCGCCCAGGTCGGGGTCCAGCCGCGCCCCGCCGCTGACCATCGCCACCAGCCGGCCGCCGAAGCGGGCCCGGACCTTGGCCCGCACCAGGCGTTCCAGCACCGCATCCTCGGCGCGTTCCAGCAGGGTCAGTGGCGGCCCGTCCATCCGCCGCACCCCCAGCGCCAGCGCGCGGTCGAACAGCCGCTGCCGCAGCGGGCTGGACTGGTCGCGCTGCGCCAGCATCCGCGCCCGCAGCACCTCGAACAGCCGCGGCACGGCGGTGACGATGGCCGGGCGGATCTCCTGGAACTCCTGCGCCACCCGGTCGGCACCGCGGGAGTACACCACCTCGATCCCCTCGGACGGGAACAAGTAGCCGACGGTGTGCTCATAGGCGTGGCTCATCGGCAGGAAGGAGAGGTAGCACTCGCCGTCCAGCTTCAGCGGCCGCAGCACCTCGGCCACGCCATCGCGGTTCGCCAGCATGGCCCGGTGCGGCAGCATCACGCCGCGCGGCATGCCCCCGGTGCCGGAGGTGTAGATCAGGCAGGCCAGCCGCCCGCCG
>CAIMOR010000352.1 GCA_903843125.1 uncultured Rhodospirillales bacterium
AGCACCTCCAGCGCGCGTTCCCGTTCCGCCACCTGCGCCTGCAACGCCTGGTTCGCCGCCACCAGTTCGGCGGTGCGCAGCGCCACCCGGCGCTCCAGCTCGCGGTTGGCGTCCTGGATGTTGTCGAACACCAGCAGCCGGTCCACCGCGGAGGCCAGCAGATGGGCGTAGCCGGTCAGGAAGGTGATGTCCTGGTCGTCGAAGGCGCGCGGCACCCGGCTGTCCACCTGCAGCAGGCCGAAGGCCTGGCGCCCGCGCAGCCCCGGGATCGGCACGTTGGCAATGGCCTTGACGCCATGGCTGCGCAGGAACGGCGCGTAGGTGAAGCGCTGCTCGGTATCGATATTCACCGAGATCATCGGCTTGCCGCTGTGCAGCGCATAGCCTTCCGAGGAGGTCGGGTCGATCGGCTTGGTCTTGAAGCCGACCACGCCGGGCTGCCAGCCCACGCCGGCGCGCACCAGCAGCGTGTCGCGGTCCGGCAATACCTCCACCACCTTGGCCAGCTCGGTGCCCAGCGCGCTGCCCACCAACTGGCAGGCCTCGTTCAGGATGTCGTCGAGGCTTTCCGCGTCGAGCGCAAAGTGGCCGAATTCGGCCATCGCCGTCTGCTGCCGCAGGATGCTGGCCGTGTCGTGCGGGGTCTGGGGTGGCGTGTCGGACAACCCGTGTCCTCCAAAGGTCGCCACAGGACGCGATGGCCACGAGCACAATATGATGAAGTATCGTGATAAATGCCAGGAAATACTCAGCGAAAGCCGGTTGTCACGGATTAGTTGAACGGCCCGCGTTGTTGTTTCAGTGCCAACGGCCGGTGCCGCCGGCCGGCGCCATGCCCGGCCTTCAGACCAGCCCCAGCCGCCGCGCCAGGTCGCGGTACATGGCCACCTGGGCGCCGACATAGTCCCGCGTTGCCGCCGCGGTCAGCACCCTCGGCACGCCGCCCAGCCGCCGCACCGCCGCCAGCCAGTCGCGGTCCTGCGCCAGCTTCGCCAGCGCCCGCTCCCACGCCGCGCTCACCTCGGCCGGCAGCCCGGGGGGGCCGAACAGCGCGCTCCAGCCGGACAGCGCCGCCATCGCCGCCAGGTCCAGCTCCTTCGCCGTCGGCACGCCGGGCAGCGCCGGCAGCCGCGCCGGCGCCCCCACCACCAGCGCGCGCAGCTGCCGGCTGGCAATGGCGGCCGAGGTATCGGTCAGGTTGTTGCCGATGAACTGCACATGGCCGCCGACCAGCGCCGCCACCGCCTCGCCGCCGCCGCGGAACGGCACCGCGGTGCCGGCATCCAGCGGCAGCCCGGTGGCGATGAACAGCTGCCGCACCCCCATGTCCAGGATCGTCGCCGGCCCGGTGGTGGCGAAGTTCAGCCGGCCCGGCTGGTCGCGCAGCGCCGCGATCAGCTCCTCCAGCTTGCGATAGGGGCTGTCGGCGCGGACGCAGACCACGAAGGGGTTCTCGTCCAGCAGGCCGAGCATGCTGAACTCGTCCCAAGCATAGGGCGTGCGCGGGTCGGTCGCGGGCAGTATCGCGGAGGAGCCGACGCGCGCCAGCAGCAGCGTA
>CAIMOR010000353.1 GCA_903843125.1 uncultured Rhodospirillales bacterium
CCGGGGTCGTTGTCGCTCGGCCCGGTCGGGCGCTGCTGGCCGCGCCCGCCGCCGCGGCCCTGGCCGGGCTGGTCGCCGGGGTCGTTGTCGGTCGGCCCGGTCGGGCGCTGCTTGCCGCGTCCGCCGCCGCGGCCCTGGCCGGGCTGGTCACCGGGGTCGTTGTCGGTGTTGCCCCGGCCGCCACGGCGGATGCCCCGGCCCGGCGGGTCGTTCGGGTCGTTGTCGGTCGGCCCCGGCGCGGCGCCGCCACGGCCCTGGCCGCGCCCGGGCTCGTCGGTCGGGTCGCTGTCGGTGGCGCCGCGCTGCGGCCGGCTGGGGGCCGGCGGGCGGCCGCCCGGCGGGAATTTGCCGCCGGGTCCCGGCCCCTGGCCAGGCGAGGGCGGAGTCGGGTCCTTGGTGCCCTGGGCCAGCACCGCTTGGGCCAGGGCATCCGGCCCCGGCAGCGTGGCGGCCCCGGCGCCACCCAGGGCGGCCAGGCGCAGGACGAACAGGCGGCGAACCAGGCGAGGGTCGGCGGTCAAGGGGAAGGGATGCTCCTGCATGCGGGGTCAGCGACCAGTCCAGCGCACCCGCGCGGCCGAATTGCGGCGACCCAGGCTTGACGCCGGATGCCGGGCGGCCTCCGTTGCCGCCACAATGGCACCCCCTCTGCTGATCCTGCAAGAAATCCACCTCGCCCTCGGCACGACACGTTTGCTGGCGGGCGCCACGCTTTCGGTCGGCGCCGGAGAGCGCCTGGTCCTCGTCGGCCGCAACGGCTCGGGCAAGTCCACGCTGCTCAAGGTGGCGGCGGGCATGCTGCAGCCCGAGAAGGGCACCCGCTTCCTGCAGCCTGGCGCCACGCTGCGCTACCTGCCGCAGGAACCCGACCTGGCCGGCTACGACTCGGTGCTGGCCTATGTCGAGGAGGGCCTGACCGCCGGCGACGACCCGCACCGCGCCCACTGGCTGCTCGACCAGCTGGGCCTGACCGGGGAGGAGGACCCTCGCCGGCTCTCGGGCGGCGAGGCCCGCCGCGCCGCGCTGGCCCGCGCGCTGGCGCCGAAGCCGGACATCCTGCTGCTGGACGAACCGACCAACCACCTGGACCTGCCCGCCATCGCCTGGCTGGAGCAGGAGCTGCGCCAGTCCCGCGGCGCGCTGGTCACCATCAGCCACGACCGCCGCTTCCTGGAGACGCTGTCCCGCGCCATGGTCTGGCTGGACCGCGGCACCACCCGCCGGCTGGAGCAGGGCTTCTCGAAGTTCGAGGAATGGCGCGACCGCATCCTGGAGGAGGAGGAGCTGGAGGCCCACAAGCTGGACCGCCAGATCGTCCGCGAGGAACACTGGATGCGCTACGGCGTTACCGCCCGGCGCAAGCGCAATGTCCGCCGCGTCGGCGAACTCGCCGGGCTGCGCCAGCGCCGGCGGGAAGCCCTCTCGGCCACCGGCAATGTCCGCATGGTCGCCAGCGAGGCCGAAGGCGGCGGCTCCGTGGTGATGAAGGCCGAGGCCGTCACCAAGGCCTATGGCGACGCGCCCCCGGTGGTGCGCGACTTCTCCACCCGCATCCTGCGGCGGGACCGGGTCGGCATCGTCGGCCCGAACGGCGCCGGCAAGACCACGCTGCTGAACCTGCTGACCGGCGTGCTGCCGCCGGACGCGGGCAGCGTGAAGCTCGGCACCGCGCTCGCCATGGTCACGCTGGACCAGAAGCGCGAGAGCCTGGACCCCAGCATGACGCTCTCGGCGGTGCTGACCGGCGGCCGTGGCGACCAGGTGGATGTCGGCGGCCAGCGCCGCCACGTCATCGGCTACATGAAGGACTTCCTGTTCGCGCCCGACCAGGCGCGCACCTCGGTCGGCGTGCTCTCGGGCGGCGAACGCGGCCGGCTGATGCTGGCGCGCGCCATGGCCACGCCCTCCAACCTGCTGGTGCTGGACGAACCGACCAACGACCTGGACCTGGAGACGCTGGACCTGCTGGAGGAACTGCTGAACGACTACACCGGCACCGTGCTGGTGGTCAGCCACGACCGCGACTTCCTCGACCGCGTCTGCACCAGCGTGATCGTCGCCGAGGGCGATGGCGCCTGGCAGGAATACGCCGGCGGCTACTCCGACATGGTGGCCCAGCGCGGCCGCGGCGTGGAGGCGAAGGCCAGCGCGGAAGCCCCCGCCGCGCAGCGCGGCGAGCCGCGCGCCGCCACATCGCCCGCGCCGCCGCCGCCGGCGAAGTCCCGGCTGAACTTCAAGCAGCAGCACGCCCTGGCCACCCTGCCCGGCCAGATCGCCAAGCTGGAGGCCGAGATCGCCCAACTGCAGGCGGCCCTGGCCTCGCCCGGCCTGTATGAGCGCGATCGCGCCCGCTACCAGCGCTTCGACGCCGCGCTGACCGCCAAGCAGGCCGAGCTGGTCAAGGCCGAGGAGGCCTGGCTGGAGCTGGAGATGCTGCGCGAGGCGGCCGAGGGGTAGCGCCCGCCGCCCCGGCCCCTACACTGGCGGTTGCAACCCGGAGCCTCCGCCATGCCCCTGCGCACCGCGCTGACCCTCGCGCTGCTGCTCGCCGCCCCCGCCGCCCAGGCGCAGCAGCGCGGCTGCGACCTGACGGCGTACGAGCACACCAACTACCGCGGCGAGAGCCTGCGCCTGCGCCAGGACGTGCCGGTGGTGGAGCCGCGCTGGAACGACCGCATCTCCTCGGTCATCATCCGGGCCGGCACCTGGGAGGTCTTCGAGCACATCGAATACGGCGGCGCCCGCACCCGGCTGCGCCCCGGCCGCTATTCCTGGGTCGGCGCGCAACTGGACGACCAGATCAGCTCGCTGCGCTGCCTGCCGGCCGGCTGAACCGCCCGACGCCAACGCCCCGCCGCCGCGGCCGGAGAGCCCCGGCCGCTCAGGCCCGCGGGCAGGCCAGCGGCTCGAACTCCACGCGGCGGTCCAGCACGTCGGTCGCGTCGTCGGCGCCGGTGCCGATGATCGGGTCCCGCGCGCCGACACCCTCGGTGCGCAGCCGGCCGCGCAGCCCCGGCTCGTCCTGCGCCAGCAGGGCCGCCACCCGCCGCGCCCGGGCTGCCGAAAGCCGCTGGTTCGCCGCCGCGCTGCCGCTCGGGCTGGCGTGGCCCACCAGGCGCAGGCATTGGCCGGACCGCTCGGTGGCCGCGGCCACCTGGCGCAGCCACATCGGGTAGGCGCCGCTGATCGCCGGGTCCGGCCAGAACGCCGCCGAGCCCGGCGCGAACAGGAACTTCACCGCCAGCCGCCCCTGCGAGAGGCCGAAGCCGACCAGCTGGCCGAACGCCGCCTCGGCCTGCGGCTCGCGCTGCATCGCCTGGTTGGCCAGGTACAGCCCGTTCAGCACGCGCAGCTGGCGGCCGCCCGGCTCCGCCGCGGCCTGCTGGTACAGCGCCAGCGCCTGCGGATAGTGCCCGGCCTCGTATTCGCCGGCCGCCTGCACCGCCAGCGCGCTGGCCCGCAGCCCGGCCAGGTAGTCGGCATCTATCGCCTGCCCCGGTGCCTCGGTGGCCGCGCGCAGATAGGCCGAGCGCGTCGCCTCCGGCTGCCAGGCCGGGCTGTCGCGGAACGCCACGGTCGGCGTCATGTCCACCGCCTGCGGCTGCACCCAGGCGCTTTCCTGGCTGACGATCCGCCCGGTCTGCAGGTCCGCCAGCGCGCCGTAGATGCGATAGGCGCCGGGCCTGGTCGCCACGGTCTGCACCTGGCCCGGCCCGCTGACCGCGGCAATGGCGCCCAGCAGCACCAGCGGCCGGCGCGCCAGGCTGGCGGGGGTGAAGGGCAGCAGTTCCAGCATCGGGAAATGCCCCGGCGCCAGCGCCACGATCTCGCTG
Source organism: uncultured Rhodospirillales bacterium (assembly GCA_903843125.1). Classification (GTDB taxonomy): domain Bacteria; phylum Pseudomonadota; class Alphaproteobacteria; order Acetobacterales; family Acetobacteraceae; genus CAIMOR01. The sequence goes on from CAIMOR010000353.1 coordinate 3,834, forward strand.
GCCATCAGCCGCGTGGTCGCCACCTGCTGGCCGGTCGCGCGGTCGATCCAGGGGTCGATCACGATGGGGTAGCGCCCGTCCGGCCCCGCCGGCGGCAGCTGCGCATGGGTCACCATGGCCGTGGCCAGCTGCGCCACCGCCTGGTCCAGCGGCAGCGCCCGCGCCTCCGAAACCGGGGTGGCCCCGCCGGCCGGCCGGCTCGCCTGCGGCGCCGGCGGCGTGGCGCAGGCGGCCAGCAACGCCAGCACGGCCCAGCTAGCTGCCCGTGCGGCAGGCCTGCAATCGGAGCATTTCATCTTCGGACGCCTCCTCCCCGGTCTGGATTCGTTGCACCAGCGCCTGGCAGCGCCGGTTCGAGCGCGCCGCCACCGGCACCGCC
>CAIMOR010000354.1 GCA_903843125.1 uncultured Rhodospirillales bacterium
ACGAGACGATGAACGGCCGCATCCGTGTCAGCGTGGTGGCCACCGGCATCGACGTCGTGGAGGCGCAGTCCGCCAAGCCGCAGCCGGAACAGCTGAAGGTGGTCGTGGGCGGTCGGGGCCCGCAGCAGACCGGCGCCACACAGCCGCAGCGTGCCCCCGGCATGCCGCCGGTGATGGCACCGCCGGCCCAGCCCGGTCGGCGGCCCATGCAGCCCGCCAGCACCGGCATGAACGGCCCCCTGGGTGGCTCGATGCTGCGCCAGCAGGTTCGGCCGGACCTCAACGCGCCGCACCACCCGCAGGCCGCGGCCCCGCAGTCCGGCACGCAGGGCAACCAGGCACATGCCTATGCCCAGCCGCCGGCACCGCAGTTCGAGGACCATGAGCAACAGGCGCCGCAGGAGCGTGGCCCGGTCGTCCTCGGCCCGGCGGCGATGCCGGCCGCCGATCCGCTTCGTCGTGCCGGCATGCAGCCGGTGCGGCCGGCAGGCCAGCCGCCCCAGCACACCGCCCCGCCGGCACGTCCCGGTGGGTTGCGTGGTCTGTTCCAGCAGGTCACCGGCAGTTCAGGCAGCGGCCTGATGCGCCGCAGCGTCGAAGCTGAGGCCGCGCCGCCGGCCCGCGTGGAGCACCCGGCGACCCTGGTCATCCACCCAAGCGACGCACGCCGTCCTTCGCCGCAGCAGCCGGAGATGGGCGGGATCGACATTCCCACCTTCCTGCGCCAGCAGAAGAACCTGCCCTGAGACCAAGGGCAGACGTAGCTACGCAACAACCTCCCTTGCCCAGCGCAAGGGAGGTTTTTTGTTTGCAGTTGCACACGGGTTTGGGCAGGACATCACTCGTCTTCGTTCGAACGTTGCACTGTGCAGTGCAAAATTAGGCACAACTTCAATGGCCTGCTCCGAAACACCGGGAAACAAGCGTTGACTCGCGGTGCCGCTGTCACAATGGCACCTTGCCCTGGGCCCGACATTCCGGTGCCCCAAAGCCAGGGGCAAATCGGGCCCTGCGGAGCCTACGTGCTCCAAAATGGACAGGGGCTTCGATGGACGGGTATTTGCCGCAGGACCTGGGACGCAGGCGCACGCTGAAGGCCTCGATCGGCTGTGTCGGCGTTGGCGTCCACAGCGGCCGCCGGGTTTCGCTCTCGCTGCACCCGGCGACGGCGGGCACCGGCATCCTGTTCCGCCGCAAGGACCTTGGCGGGCTTGAGGTGGCGGCGCTCTGGGACAACGTGGTCGATACCCGGCTCTGCACCGTGCTCGGCGACCCGACCCGCCCCGAGATCCGCATCGGCACCGTCGAGCACGTGATGGCCGCGCTTGCTGGCTGCGGCATCGACGACGCCATCGTCGAGTTGGACGGTCCCGAGGTGCCGATCCTCGACGGTTCGGCCGCCCCCTTCGTCTTCCTGATCGACTGCGCCGGCACCACCACCCGCGCCGGCAGGGCCGAAGTGCTGGAAGTGATCCGCCCGATCCGGGTCCAGGAGGGCGCTGCCTGGGCGGAACTGCTGCCCAATGGCGGCGACCGCTTCGAGGGCAGCTTCGAGATCGAGTTCAACGCCGGCGCCATCGGTCGCCAGCACTGCGCCGAGCGGCTGACCCCGCACGGCTTCCGCACCGGCCTGGCCAGCGCCCGCACCTTCGCCCTGGCCGAGGATGTCGAAGCCCTGCGCGCCGCCGGCCTGGCGCTGGGCGGCGACCTGACCAATGCCGTGGTGGTCGAGGGCGACCGGGTGCTGAACCCCGGTGGCCTACGCCGCCCGGACGAGTTCGTGCGTCACAAGCTGCTGGACGCGGTCGGCGACCTGGCGTTGGCCGGTGCGCCGCTGCGCGCCCGCTTCACCGGCCACCGGTCCGGCCACGCGTTGAACAACCGGCTATTGCGCAAGCTGTTCGCGGACCGCAGCGCCTGGCGCCTGGTAAGCGCCGCGCTGGTAGGCGAGGGCAGCATGGTCCGGCTGCCCGCCGCGGCCGCCCCGGCGGTGCTGTAGCCAGCCCCACAGCCTCCTCGAACCAGGCAACAAAAAACCCCCGGGGAGCGATCCCCGGGGGTTTTCACTGTCATGCCTGCGCGACCATCAGTCGTTGTTGCGCACGCCCATGAACTGCAGCAGCAGTTGGAACAGGTTGACGAAGTTCAGGTACAGCGTCAGCGCGTCCATCACGCTGCGCTTGCCCGCCTCGTCGGTGCCGGCGGCATAGGCGTACTGCAGATAGTCGGCCTTGATCCGCTGGGTGTCGTAGGCGGTCAGGCCGACGAAGACGACCACGCCGATGACGCTGGTGACGAAGGCCAGCATGCTGCTGTGCAGGAACATGTTGACCAGGCCGGCCAGGATGATCCCGATCAGACCCATCATCATGAAGCTGCCCATGCGGGTCAGGTCACGCCCGGTGGTGTAGCCGTAGGCGCTGGTGGCCGCGAACATGCCGGCGGTCACGAAGAACGTGCTGGCGATGCTGCCGCCGGTATAGCGCAGGAAGATGTTGCTCATGCTGGCGCCCATGCAGGCGCAGAACAGCCAGAACAGCCCCTGGGCCGCCTGCGTGCTCAGCCGGTTGATGCCGAAGCTCAGCACCAGCACAAAGGCGAGCGGCGAGAGCATGGCGCCCCAGCCCAGCAGCGTCGGCGCGATCGCGTTGCCATAGGGGGTGCGGGTCACGCTCCAGAACATCGCCTGGATGTCGG
>CAIMOR010000355.1 GCA_903843125.1 uncultured Rhodospirillales bacterium
ATGGCGGCGGTGGGCTGCGGCGCCACCAGCACGCGCACCAGCGGCACCGGCTGGTCGGCGGCGGCGTGCAGCATGGCCGCCTGTTCCGCCGCAACGGTGGCGCCGGCGAAGGCCAGCAGGTGGAAGCCGCTGCGCAGGTGGTCGAACAGGAAGTCGTCCTCCCCCAGCCGGACATTCTGCAGCGTGGCGCCGCAGGCCGGGCCGCCGCCGAACTGCGCGTCGTCGCCGAGAAAGCTGTTCAGCGGGCTGTGGTGGTAGCTGTGCGGCCGGCTGGTGCGCCAATGCAGCAGGTCGCGCACGAAGGGCTCGTCGAGCGAGAGCGACAGCACGGCGTCGCGCATCAGCCGGTAGCCGGCGGAAGGTGGCGTCATGAAGCGGGTGGACTTGCCGGCTTCCTCGCAGATCTCGCGCGCCGCGGCGACGCGTTCGGTGGAATAGGTGGCCAGCAGCGCCGGCGGCGCCAGGCCGCGCACCACGAAGGCCAGCTTCCAGGCCAGGTTTTCGCAGTCCTGCAGGCCGGTATTGGCGCCGCGCACGCCGAAGATCGGCAGCAGGTGCGCGGCATCCCCGGTGAAGCAGACGCGGCCATGCACGAACGCGCCCAGCGTCAGCGTGCTGGCGCTGTACACGGTGGCCCAGTCCAGCTGCCATGGCACGGGGTGGCCGACCATGGCGAGGATCTTGTCGATCCGTTCGGCCAGCAGCGCCGGCGCCAGCGCCTGCTCGGCGGTCTCGCCCTCGGGCAGGCGGAAGTCGAGCCGCCAGATGCCCTCGGGCTGGCGATGCACCAGCACGTTGTTGCCGGGGTTCCACTCGGGGTCGAAGTAGCAGAGGCGCTGCGTCGGCATCGGCAGGTCGGCGCGGATATCGGCGATGACGAAGTTGCCGGCATAGGCGCGGCCCTCCATGCGCAGCCCGAGCAGCCGGCGCATGGCCGAGCGCCCGCCATCGGCCGCCACCACCCAGCCGGCATCGAGGTCGTAGGCGCCCTCCGGCGTATCGACGCGCAGCGTGGCGTGCTCCTCATGCTGCTGCACGCCGACGACCTGGGACGCCCAGCGCAGCTCGATCAGCGGGCTGCGCTGCGCCGCCTCGACCAGGTATTGCTCGATGTATTGCTGCTGCAGGTTCAGGCCGGGCATGAAGCGGTCGTCGGCGTCGTGCGGCAGCACCATGTGGTAGACCTGCCGGCCGCGGTAGAAGCTGCGCCCGTCGCTCCAGGGCAGGCCCTTGGCCAGGAAGGGCGCGGCGACGCCGGCCTGCTGGATGATCTCCATGGAGCGCCGGGTCAGCACGATGGCGCGGCTGCCGTGGCTGACCTGCTGCTCGGCCTCCAGCACCACGCTGGGCACGCCGAACCGCGCCAGGTTCAGCGCGGTGAGCAGCCCGATCGGCCCGGCGCCGACGATGACGACCGGCTGCCTGCCGGCCACGCCTTCCAGCTCCGCCGGGCGGCGGAACGGGAAGACGCGGTAGCTGTACCAGATGCTGTCATGCGGCGTGGCGGCGGGCTGGTGCATGGCGGTGGCTTACAGGCGGAGCCCGCCGCCGCCAAGCATCACGCGCTGGTATCGGCGCCGTAGATGCCGAAGACGGCGTGGGTGCCGCGGTCGCCGCCCAACTTGTCCTGCACCTTCAGGAACAGCCGGCGGGCCTGGGCCAGGCTGGGCAGGTCCAGCTGCATCTCGGCCGCCGCTTCCAGCGCGATGCCGAGGTCCTTCAGGAAGTGCTTCACCATGAAGCCGGGGGCGAAATCGCCGGCCAGCATCTTCGGCCCCAGCACGTTCAACTGGAAGCTGCCGGCCGCCCCGGGGCCGAGCGCGGCGAGCACGGCGCCGCCTTCGAGCCCGGCGGCGCGGGCGTAGGCCAGGCCCTCCGCGGTGCCCAGCACGGTGCTGGCGATGACGATCTGGTTCGCCATCTTGGTGTGCTGGCCGGCGCCGGCGGGACCCATCAGGTTGATGGTCTTGCCCATCTTCTCGAAGATCGGCCTGGCGCGGGCGAAGGCCGCCGCGTCGCCGCCGCACATGATGCTGAGCGCGGCGTTCTTCGCGCCGACATCGCCGCCGGAAACCGGGGCGTCGAGCACCGCCACGCCCTTGGCTGCCGCTGCGGCGGCAATGCGCTTGGCCAGGGCGGGGGAGGAGGTGGTCATGTCGATCAGCAGGCTGCCCGGCCTGGCCGCGGCGACCAGGCCGTTGGCGCCCAGGTAGGTCGCCTCCACATCCGGCGGGAAGCCGACGATGGTGATGACGACATCGCTCGCGGCCGCCACCTCGGCCGGCGAGGCGGCCCAGACCGCGCCCTTGGCGAGCAGTGCTTCCACCGCCGCGTTGCGGCTGCGGTTGAAGATGGTCAGCGGATGCCCGGCGGCCAGCAGATGCCCCGCCATGGCGCCGCCCATGATGCCGACGCCGATGAAGCCGATGCGTTCCATGGTACTATGCCTTCGCCTGGAGAGCGGCCCAGATACGCGGCGCCGAGGCCGGCTGTCCATCCAGCCTGGTGCCGCGCTGGGCCAGCGCGTCGTTCACCGCGTTCATCACCGCGCCGATGGCGCCCATCACGCCGCCTTCGGCCATGCCCTTGATGCCCGCCGGGGTGCGCGGGCTGGGGGTGTCCATGTGCAGCAGTTCGAAGGCCGGCACGTCATCCGCGCGGGCCAGGGCGTAGTCCATGAAGCTGCCGGCCAGGGCCTGGCCGTCCTCCCCATAGGCGCAGTGTTCCAGCATGGCGCCGGAGAGGCCCATGGCGGTGGCGCCATGCGTCTGGCCCTCCACCACCAGGGGGTTGATGCGCGTGCCGCTGTCCTCGGCCACGACGTAGCGCACGATGCGCGGCGTGCCGGTTTCGGCGTCGATCTCGACGACGCAGGCATGGGTGGAGTTGGAGTAGGTCATCGCCGGCGGGTCGTAGGCGAAGATCTCGTGCAGGCCGGGTTGCAGGCCCGGCGGCAGGCGCAACGGGTCCAGGTAGGCCAGCCGTGCGACATCCGCCAGCGCCAGCCCGGCCGGCGCGCCGTGCAGCAGCACCTGGCCCTCGCGAAGGTCCAGGCCCTCGGCGTTGTTGCGGCCGAGCATGGCGCCGGCGATCTCCAGCACCTTCGCCTTGAGGCGCAGCCCGGCGGTGTAGATGGCGCCGCCGCCGGCCGTGGCGCCGCGCGCGCCGCGGCTGCCCATGCCATAGGGTGCCGTGTCGCTGTTGCCGAGTTGCACGGCGACATCCTCCACCCGGCAGCCGAGGCCGCCGGCGGCGGCCTGTGCCAGCGTGGTCTCGTAGCCCTGGCCGCTGCCCATCAGGCCGCAGCTGGTGATGACCGCGCCGGAGGGCTCCACGCGCAGCGAGGCGGTTTCGTGCCCGCTGCCGGGGATGCCGGCGGCCTTGTAGAAGGCGCTGCCATAGGTGGTGCTTTCCACCACCGTGCACAGGCCGATGCCCAGCAGCCGTTCGCCGCGCGATGCGCGCAGGCCGGCGTAGTCGATGGCCGCCGCCGCCGCGTCCAGCGTCTCGCGCGGGGAGAGTGCGTCGTAGCGTTCGCCCAGCGCGGTGATGTAGGGCATGTCCGCCAGGCCGATGCTGTTGCGGCGGCGCACCTCCAGCGGGTCCAGCCCGAGGTCGCGCGCGATGGCGTCCATGGTGCCTTCCATGACCCAGCTGGTGATCGCCATCGGCGCGCGCATCGGGCCGGAGGGGCATTTGTGGGTCAGGAAGACCTGCACGTCGTAGCCATACTCCCGCACCTTGTACGGCCCGGGCAGGATCAGCGCGATGACGCGCGCCATGTAGTTGGCGGGGAAGAAGCACCAGGCGCCGAAATCCGCCTCGATCCGGCATTCCAGCGCCAGCAGGTCGCCCTGCGCGGAGACGGCGGCGCGCGTCGTCACCACGTCCTCCCGCGCGTGCAGCGCGGCGATGAGGTTCTCGCTGCGGGTCTCGCGCCAGCGTACCGGCGCATCCAGCAGCCGCGCGGCGGCGGCGCAGCACAGGTCCTCGCGCAGCGGGATGATCTTCTGGCCGAAGCCGCCGCCCATCTCCGGGCTGTCGATGGTCACCTGGTGCTCGGCCAGCCGCAGCCGCCCGGCGATGGCGCTGCGATAGGGGTGCGGCGCCTGGGTGCCGATGCGCATGGTCAGGTGCTCGCGCCCGGCATCCCACAGCGCCAGGCAGCCGCGCGGCTCCATCGGCGCATGGGTCTGGCGGTGCTGGCCGAAGCTGGCCTCCACGATGCGTTCGGCGCCGGCGAAGGCGGCGGCCAGGCCGGGCGTGGCGAAGGCCTGGTGCGAGACGCGGTTGCTGGGCAGCGAGCCATCCACCAGCGGTGCTTCGGCGGCCTTGGCCTGGGTGAGGTTGGCGATGGCGGGCAGTGGTTCGTAGTCCACCTGCACCAGTTCGGCGGCGTCCTCGGCGGCCAGGCGCGTCGGCGCCAGCACCAGCGCAACCAGGTCGCCGACGAAGCGGACGTGGTCGGTCGGCAGCACCGGCATCTCGACGGGATGCAGCCCCTCGATCGGCGGCGCCAGGCGCATCGGCGTGACCAGGGGCGCCAGGTCGGCGCCGGCCAGCACCACCACGCCGGGCAGCGCGGGCGCGTGGATGCCGAGGATGCGGGCATGGGCGTAGGGGCTGCGCAGGAACACCGCGTGCAGCGTGCCGGGCGGGTCCGGCAGGTCGTCGGTGAAGCGGCCGCGGCCGAGCAGCAGGCGGCGGTCTTCCCTGCGCGTCATCCGCCGGCCGAGCGGGCTGCCGGGGCCCGGCATCGGCAGGTCGCTCATGGGGCGATGCGCCGCTCGGTCGCGGCGTCGAACACGTGCAGCCGGGCGGGGTCGATGCCGAAGGCCAGCGTCTCGCCTTCGGTGACGCGCCAGTCCTTGGGTACGCGCAGCGTGATGCTGGCGCCGGGCAGCGCGAGTTCGAGCTGCGTCTCGCTGCCGAGCGGCGAGACCAGTTCGACGCGGCCGCTCAGGGCGGTCAGCCCCTCGGTGGGGCGCGCGACGTCTTCCGGCCGCAGCCCGACGATGACGTCGCGCCCTTCCGCCACCCAGGCCGGGCGCGGCAGGCCGGCGCGCAGCAGGTTGATCTGCGGGCTGCCGAGGAAGCTGGCGACGAAGGTATTCGCGGGGCGTTCGTAGATGCCCTCCGGCGTATCGAGCTGCTGCACAATGCCGCCCTGCATCACCGCGATGCGGTCGGCCAGCGTCAGCGCCTCGGCCTGGTCATGCGTGACGTACACGAAGGTTGCCTTCAGCTGGTGGTGCAGCCGCTTTATCAGCGAGCGCATGGACAGCCGCAGCGTTGCATCGAGGTTCGACAGCGGCTCGTCCATCAGGAACACGCTGGGCTGGCGGACGATGGCGCGGCCGAGCGCCACGCGCTGGCGCTGGCCGCCGGAAAGCTGGTTCGGCCGGCGCTGCAGCAGCGGGGTGAGTTCCAGCTGCTCGGCCACGCTGGCGACGGCGCGGTCGATCTCGGCCTTCGGCACGCCGCGCAGGCGGAGCGGGAAGGCGATGTTCTCGGCCACCGTCTTGTTGGGGTACAGCGCGTAGCTCTGGAACACCATCGCCACCTCGCGCTTGTGCGGCGGCAGGCGGGTGACGTCCTTGGCATCGAACAGCAGGGTGCCGTCGGAGATTTCCTCCAGCCCCGCGATCATGTTCAGCGTGGTGGTCTTGCCGCAGCCGCTGGGGCCAAGCAGCACCATGAACTCGCCCTCGCGGATCGCCAGGTCCAGCGCCTGGACCGCGGTGACATTGCCGTAGCGCTTGGTGACGCCCTGCAGGGTGATGGCCGCCATGACTAGCCTTTCACGGCGCCGGCGGTCAGGCCGGAGACGATGTAGCGCTGGAAGATGATGGCCAGCAGCACCGGCGGCAATATGGCGATGACGCCGGCCGCATTGACGAAGCTGAAGCTGGTGGTGAAGTCCATGACGAAGCCGGCGATGATGATGGGCAGGGTCTGCGCCGCGGCATTCTGCGTCAGCACCAGCGCGAACAGGAACTCGTTCCAGCTGGTCAGGAAGGCGAACATCAGCGCGGCCACCAGCGCCGGCAGCGACAGCGGCAGGTACACATGGCGCAGCGCGCCCCAATGGCCGCAACCGTCGATGCGCGAGGCGCGGTAGAGGTCGCGCGGGATGCCCTCGAAGTAGCTGATCAGGATGAAGATGGTGAAGGGCACCGTGACCGCCAGGTAGGTCACCACCAGCGCGCCGATGCTGTTGATGAGCCCGAGGTTGCGGATGACCAGGAACAGCGGCACCACCAGCGCGATGTCGGGGATCACCCGCGTGGCGAGCACCGTGTACAGCGTGGCGCGGCGGCCCTTGAAGTCGATGACGGCGATGGCGTAGGCCGCGGTGAGGGAGAACAGCAGGTTCAGGCCAGCGACCCACAGCCCGACCTTCAGGCTGTTGTACAGCGCGGGCAACAGGTTTGCCGCGCCGCTGGGCAGGAAGCCGGCGATGCCGCGATTGGCGTATTCCGCGCTGTCGCCGGCGGTGAAGATGGCGGTGAAGTTGTGCAGGCCGGGATGCGGCGGCAGCCAGTTGGGCGGCACCGCGGTGATCTCGCTTTCCATCTGCAGCGAGGACGACAGCAGCCACAGCACCGGGCCGGCCACATACAGCACGAACAGCGCCGAGAACAGCGCCAGCAGCAGGCGGCGGGCCATCACGCGGTCTTCTCGCCCAGGAAGCGGATGAACAGCCAGGACAGCAGGAAGGTGAGCATGGCCAGCAGGTAGGACAGCGCCGCGCCGGTGCCGAAGCGCAGACTGCGGAAGGTCTCGACATAGATCAGCCAGCTCAGCGTGTAGCTGGCGTCGCCGGGGCCGCCCTGGGTCATGATCAGGAACAAGTCGAAGTGGCGGATGCTGATCATGGTCTCGTACACCAGCACCAGCATCAGCCCGGGCCGCAGCGCCGGCAGCGTGACGTGGACGAAGCGTTGGAACACCGTCGCGCCATCCACCTTGGCGGCGCGATAGAGGTCGTCCGGGATGGCCTTCATCGTCACCAGCAGCAGCAGCGCGGCCAGCGGCATCTGCTTCCAGATGGCGGCATTGCTGATCAGCAGCAGCGTCAGGTCCGGGTCGCCCAGCCAGGCGCGGTAGCTCTCGATCAGGCCGAGCTTGACCAGCACCGCGTTCATCAGCCCGTAGGTCGGGTCGTAGATCCACTTCCACATCAGTCCATTGACGATGGACGGCGTGGCCCAGGGCAGCAGCAGCAGCGCGTTCAGCAGCTTGTGGCCGGGGAAGGTCTCGTTCAGCAGCAGCGCCACGCCCACCGCCAGCACGCTGACCACGCTGACGGTGACGACGGTGTAGACGGTGGTGCGCAGCACGGCGGTGTGGAACCGCGCATCGCCAAGCATGCGTTCGTAATTCTCGAACCAGACGAAGGGCCGGCGCAGCGGCCGGGTCAGCACGATGTCGTGCAGGCTGACCCAGAAGCTGTACAGGATGGGGTAGGCCGCAACCACCAGCAGCACCGCCAGCACCGGGAAGACCAGTACGGCGGCGCTGCGGTCGTCATAGCTCAGGCGCAGGCCCATTCAGCGGAACGCGCGCTTCAGCTCGTTCCACTTGGCGCCCGCCGCGCCCAGCGCCGCTTCCGGCGTGGCACGGCCCAGGCAGATGCTCTGCCAGGCCTGGTTGCTGGTTTCCACCCATTCGCCGAACCAGGGCGAGATGACGTCCTTCTTGCGCGCCTTCATCGCCTGTTCGGCAATGACCGCGCCGCCGCCGGCCCAGCGTTCCCAGAAGCCCTGCACCGCGCTGTCCTGCGCCAGCGGCACGGCGCAGCTGGGCAGACCGACATCCAGCAGCAGCAGCTTCTGCAGGCTGTAGTCGCCATGGGTGTCGCGGCCGCCGAAATACTCGATGAACTTCACCGTGCGCTCGCGCCGCGCCCGGTCCGCCTTGGCCGCCGGCGTCATGCCGTAGAAGCGGATCCAGCCGCAGGTGTCGTGGGTGCCGTGGGCGCCGCCCATCGGCATCAGCGCCGGCCGGATCTTGCCCGCGGCCGTCGCCTGCGCCGGGTCGTTCAGCGAGCGGATGCGGTAGGTCGGCTCGATCGTGAAGGCGTGCGCGCCACTGCCGAAGGCACGCAGGCCGTTCAGCTCCACCGTCTCCACCGCGCCGGGCGCCAGGATCTTGTGGGTGTGGATCGCCGCGTGCAGCCACTTGGCGGCCGCCACCGCGCCGCCGCCCGGCGCGCCCATCACGCTGTCGCCCTTGTCATCGACGAAGCTGCCGCCGAAGCTGAAGCTGAGCGCCGAGACGAACTCGATCAGCCAGGTATCGGCGCCGAGCGAGAGCAGCAGCGGGTATTCCATGATCCCCGCCGCCTTGATCTTCAGGCACTGGGCGACGACCTCGTCCCAGGTTGTCGGCGGCGCGGCGATGCCGGCCTTCTGCATGACGTCGGTATTGACCATGAAGCTCATGTGGTCGCCGTAGTAGCTCAGGCCGTATTGCTTGCCCTTGTAGGTCATCGACTGGTTGCAGTAGGCCGAGGTCTCGCTGCCGTAGTGCTTCAGGCCGGGCATGTCCTCGATATCGGCCAGCCAGCCGGCCTCGACGAACTCGGGCAGCCAGGCATCCGAGATCCAGGCCACGTCGATCGGCGCGTCGCCGACCAGGCGGGTGACCAGGGCGGTGCGGAACTGCGCCCAGGGGAAGTTCTCGTAGTTCACGTGCAGGCCGGTGTCGCGCTCGAACGCGGCGATGTGGAGCTTCACCTGGTCCACCGCGGCGGACCAGCCGATGAAGTTCACCGCGCCGGCCGGCTGGGCCGCGGCCAGCCCCGGCGCGCCCAGCGCGGCGGCAACCAGGCCCTGCAATGCGGTGCGGCGGGAAACGGTTTGCTGCGTCATGCCAAAACCCCCTGACTTCTTGCGCAATGATGAGGCCGATGAACGGGTTCTGTCCAGCGACGCCGGGCTGGCCTATGCTGGCCCGGTGCAGGGAGATGCCCGATGTTTCGCCGTTCCGCCATGCTGAGTGCCCTCGCCATGCCCGCCCTGGTCGGCGGCGCCCGCGCCCAGGCGGTGCCGGCTGCGGCGGCCCCCGGTCAGGTGCCGGGCGTCTACCGGTTCAAGGTCGGTGACTTCCTGGTCACCATGGTGCACGACGGCTATTCGCGCCGCCCGGTGGAGGGCCTGGTGCGCAACGCCCCGGTGGCCGATGTACGCGCCGTGCTGGCCGAGAGCTTCCTGCCGACCACGCACTACGACGGCGTCTACACCGTGCCCTTCATCCAGGCCGGCCGGCACCTGCTGGCCTTCGATTGCGGCACCGGCGGGCAGATGTCGCCGACCTCCGGCCAGATGGCGGCGAACATGCGCTTCGCCGGGCTGCGGCCCGAGGACGTGACCCATGTGGTGCAGACGCATTTCCACGCCGACCACATCAACGGCCTGACCACCGCCGACAACCTGGCCTTCTTCCCGAACGCCGAGATCGTGGTGCCCGAGGTGGAATGGGCCTGGTGGACCGGGGCCGGCAACGAGAGCCGCAGCCCGGAGAGCCAGCGCAGCCACTTCGCCAATACCGCGCGCCGCTTCGCGCCCTATGCCGGCCGCGTCCGTCGCATCGCCGCCGGGGCCGAGGTGGTGCCGGGCGTTCGCTCGGTTGCGGCCTATGGCCATACCCCCGGCCATACGCTGTTCCACGTGGCGGATGGCAACCAGCAGCTGCTGGTGATGGCCGACACGACGCACCGGCCGGAGCTGTTCGTCCGCCGCCCGGACTACTACAGCCTGTTCGAGTTCGACGCGCCGATGGCGGCCGAGACGCGCCGCAAGGTGCTGGACCAGGTGGCGACGGACCGTATCCAGGTGGCCGGCTACCACTTCCCGTTCCCGGCCACCGGCTTCATCGGCCGCGACGGCAACAGCCTGCGCTACGTGCCGGTGAGCTGGAGCGCGACGCTGGGCTGAACCGGCCGCCGCGGCTCAGGGCGCGAAGCCCGGGCGGAAGCGGGCGCCGGCGACGTCGATGACGGCCGCCACGACATCGGCCAGCCGCAGCGGCTTGGCCAGCAGGCGCAGCGGGCCGCCGCCGGCATGCAGCGCCACCTCCTCGGCGCCGGGGTCGTAGCCGGTCATCACCACCACCGGCAGGCCGGGAAAGCGCTGGCGCAGGCGCTGGATCAGCTCCCGCCCGTCCATCCGCGGCATCCGCAGGTCGGTCAGCAGCACGTCGAAGCCATGGCCATCGGCCAGCTCCAGCGCCGCCTGGCCGTCCTCGGCCGACAGGATGGCGAAGCCGGCCTCCGCCAGGGCGTCCTCCAGGACCTCGGCTGCCAGCACCTCATCCTCGGCCATCAGCACGCGGAGTGGGTTCATGGGGCAGGCGTGACCAGCGGCCCGGCGATCGGCAGGACCAGGCGGAACGCGGCGCCGACCGGGCCGCTGCCGTCCTCCAGGTTGCGGTAGTCCAGCCGGCCGCCCATGCTGTGGGCAATGCTGGCGGCGATGGCCAGGCCGAGGCCGCTGCCCGCCTTCGGCGCCTTGGTGGTGACGAAGGGCTCGAAGATGCGCTGGCCGAGCGCGTCCGGCACGCCGCCGCCGCTGTCGCGCAGTTCTATCGCCAGGGTGCCCGGCTCCGGCCCGCTGCCGACCTGCACGGCCAGGCGGGGCGGCCGGGGCGCGGTCGCGGCCATGGCGTCCCGGGCATTGGCCAGCAGGTGGGACACCGCTTCGGTGAATTGCTGCAAGCTGCCGCGCACCGGCAGGGCCTGTTCCGGCAGCAGCAGGCTCAGCTCGGCATCGGCCGGCAGGTCGGTCGCCTCCAGCGCGGCGGTGGTGGCGGCGACGGCGTCGAAGATGCTGCCCTCGCCATTGGCCTGGCGGCTCAGCAGGCGCACGCGGTCCAGCAGGTGGCCGAGCCGCCTGGTCTGCTCCAGCACCACGCTCAGGGCGCGGTCGACCCGCGGCGGTGCCTCGCCGCTGTTGCGGGCGCGTTCGGTCCACAGGCTGATGACGTTGACCGGCTGGCTCATCTCATGCGCCACGCCGGCGCAGACCGTGCCGATGGTGGCGCGGCGGGCGGTCTCTACCAGCTCCAGCTGCGTGGTGCGCAGCTGGGCCTCGGTGGCCCGGCGTTCCTCCACCTCCTGCAGCAGGGCGGCGTTGGCGCTGGCCAGGTCGTGCGGGGAGGGCAGCGCCAGGATGCGCGGCAGCAGCGGCCAGACCACGATGGCGGTGGCGACGGACACCAGCGCGGTCATCGCCTTCAGCACGCCCTCGATCTCGTAGTCCGGGAACCACAGCACCCAGATGGCGGCGAAATGGGTGGCGCCGCACAGCAGGATGAACAGGCCGAACAACTCGAACGCCCAGGGGAAGGCGATGTCGCGCCGCCGCCGCACCAGCACGGCCAGCGCCACGGGAATCGACCAGTAGGCCAGGCCGGTCGCGGCATCCGAGACGACGTGCAGCCACACCAATTCCGGCCGCCACAGCAGGCAGACGCCATGCGGGGCCAGGTCACCGGTTTCGAAAAAAGAGGCAAGCATGCCGCGTATCGCTTTCCCGCCAATGGAACGGTCGCCGGCCAGCGACCTTCGCACTATCGGAACAGATGCCGCTGTATGGAAGGCGAAACCGGGCGCGGGCACAGAAGCGTGATGGAAGCAACGGCAGCCGCATGGTAACCAAAAGTATACGCGGGGAAATTCGGTACAAGTAACGCCGCGTCCCCGGGCCGGTCCTCGGCAAGACTGGCCCGGGCGAATGCCGATGCAATGGTTCGGAAGCGGTAACTACGTTCTGTGGGTTGTTACAGGCTGGGTGGCAGGTGGCGGCGCGGCCTATTCCGCCGCCTTGGCCTTCTTGGCGGCCCATTCGTCCACGGTCATGCGGGGCATGTCGAACCGGTCCGTGGTGCGGGCGTACCAGCCGCGGCCATGCATGCGCCCGACCAGGCCGAGCTTGACCGTGTCGACGTAGTTCTTCTCGGCGTCCATGACGCAGTCGTCGTGGATGTGCATGGCCAGCACCTTGCCCAGCACCAGGGTATGCGGGCCGATCTCGATCAGCTGGAAGGTCTCGCATTCCATCGCCACCGGGCTCTCGCCGATGCGTGGCGGCTTGACCTTGGTGGAGGGCAGGGCGGTCAGCCCGGCCTCGGCCAGCTCGTCGACGCTGCTGTCGAAGTCCACCGCGGTGGCGTTCATCTGCTCGGCGGCCGATTCCGGCACCATGCAGACCACGAACTGGCCGAGCGCCTTGATGTTGCGCAGCGTGTCCTTGCCCTCCGGCTTGCCCGGGCCGCAGCCGATGGCCAGCACCAGCGGGTCCTCGGAGAAGACGTTGAAGAAGGAATACGGCGCGGCGTTGACGATGCCGGCGGCATCCTGGCTGACCACCCAGGCGATCGGCCGCGGCACCACGCAGGAGACCGCCAGCTTGTAGCGTTCGCGGGCCGGCAGCTTGTCGAAGTCGAAGAGCATGGGTTTGTCCTGTTGCTGAAGCGCCAGGGTGGCTTGCGTGCCCGGGACTGTCGAGGGGTGGCCCGCCGGTGGAGTTTCCGTCGCGCCGTTTGCCTGCGGTTAAGCCCGGCGCGTGCAGGGTGAGCCGCGCGGAGGGCTCCCATGCGGTTTTTCCAGAATTTGTCGGTCGGTCGGAAGCTGGCAGCCAGTGCCAGCCTGGCCATCCTCATGCTGACCCTGCTGGTGGTGCTGGTCAGCCACGAGCTGGCCGGTGCCGCCAGCCAGAGCGACGCCGCCGACCAGGCGGTGGCGGCACAGCGCGGCGCGCTGGACACCAGCGTGCTGGCGCTGGGCGCCGGGCTGCACATGCGCGACGCGCTGGCGGCGCAGAGCACCGAGGCGCTGGCGACCCTGGGCGCCACCGCCGAGGCCGGCGCCGCCACCCTGGCCGAGCGGCTGACCGCGCTGCAGGCGCAGCCTGGCGCTGCCGCGGTGCGGACGCAGCTGGAAGCGGCCGGCAGCGCGCTGGGCGAGATGACCGCCGCGCTGCAGGAAGCCACCGCGCTGCGCGGCCGGCTGCTTGAGGCGCGCGACCGGCGCCTGTACCCGATGATGGCCGACTACGACCAGGCCTTCGAGGCGGTGGGCGCCAACCTCGAATTCGACGTCACCGCCGACCAGCGCGAGGAAACCCGCCAGCGGCTGATGACCTTCCACGGCGCGGTCAACGACGTGCGCATCGCCACCCAGCGCTACCTGGCCACCAGCGACGAAGGCCAGGCCCGGCGCGTGCGGCGGGCCGCGGCGCAGCAGCGGGTCCACCTGCGGGCGCTGGTCTCGGC
>CAIMOR010000356.1 GCA_903843125.1 uncultured Rhodospirillales bacterium
ACCCAGCCGGCCTGCGGTGCCGGTGGCTCGAAGGCGCCGGGGGAGGACAGCGCCATCCGCAGCACCGCCCCGGGCGGCGAGAGGGTATAGGCCGCGACCCAGTCGACAAATCGACGCAACGAAGCCGTCATCGGCGGCACCGGCAAGCGGGCCAGCACCGGCTTCAGCCGGCTCTCCGCCACCCCCTCGGCGGCCGGGTCGGGGTCCCAGACCACGCCGAAAACCTCACGCTGGCCCAGCGGCACCACCACCAGGTCGCCGGGGCCGAGGTCCAGCTCCGGCGGCACCCGGTAGTCGTAGGCGCCGGCCAGGGGC
The DNA here is from genome assembly GCA_903843125.1 of uncultured Rhodospirillales bacterium. GTDB lineage: Bacteria > Pseudomonadota > Alphaproteobacteria > Acetobacterales > Acetobacteraceae > CAIMOR01. The sequence goes on from CAIMOR010000356.1 coordinate 316, forward strand.
AGCGGCAGCATTACCCTGGCCCGTGGCCGCGAAGACACGGCGGGCGTGACATCTGTGTTGTGGTGCTTCCGGCGGGGCAGGGGCATAGGGTAATCTATGCCTGAACAAAGCTGAAACAACCTCTCGACTGCCACGCCAAAGGTCCGCACCCCCATGAAGTTCTTCGTCGATACCGCTGAAGTCGCGGATATCCGCTCCCTGGTCGAGCTGGGCATGGTCGACGGCGTCACCACCAACCCCAGCCTGATCGCCAAGTCCGGCCGGAAGATGAGCGAGGTGATCGCCGAGATCTGCGCCATCACCCCCGGCCCGGTCTCGGCCGAGGTCACCGCCACCGATTTCGCCGGCATGCTGGCCGAGGGCCGCTACCTGCGCGAGATCGCGCCCAACGTCTGCGTCAAGGTGCCGCTGACCGAGGCCGGGCTGCGCACCTGCAAGGCGCTGGCCGAGGACGGCACGCTGGTCAACGTCACGCTCTGCTTCTCGGCCGGCCAGGCGATTCTGGCCGCCAAGGCCGGCGCCGCCTTCATCTCCCCCTTCGTCGGCCGGCTGGACGATATCGGCCAGGACGGCATGGAGCTGATCTCGGACATCGTGCAGATCTACGCCAACTACCCGCAGTTCCGGACCGAGGTGCTGGTGGCCTCGATCCGCCACCCGATCCACCTGATCCAGTCGGCCAAGCTGGGCGCGCATGTCGCCACCCTGCCGCCCAACGTCATCCGCCAGCTGCTGAACCACCCGCTGACCGACAAGGGCCTGGCCGCCTTCCTGGCCGATTGGCAGAAGACCGGCCAGAGCATCCTGTGACCCAGCCCCGCCGCCTGCTCTGCGACAACGGCTGCGAGCCGGACAGTCTGCCGGCGCCGGCGGCGGTGGAGGATTTCCTCCGCGCCAACCCGATGTTCCTGGCCGACCGGCCAGACCTGTACCGCCACCTGGCGCCGCCGCGCCGGGTGCATGGGGAGCGCATCGCCGACCACATGGCGGCGATGCTCGCGGCCGAGCGCCGCCGGCTGCGCGGCCTGGAATCGGAGATGGACGCGGCGCTGACCGCCGGCCGGGCCAACCAGGGCCTGACCATCCGCGTGCGCCTGGCGGTGCTGGCGCTGATGCGCAGCCCGGACCCGGTGGAGGCGGTGCAGCAGGAGCTGCCGGCGCTGCTCGGGGTGGAGACCTGCGCCCTGCTGGCCGAGCGGCCGGACCGCCGCGGCATCGGCAAGCTGCCGCTGGGCAGCGTGGCCCGGCTGCTGCCCGGCGGGCGGGAGGCGCTGGTCCGCGCCCACCCGACCGACCGCGAGCTGCTGCACCAGGAAGCCGCCGGCCTGGTGGTGCGCGACGCTCTGGCCCGCGTGCCGGTCTGGACCGGCGAGGCGGTGATCCTCGCGCTGGGCACCCGCGACCCCGCCGCGCTGCCGGCCCGGCACGTCTCCGCGACGCTGGCCTTCCTCGGCCGCGCGGTGGCCGCCGCGCTGGCGCGCTAGCATGGCCGCGGGCCTGTTGCCGCTTCCGGGCCTGCCCCCTTGCCGGGCTGGCGCCTGATGCCGCGCCGGTTGCCCTGCCCGCGCCTGCGCCGCTGCCGGGCTGGCGCTTGATGCAGGGCACCGAGGCCCGCGCCGCCTACCTCGCCTGGCTGGCCAAGGAACGCCGCGCCGCCGCCAATACGGTGGAGGCCTATGGCCGCGACCTCGGCGATTTCCTGGGCTTCCTGGGCAAGCACCTGGGCGGCGAGCCCGACCTGCAGGCCCTGGCCGACCTCCGCCCGGCCGATATCCGCGCCTTCCTCGGCGCCCGCGGCGCGGCCGGCGCCGGCAATGCCACGCGGGCGCGCCAACTGGCCACGGTGCGCGGCTTCCTGCGCTGGCTGGCGCGCTTCCACGGCGCGCCGACCGCGGCGCTGACCGGGCTGCGCGGCCCCCGCCTGAAGCCCCCCGTGCCCCGCGCGCTGACCGCCGACCAGGCGCATACCGTGGTGGACGGCATCGGCGCCGTGCATGTTCCCGGCCATGCGCAGGCCGCGGCCATGCAGGCGGCGCGCGACGTGGCGCTGTTCACCCTGCTGTACGGCTGCGGGCTGCGGCTTTCCGAGGCGCTGGGCCTGAACCTGCGCGACGCGCCGAAGGCCGCGGGCGCGCAGGCGCTGCGGGTGCTGGGCAAGGGCGGCAAGGAACGCCTGGTGCCGGTGCTGCCGGCGGTGCGCCAGGCCATTGCGGACTACCTGCCCTGGCGCGCCGGCGCGGCGCCGGACGCGCCGCTGTTCATCGGCGCGCGCGGCGCCCGGCTGGACCCGGCGGTGGCGCAGAAGGCCATCCGCGACTGGCGCCGCCTGGCCGGCCTGCCGGAACACGCCACGCCGCACGCGCTGCGGCACAGCTTCGCCACGCACCTGTTGGGCGGGGGCGCCGACCTGCGCTCGATCCAGGAGCTGCTGGGCCATGCCAGCCTCTCGACCACGCAGCGCTACACCGCGGTGGACGCCGCCAGCCTGCTGGCGACGTGGCGTCGCGCGCATCCGCGCGCGCAATGACAGCCGGCGCACCCGCGCGCGCAATGACAGCCGGCGCATCCGCGCGCGCAATGACAGCCGGCGCCTCCGCGCGCGCCATGACAGCCGGCGCACCCGCGCGCGCGATGACGGCCGG
>CAIMOR010000357.1 GCA_903843125.1 uncultured Rhodospirillales bacterium
GCACGCCGTCCTCGGCGATGGGCAGCACCAGGGCGCCGTGCTTGGGCATGGCAGGCTTGACGAAGGCGATTTCGGGCATGGAGCAGGCATCCGGGACAAAATGAGACAGGCAGGATACCACCCTTGCGCCGCAGGGCCAGCTTCACGGCGCCGCCGCAGGAGCAGCTTCACGGCGCCGGCTCGGAAAGCCCCCACCTTGGCGACCGGCCGCCGCTGCGGCACAAGGGTGGCATGACCGACCTGGAACTTCTGGACCTGGCCGCCGGCCTGGCCCGCCGCGCCGCCGCCGCCATCATGGCTGTCCGCAAGGCCGGCTTCGCGGTGGACCACAAGGACGACTACTCGCCGGTCACCGAGGCCGACCGCGTCGCCGAAGCCCTGATCGTGGAAGGGCTGCGCGCGGCGACACCGGATATACCGGTGGTGGCGGAGGAGGAAGTGGCGGGCGGCCTGGTCACCGCCGTGGCGCCCAGCTTCTGGCTGGTGGACCCGCTGGACGGCACCAAGGAGTTCGCCAAGGGGCTCGACGAGTTCGCCGTTTGCATCGGCCTGGTGCGCAACGCCGCGCCGGTGCTGGGCGTGCTGGCGCTGCCGGCCACCGGAGAGCTGTTCGGCGGCATCGTCGGCGTGGGCGCCTGGAAGGAAACCGCCGCGGGCGCCCCGCGCCAGCCGATCCAGACGCGCCCCGTACCGGCCGAGGGCTGGCTGGTGCTGGACAGCCGCAGCCATTCGCGACCGGAGGCGCTGGCACCGCTGCTGGCCGGACGCCAGGTGGCCAGCATCCAGCCGATGGGCTCGGCCGCCAAGTTCGCCCGGGTGGCGGAAGGCGTCGCGGATTGCTCGCCCCGCCCCGGTCCGACGACGATGGAATGGGACACCGCCGCCGGCCAGGCGATCATCGAGGCCGCCGGCGGCGCGATACTGACCGAGGCGGGCGAGCCGCTGCGCTATGGCAAGGCTGGTTGGCGCAATGTCGGCTTCATCGCGGTCGGGCGCGTGGATGGCTAGTGCCGGGGCGCCGGGCTGGATACGGCATGAATATCGGGCGTGTGGTTGAACGATGCCGCGGGCGCAGCCTGGGCACGCCACCGGATCGGCAGGGATGGGCAAGGTGACGCTGCCGGCACGGTCATGACCGCATTGCTGCACGACATTGGCGCGGCGGCCCGGCTGCTGCTGGCTGGTGAGCTGGTCGCCTTTCCGACCGAGACCGTCTACGGGCTGGGTGCCGATGCCCGCAACGCAGCCGCCGTGGCCGGCATCTTCACCGCCAAGGGCCGGCCGCACTTCAACCCGCTGATCGCCCACTACGCCAGCGCTGCGGCGGCCTTCGCCGACGTGGTCGCCGATGCCCGCGCCACGGCGCTGGCCGCCCGGTTCTGGCCGGGGCCGCTCACCCTGGTGTTGCCGCGCCGGGCCAGCTGCGCCGTGGACCTGCTGGCCGGCGCCGGGCTGGACACGCTGGCGGTGCGGGTGCCGGCGCATCCGCTGGCGCTGGCGCTGTTGGCAGCGGTGGGCGTGCCGGTCGCGGCACCCTCCGCCAACCGGTCCGGCCAGGTCTCGCCGACCACGGCGCAGCACGTGCTGGCCGGCCTCGGCGGCCGCATCGCCGCGGTGCTGGAAGGCGGCGCCTGTGCGGTGGGCGTGGAAAGCACCGTGCTGGACCTGACCGACCCCCGCGGTGCCGCGCTGCTGCGCCCGGGCGGGGTGACGCGCGAGGCGATCGAGGCGGTGATCGGCCCGGTCGGCCAGGCGCTGCCGCCGGCGCTTGCCGCGGCCAGCGCCACGCTGCGTTCGCCGGGCATGATGCTGTCCCACTATGCCCCGGCACTGCCGGTACGGCTGGCGGCGCGCGACGTGGCACCGGAGGAGGCGCTGCTCGCCTTCGGCCCGGCCCTGCCGGGGGCCGGCCTGGTCTGGAACCTCTCCGCTGCCGGCGACCCGGCCGAGGCTGCCGCCCGGCTGTTCTCCGGCCTGCGCTGGCTGGATGCCGAGGGCGGCCGGCTCGGCCTGGTCCGCATCGCCGCGATGCCGGTGCCCGAGGCCGGGTTGGGCGCCGCCATCAACGACCGCCTGGCCCGCGCCGCGGCGCCCCGGCCATGACCGCGAAGCCCACCCTGCCCAACCTGTTCTTCGGCTTCATGAAGGTCGGCTGCATGGCCTTCGGCGGCGCCCAGGCCGTGGCCCGCCGCGTGATGGTGGAGGAACGCCACTGGCTGTCCGAGCGCGACTACGCCGAGCTGCTGGCGCTGGCGCATGTGCTGCCGGGGCCGAATGTCGGCAATTTCGCGGTCATGTTCGGCCGCCGGGAATACGGGCTGGCTGGCGCGGCTACCTGCGTCGCCGGCTTCTTCGGGCTGCCGTTGTGCCTGCTGGTCGGGCTGGTCTCGCTGTACGGCTATGTCGGCCAGTACGCGCAGGTCAACGCCGCCATGCACGGCGTGGCCGCCGCCGCGGCCGGCCTGGTGCTGGGCACCGCGCTGCGGATGGGCACCCGGCTGAAGCCGCCGCCGGAGGCGATCGGCCTGGCGCTGGCGGTGCTGCTGGCCTCCACCGTGTTCAAGGTGCCGCTGCTGCTCATCGTCGCGGTCGGCGCGCCGGTCGGCGTCTTCGCCGCGCTGCGCCGGGCCCGAGCCAGGACGGCCGCGCCGGCGCCCCCGCCGGACCGCCGCACGCCGCCGACCGACGCGTTGAAGCGACCGGGAGACGCCTGATGCCGCTCTGGCTCGACATGTTCCTGCTGTTCGCGTCGCTGTCGCTGGTGGCGGTGGGCGGCGCCAACGTGCTGGCGCCGGAGATGCATCGCCAACTGGTGGATATCCGCCACCTGATGGACGAGGCGACCTTCTCCCAGCTGCTGGCGCTGGCGCAGGCGGCACCGGGGCCGAACATCCTGTCCGGCAGCATCATGGGCTACTGGATCGGCGGCGTGCCCGGGCTGCTCGGCGCCACGCTGGGGCTGCTGGGACCGACGGCCCTGCTGGCCTGGCTGATCGCCGGGCTGACGAAGCGCCTGGCGCACGCGCCTTGGCTCAGGCCAGCGCAGGCCGGGCTGGTGCCGCTGGCGCTGGGCTTGGTGGGCGCCAGCGGGCTGGTGATGGCGCAGGCGGCGGCCAGCTTCCCGCTGGCCCCCGTCATCACCGGGTTGGCCACGCTGTATGTGTGGCTGGCGCCGCTGAACCCGCTTTGGGCGCTGCTGGCGGGCGGCCTGCTGGGGCTGGTGCTGCTTTAGGCCCTTGTGTTCACAGGCGAGTACGTCTGCGCCGAGCGGGCTTCAGCCTTTCGGGCCGACCGCGGCGAAGAAGCCCCCCTGCGGGTCGAGGCCCTGGAGGATCCACATCTCGCCGGGGACCTCGGTGGGGCCGTGAATGACCTGCCCGCCGCTGGCCTTGACCGCCGCCAAGGTGGTTTCGATGCCTGGCACGTTCACGTAGTAGGCCCAGGACGGCACCGGCACGGCGTCCGGCTTGGTCATCATGCCGCCGATCTGCCGGCCATGGCAGCTGAAGATCTGGTAGGTGCCCATCGGCCCCATGTCCATCGCGTGGTCCTTCTGCCAGCCGAACATGGCGCTGTAGAAGCCGAAGCCGGCTTCCCAGTCCGTGCTGTACAGCTCATGCCAGCCGATCCGGCCTGGGCTGGCGTGGTCCGGCTTCACGTCGGGTGGCGGATTCAGCGGGGTGATCAGGCCGATCGCTGCGCCCTGCGGGTCCCAGATGCAGGCGAAGCGCACCACGTTCGGCACGTCGGTCGCCGGCACCGCCACGCGGGCGCCGAGCGAAACCGCCTTGGCCAGGGCCGCATCCACGTCGGGCACCTCGACATAGCCGATGAAATGCGGCGGCGCGCCCATGGCGCGGGCGGCTTCGGGCAACGGCATCAGCCCCGCGGCCGGCATCTGCCCGGGCAGGCCGAGCAGGCGATACTCCATGCCCGGCGGCGCCATCGGCGCGGCATTGGCCTGCCAGCCCAACACCTCGCCATAGAAGGCGGCGGCCCCGGCCATGTCGGTGGTCATCAGCTCGTACCAGCAGAAATCGCGTTGCTCGCCGGACATCCACGTCGCTCCCGCTTGACAATTTATGCGTTGATATCAACATAAGGCGTCGATGTCAAACCTGGATAGCCTCAGCTTCGCCGCTACGCTGCACGTGCGCGACCACTGCCTGTGCCTGCACGCCCAGCGTGCCGCCCGCGCCCTGGCGCGACGGTTCGACGCGGCGCTGCGCCCGCATGGGCTCACCAACGGCCAGTTCTCGCTGCTGAATGCGCTGAACCGGCCTGCGCCGCCGGGCATGGCGCCGGTGGCGGCGCTGCTGGCGATGGACCGCACGACGCTGACCGCTGCGCTGAAGCCGCTGGTGCGTGACGGCCTGGTGCAGGTGCTGGCCGACCCCGCCGATGGCCGCGCCCGCCGGCTGCTGCTGACCGAGGCCGGCCGCACCGCGCTCGGCCGCGCGCTGCCGGCCTGGCAGGCCACGCATGCCGAGGTGGAGGCGCCGTTGGCCGACCCTGCGGCCCTGCGCCGCGGCCTGCGGGCGCTGGCCTAGCGTCTGGTCGTCGCCGGTCGAATCACCGGCGGCGTGAACCGGCCGCTCAAGCAACCGCCTGGCGTCTGCCTGACGGTGCAGTGAGCGTCTGCCAGACCCTAGCCCTCGATCCGAATGCCGGTCAGTTCCACCAGGTCGCGCCAGCGCGCCACCTCGGCCCGCTGGAAGGCGCCGAACGCGGCCGCCGGCAGCGGCGCCGCGTTGAAGCCGATGCGCCGCAGCTGCGCCACCAATGCCGGTTCCGCCAGCACCTGCAGCAA
>CAIMOR010000358.1 GCA_903843125.1 uncultured Rhodospirillales bacterium
GCCCTCCATGTCCCGCTGCTCCCACGTCAGCTGGTTCAGGTCGCCGTTGTTCAGTACCCATCGCGACGAAGCGCGGGTCGGTGAACCGGTGCTGGTACTTGTGCAGCGCGATCAACTCGGCGAGGCCGTTCATCTGCCTGGTGCCGTCGCCGCACTGGGTGCTCCCTTGCTGCCCGGCCAACGCAGCCGCCCGCGGCCTGGTTCAGCTGAAGGTGATGGCCGACCGGCCTGCGACGACCACGCCGATGACCGCCGCCCCCGCTTCCCCGGCCGCATGCAGCGCCGCGACGCAGGCGACGGCGCGGTCCGCCGGCACCCCGGCCAGCAGCGGCCCGGTGGTCTGCGGGTCCAGCGCCAGCGGCGGCGGCTCGGCGGCCAGCCAGGCGGCGGCGGCATAGGCCAGATTGCCCGGATGCGCGGTGCTGCGGACTCCCTTGGCCAGCAGCACCTCGGCGCCAGGCAGGGCCGGCAGCAGCCGCACCCGGGCGCCGACGCCAGAAGCCGCCAGCATCTCGCCGAGATGCCCCGCCAGGCCGAAGCCGGTCACGTCGGTGCAGGCCACCGCACCATGCGCGCGCAGCACCGCGCCGGCGGCGCCGGCATCATGCTGCATGGCGGCGAGCGTCGCCTCCACCCAACCTGGATCGGCCAGGCCCTGCATGGCGCCGGCCAGCACCACGCCGGTGCCGAGCGGCCTGGTCAGCACCAGTGCGTCGCCCACGCGCAGCCCGCCCTTGCCGACACCGGCCGAAGCTACGCCGGTGAGCGCGAAGCCGAGCGCGGTCTCCAGCCCCTCCGCGCTATGCCCACCAAGGATCAGCGCGCCGGCCGGCCCGAGGACGCTGGTGGCGCCGGCGAGCAACTGGAACAGCTCCTCCTCCAGCAGGGCCGGCGCGGCGGGCGGCAGGCTGGCCAATGCCAGCGCCGCCACCGGCCGGGCGCCGCTGGCGTGCAGGTCGCCCAGCGCATGGGCGGCGGCGATGCGCCCGGCCAGCCAGGGGTCGTCCACCGGCACGCGGAACATGTCCACCGTCTGCACCGCCAGTGCGCCGAGCGGCAGCGGCAGTTCGGCCGCGTCCTGCGGCGCGCTGCCGGGCGCAAGCCGCGCCAGCACACGCGCCAGCACCGGCCCGGGAACCTTGGCGCCGCAGCCGGCACAGCGCATCGGCGGCATCGCGGCCGGCGCCGCCATGGCCGGCAGCGGTGCCTTCAGGCGCGCCATCCAACGCAGGTCGATCCACTTCTTCCAGCGCCAGGCCCAGCTGCCCCGCGCCGCCAGCGGGCCGTAGCTGGCCACCGCCGTGCCATCCGCGCCGTTCAGCAGGAACAGCGCCCGACGCTGCGGCACGAAGCCCCGCAGCGCCTCGCCCCGCAGCGCCCGCCGCAGGTTTGCCGCCAGCGGAGGCCCTTGCCGCACGGCGTAGACCCCCGCCTTCGGCCGCGGATGCGCCAGCACCGTGGCGCAATCCCCGGCCGCGAAGACCATGGGGTGGGAGGTGCTCTGCAGCGTCGGCAGCACGGCGACGAAACCACGCGCATCCAGCGCCAGCCCGCTGGGGCGGAGCCACGGGATCGGCGCTGCGCCGGTGGCCCACAGCACCAGCGCCGCCACCTCGCGCCGGCCATCGGCCAGCATCACGGCCCCCGATTCCACCCGTGCCACCGTGCCGGCTCGCAGCGTGATGCCGCGCTCGGCCAGCAGCAGCTCCGCCAGCCGCCGCCCGCGCCCGGCAAGGCCAGGCAGCAGCGCCTCGCCATGGCACAGGGTGATGCCTGGCGCCGGACCCAGCCGGGTACGCAGCGCCAGCGCCAGTTCCACGCCGCCGGCGCCACCGCCGACAACCGCCACCGTCGCCGGCCCGCGTGCCAGGGCGGCCGTCACCCGCGCCAGCATGCCGTCCAGCGGCCAGACCGGCAGCGCGTGCTCGGCCGCGCCCGGGACCTCCAGGCGCGGGCTGGCGCCGACATCCACCGACAGCAGGTCGAAGCGAAGCGGCGGCCGGCCGCGCAGCAGCACGCGGCGCGCGCGCAGGTCCAACCCCTCGGCCTCGGCGTGGATGAGCCGGGCGCCGGCCTGCCGGGCCAGTTCGCGCAGATCCAGCTGCGCCTCGGTGGCCAGGTGCTGCCCGGCCAGCACGCCCGGGACCATGCCGGAATAGGTTGCCAGGGTCTCCCGCGCCACCAGCGTCAGCCGCGCCCCGGGCTCGGGCCGCATACCCCAGCGCCGCAGCACGCCAAGGTGCGCGTGGCCGCCGCCCACCAGCACCAGGTCGCGGAACGGCCCCTCGGGCTGCGGCATTACGTCATCAATCCCTGCATGATCGGGCGGCGGTTGGCGCCTACCCTATCGCCCAGCGGAAGGAGCCCGTCCATGCGCCATGCCCTGATCCCCGTCGCGGTGGCCCTGTTGGCCGGCTGCGCCGAGAGCAATCCGCTCCCGGCGCCGATCGCCCGCACCGAGCCGAGCGGCAATCCGCTGATCCAGGACAGCCACCTGGCCAGCGCCACCTACGCCGGGCCGGCCCGGGTGCTGCCCTGGGTGCCGCTGGAGCCGACGCCCGGCTTCGGCAACCCCGCGCCGGAGCCGTTTCCCGGCTACAACGGCCGCGGGTACTGAACCGCTCGGCCGGCGGCCGGCTCCCCGCGCAGGCTTGACCTGCCCGGCTGGGTCCGCCGCGCGGCCGCTTGCTGGGCGGTTGACCCGGCGGCCCAAGCCAGGAATATCAGCACGTTCCATCATCGGGGGCACGGCCGCATGGCCGAGACAGGCAGAGCAGCGTGGTCCGGCGCGCTGGCGGCCGCGGCGCGGCTCTTCGCCAGCGATTCATCCACCAGGTCTACCCTGGCCGCGTCACCACCCGCCGGCCGCGCCGAATTGCTGGTGCGGCCGCGGCGGGAACAGCGCAAATGGCAGGGTGGGACGCGCCACTCCGGCGCCCCAGCCGAATCGTAGTACAGGACAACGCATGGCCGCGCGGCTGGACTTCTCGGATGTGGTTGATTGGGCCTGGGACGGCCCCGATTCGGCGCTGATCGGCCGCAAGGCGCGGCTGCTGCTGCTGGACAGCCTGGGCTGCGCCCTCTCGGGCATGCGCTATGGCCGGACCCGGCAGCTCGCCGGCGCCACCGCGACCTGGATGCCCGGCAGCATCCGCCTGCCCGGCCGCACGCCCCCCCTTTCGCTTGGCGGCGCTGCCTCGGTCCTTGGCGCCGCGATGTGCTGGGACGAGGCCAATGACGGCCTGGCCCGCAGCCATGGCCGCCCGGGCCTGCCCGTAGCCGCCCTGGTGCTGGCGGCGCTGGAGGCCGGCAAGCTGACCTTGGGCGAGGCCGTGACGGTCTATGCCCTGGGCTATGAGGTCGGCGCCCGCGCCGGTGAGGTCTGGCGCGTCGGCCCGGGCCTGCACGTGGATGGCAGCTGGCATTCGCTGGGCGCCGCCGCCGCCGCCGC
>CAIMOR010000359.1 GCA_903843125.1 uncultured Rhodospirillales bacterium
ACGAAGGAGGAGCAGCTGCGGGACGCCATCGCCGCACGCGTCAGGGCCGAGGGCGGCGCCATCGTCGGCTGGCTGGCCGGCGCCACCGTGGCCAAGCGGCTGCTGGCCGCGGTGAATGGCGAGCTGGGCAAGATGGAGCTGAACGACAGCGACCTGCGCAGCGCCTTCGAGGCCTGGCTGCGGGCCGAGATCGAGCGGCTGGAGACCGACCCGGACCGCGCCGCCGCGGTGGGCCGGGCGCTGGCGCAGGCGGTGGCGCACCCCACCGTGGCGGCCTGGCTGGCGGATGTTTGGGCGCGGCTGCGGACCGCGCTAGAGGCCGATGCCCGCAATCCGCGCGGCCGTACCGTCGCCCTGCTGGAAGGCGCCTTCGCCAATGCCGGCGAATTGCTCGGCCGCGACGAGGGCGCCCGCGAACGGCTGAACCGGGCGGCCGAGGCCATGCTGATCCCGGTGCTGCCGGCGGCGCGCAGCCAGCTTGCGGCGTTCATCGCCGGCGTGGTGGGCGGCTGGGACCCGCGCGAGGTGACCGAGAAGATCGAGCTGCGGGTTGGCCGCGACCTGCAGTACGTGCGGATGAACGGCACGCTGGTGGGCGCGCTGGTCGGCGGCCTGCTGTTCGCGCTGGGCGCGCTATTTGGCCACGGCGGCTAGGGCGGTGTGGATGACGGCATCCCATTGCCAGGTGGCCATCAGCACGCCCATGCCCACCAGGCTGGCCAGGCAGAAGCCGCTGTCGATCAGGTATACGGCGGCGGGGCGGCGGGCATACAGCACCTGGTTCGGCGTGGCGGCGGCGATGAAGCCGGCCCACATCAGAAAGCCGACCACCACGCCCATCACCCAGTCGATGGCGCCGGCGAAGTTCAGCACCTGGGCCAGCACGAAGGCGATGATGCAGCTGCAGGCGAATTCCAGCGGCAGGACGCGCAGCAGCCGCTGGCGCATGGCCTGCTGCGTGCAACCGAGGTGGCGCGCCCAGCTGGGGCCGAACATCACCGGCGAGTACCAGGCCAGCCCCAGCAGGTTGCGCGCCAGCGCCACCAGCAGGATCTCGGTCCAGTGCATCTGGAATTCGAGCATCGTGAAATCCCTGAACGCCGACTCGATGCCGGCGCCGCAACAACCTGTGGCTGCAATGATTACACTTTTCTCTACGAAACATGGTCAAATTATGGACATGCCCCGGCACGACCGCCGGCGCAGCCAGCCCCTGCCGCCGCCCGGCGAAACACCTTAGGCTGCGGAAGCCCGGAGGTCGACCATGCCGCTCAGCCTGTCCATTCTGGACCAATCCAGCATCGCCGCCGGGCGCGGGCCGGGCGAGGCGATCCGCAACACGCTGGCCGCGGCCCGGCTGGCGGATGAATGGGGCTTCCATCGCTACTGGCTGGCCGAGCATCACAACAGCGAAAGCCATGCCGGCAGCGCGCCGGAGATGCTGGTGGCCGCCATCGCCGCGACCACTCGGCGCATCCGCATCGGCACCGCCGGGGTGATGCTGCCGCACTACTCGGCGCTGAAGGTGGCAGAGCAATTCCGCGTGGCCGAGGCGATCGCGCCGGGCCGCATCGACCTCGGGCTGGGCCGGGCGCCAGGCAGCGACGGCCGCACCGCCTTCGCGCTGAACCCGCGCGCCAACGAGGCAGCCGAGCAGTTCCCCGCCATGGTGCGCGACCTGCTGGGCTGGCTGGGCGACGGGCTGCCGGAGACCCACCCGTTCCGCGCGGTGCGGGCCAGCCCGCAGGTGGCCACCAGGCCGCAGGTCTGGCTGCTCGGCAGTTCGGACTACGGCGCGCAGGTGGCTGGGTATTTCGGCCTGCCCTACTGCTTCGCGCACTTCATCTCGGACCAGGGCAGCGAGCAGGCGATGGAGGTCTACCGCGAGGGCTTCCGGCCCCACCCCGAGGCGCCGGGCCGGCTGGCGGAGCCGCATGCCGCGCTGGCGGTCTTCGCGCTGACCGCGGACACCGAGGCGGAGGCCTGGCGGCAGTTCCAGTCCCGCGCGCTGGCACGGCTGCTGCGGGACAAGGGGCAGTACGTGGCGCTGCCGAGCATCGAGGAAGCCGAGGCCTATCCGTATTCCGAGCATGAGCGGGCGCATGTGGAACGGATGCGGGCCAAGGCGCTGGTCGGCGACCCCGGTCAGGTGAAGGCGAAGCTGGAGGCGCTGGCGGCGCGGCATGGCGCGGCCGAGATCGCGGTGCTGACGGCAACCTGCGAGCCGGCGGCGCGACTGCGCAGCTACGAGCTGCTGGCCGAGGCGTTCGGGCTGCGCACCCAGGTCACCCCGGCCGATGCCCTCGCCTGAGCGGCTGCTGCTGGACCGGCTGGCCTCGCCGCTGGGCGAGCTGCTGCTGGTGACGGATGAGGCGGGGCTGCTGCGCGCGGCCGAGTTCCACGACCACGCCGACCGGCTGGGGCAGTTGCTGCGGCTGCACTACGGCATGCTGCAGCCGGTGCCCGGGGCGGCGCCGGCCGCGGTGCGAGAGGCGCTGGCGCGCTACTTCGCCGGCGAGTTCGCCGCGCTGCGGGAGGTGCGCTGGGCCACCGCGGGTACCAGCTTCCAACGCGCGGTCTGGGCGGCGCTGGTCGGCATTCCCGCCGGGCAGACCACCACCTACGGCGCCTTGGCGAAGCAGCTCGGGCGCCCGGCGGCGATGCGCGCGGTGGGGGCGGCGAATGGCGCGAACCCGGTCAGCATCGTGGTGCCCTGCCACCGGGTGGTCGGCGCCAGGGGCGCCCTGACCGGCTATGGCGGCGGACTGCCCCGCAAGCAATGGCTGCTGCGGCATGAAGGCGCGGTGCTGGGCTAAAGCACCATCCGCCCTGTCGGGCGCAGTTCGCGCTCCATAACTGATTCAATCTGGAGCAGGAAATCCGTTCTGATGATTCCATCAGAACAGCCATTGCTCTAGCCGCCGAAGCCCTCCGGCCGGGAGAAGTGCCGCCGGCGACGGCCGCGGCGGTGGCGCCACCAATCCTGCACCGGGCCGAGCAGCAGCAGGGGGCTGGCCAGCAGCGTCAGCAGGCCGAAGCCCGCCGCCGGCACGCGCCAGCCCAGGGCCAGGCAGATGACGCTGGATGTCGCGCTGACCCCGAGCAGCAGGGCGGCAATCGCGGAAAGCCCGAGCAGCAGCCGATGCCGGCTGGACAGGAAGGCCGGCGGGGTCCCGCCATCCGTCCGCGGCACGCCGTCGGCGCCCACGTCGTAGAGCCGCTTGGGGTCGACCTCGAAATGCGGGCCGCTCAGCGGCGGACAACCACGAAGCGCAGGCGCTGGCCGGCCAGCCCGGCGCGGCGCAGCTTCCAGTACAGCGTCCCGGCGCCGATGGCCGCGGCCATCAGCACCACCGGCAGCAGCACGCTGACCGCGAGCACGGCAAGCGCCGCCAGCAGCAGGCCGCCGGCGCCGAGCGCCACCAGCAGCGCCAGGCCGCTGACCTTGCCGAGCGCCCGGTCCAGCCAGCTCCGGCGGGAGGCCGGGGCCTCGGGCGCCGTGCGGAACTGGCCGTCGAGCGTCATGTCCAGCACGGGCGGGTTGCGGGGGTGGCCGGATGGAGCGTGTTCCATGCCGGGCATGTTGCGCGCCTGCCGCAGGGGTTCAAGGGGTGAGCGGCCGGACCACCAGGGTGGTGCCGTCCACCGCCTCGACGCGGACTTCCTCCCCAGGTGTCGCGGCGGCGTGGCGGGTCAGCCGGGCCGGCCAGTCGCTGTCGCCGATGCGGACGCGGGGCTGCGGGCCTTCCGCCGCCACCAGCACGCCATGGCGGCCGACCAGGCCGGCATCCGGCGTGTTGAGGCTGGGGCTGGCATGGGGCGCGCGCTTCAGCCGGACCGCAACGGCGATGCCGGCGGCGAGGAAGCCGAGGAAGGCCAGCGCCACCTGCCAGAACGGCGGCGCCGCCAGCAGCACGACCAGCCCGGTGCCGATGGCGGCCAGCCCGACCCAGAGCAGGAAGATGCCGGGCAGCGCCAGCTCGGCGCCCAGCAGCAGCAGGCCGGCGAGGACCCAGATCAGCCCTGGGTCCACGGATTGCCTCCTCCGTTGGAAGCCGGCAGCACGCCGGCGGCGGGGCTGGTGGGACCGGGCTGCGGCGGCGGCATCGGCTGGCGCGGCGCGGGCGGCGGCGTGCCGCTGGGGCCGGGCGGCTGCAGCATCTGCAGCGCGGCGGAGATGCCGCCGAACAGGGCGGTCGCCTCCATCGGCACCACCACGAGCTTGGAGTTGGGGTTGGCCGCCAGCGCCTCGAAGGCGCGGACGTACTTGTCGCTGATGAAATAGCGCAGCGCCGCCTCGCCGGCGCCGGCGGCGGCATCGGCCACCAGGCGGGTGGCGGTGGCCTCGGCCTGGGCCAGGCGCTCGCGCGCCTCGGCGTCGCGCATCGCGGATTGCTGGCGGCCCTCGGCCTGCAGCACCAGGGCCTGCTTCTCGCCCTCGGCACGCATCACGCTGGCGCGGCGTTCGCGCTCGGCGGTCATCTGCAGGTTCATGGCGCGCACCAGGTTCTCCGGTGGCTCGACCTTGCGCAGCTCGACACGGCTGACCTTGACGCCCCAGGGCTCGGTCGCGCCATCGAGGATGCGGAGCAGGGAGGAGTTGATCTGCTCGCGGCCGGAGAGGGTGCTGTCCAGGTCCATCTCGCCGATCACGGCGCGGATGTTGGTCATGGCCAGGCTGGTCAGCGCCTGCTGCAGGTTCTGCACCGCGTAGGCCGCCTTGGCCGGGTCCATGACGCGGTAGTAGACGATGCCGTCAACCGCGACCGAGGCATTGTCCTTGGTGATGACGGATTGCTCGGGGATGTCGAGCACCACTTCCTGCACGTTCAGCTTGCGGCCGACCTGGTCCATGAACGGCACCAGGAAGTTCAGCCCGGGCTGCATCAGCTTGGTGAAGGCGCCGAAGCGCTCCACGGTCCAGACTTGGCCCTGGGGGACCGTGCGGATGCCCTTGGCGGCGGTCAACACCGCCAGCAGCACCAGCACGATGAGAACGACTTCGGTATTGCCGATCATGGATGGTTCCCGTGTGGCGTCGTTCCGCATGTTGTACCACGCGGGCGGGAAATCCAGCAGGATTCCGGGCTCGGGCGGCGGCTCGCGGCCGACCAGGCCCTACCCCGCCAGGAAGCGCGCCGCCGCTTCGCCGAGCACCCGGATGCCCAGCGCCAGGTCCTCCGGCCTGGTATCCTCGGCCCAGTGGTGGCTGATGCCGCCGATGCTGGGCGTGAACAGCATGGCCACCGGCATGCGCTTGGCGATGTACTGCGCATCATGCCCGGCGCCGCTGGGCCTGCGCTGCCACGCGCCGGGGGCGTGCTGCCCGGCGGCGGCGTCGAGCGCCGCCATCATCGCGGGGTCGCACAGCGCGGGGGTGGCGCGGCTCATCTGCGTCAGGGTGGCCGGGCATTTCTCGCGGCGGTTGCTCTCGGCCACCAGGCGGCGCAGCGCTTCCTCCATGCGCTGCAGCACCGGCACTTCCACGTCGCGGAACTGGAAGAGGACCTCGGCCACGCCGGGGATGATGCTGGGGGCGCCGGGGTCCAGCGTGATGCGGCCGGTGGTCCAGACGCTGCGCGGGCCGCAGATGCGCGGGAATTCCGCGTCGATGGCAGCCAGCAGGCGGACCGCGGCGAGGCCGGCGTCTTTCCGCTCGGCCATGGTGGTGCCGCCGGCGTGGTCCTGCTGGCCCTGGAAGCGGATGTGCCACTGCCAGATGGCGACGATGCCGGTGACGACGCCGACGCGCAGGCCGGCATTCTCCAACTGGGTGCCCTGCTCGATATGCATCTCGAAGAAGCCCTTGTGGCGGCCGGGCTCCAACTGCATCCGGGGCTTGCCGGCCAGGCCGGCGGCGGCGAGCGCGTCGCGCAGCGGGGTGCCGTCGTTGCGGCTGCGGCTGCGGTCGATCTCATCCTCGGAGAGTTCGCCGATGATGCTGCGGCTGCCGAGGAAGCCGCCTTCGAAGTGGCCCTCCTCGTCGGCGAAGGCGCAGACATCCACCGGCAGGCCGGCGCGGGCCAGCGCCACGCCGGCCACCACGCCCAGCGCGCCATCCAGCCAGCCCGCCTGGTTCTGCGTCTCGATATGGCTGCCGACGAGCAGGTGCGGGCCGGGGCCGGGGTGGCGGCCGTAGACATTGCCGATGCCGTCGATGCTCGGCTCCAGGCCGCATTCGGCCAGGCGCTCCATCAGCCAGCGGCGGCTTGCCATGTCGTCCGGCGAATAGGTCGGGCGATGGACGCCGGTGCGGTACGTGCCGATCTGCCGAAGGTCGTTCAGGTCCTTCAGGAAGCGGTCGGCGTCGATCGGCGGCATGGTGGGGTTCCGGTGTTGCGGTGCGGTAGTTTGCTTGGCTGGCATGGGCTTCGCTAGCCCCGGCGCGGATGCAGGAGGCTTGGCGATGCGGCGACGGAACCTGATGATGGCGGCGGGACTGCTGGCGAGCCCGGCGCTGGCGCAAGGCTGGTCTCCCGGCGGCCCTGTGCGGCTGGTGGTGCCCTTCCCGCCCGGTGCCGGCAACGACGTGCTGGGCCGCCTGCTGGCACCGGCCGCGAGCGCCAGCCTGGGGCAGAACGTGGTGGTGGAGAACCGGCCGGGCGGCGGCACGCTGGTCGCTACCGAAGCCATGCTGCGCACGCCGCCGGACGGGCAAAACCTGCTGATGGTGGCCAACAGCTTCACGGTGAACCCCAGCCTGCACCAGCCCTCGCCCTACGACCCGCTGCGCAACTTCACCCCGCTGGCGCTGCTGACCGAGGTGCCGCACGTGCTGACGGTGCATCCCGCCGTGGCCGCCACCTTCGCCGAGTTCCTGGCCAAGGGCCGTGCGCCGGGGCGTGGGCTGAACTTCGGCAGCAACGGCCAGGGCACCAGCCTGCACCTGGGCGCCGAGCAACTGAAGCTGCTGGCCGGGCTGAATGCGACGCATGTGCCCTATCGGGGCACGCCGCAGGAGCTGACCGACCTGATCGCCGGCCGGGTGGACTGGATCTACGGCAACCTGCCGGACGTGCTGCCGATGCTGCGCGACGGCCGGCTGCGCGCACTGGCCCTGGCGGCGCCGACCCGCAGCGCCTTCCTGCCGGAGGTGCCGACACTGGGCGAGCTGGGCTTCCCGACCGCGATATCCGACAGCTGGTACGGGCTGGTGATGCCGGCGGGCGGGCGGCCCGAGGTGGCGGCCCGGCACAGCGAGGCTTGGCTGGGCGCGCTGCTGGAGCCGGCGATGAAGATAAGGCTGGAGGCGCTGGGCTACGGCGTGCTCGGCCAGGGGCCGGCGGGGATGACCACGCGGATCAGGCGCGATGTCGGCGTCTATGCCGAGGTGATCCGCGTGGCCGGGCTGAAGCCGGAATAGCGGCTCATACGGGCCGTCGGAGGTGATGACCCGTATGGGTCTTCCTGCGCGCGCAGCCGCCACACCAACCCTGCGCGCCGACGCCCGGTATCAGGCAAGCGTCAGCCCGCCATCCACCACCACCGTCTGGCCGGTAACCATGGCGGCACCGGCCAGCAGGAAGACCACCACCTCGGCCAGGTCCTCCGGCGTGCAGCGGCGCTTCAGCAGCGCCTTGTCGATGCTGCCGGCGCGCTGCTCGTTCGTCCACTGGATCTGCCAGGTGCTGTCCACCGCGCCGGGGGCGATGGCGTTGGCCCGCGCCTCCGGCCCCAACGCGCGGGCGAAGTTCTTGGTCAGGCTGATGACGCCGGCCTTGGTGGCGCCATAGGCCATGGAGGAGCCGGCGGCGTCGAAGCCGCTGATGCTGGCGGTGGAGACCACGGCGCCGTGGCTGGCCTTCAGCGCCGCCATGGCCGCCTTGGTGCAGCGGAACACGCCCTTCAGGTTCACCTCCACCACCGCGTCGAACAGTTCCTCGGTGATGCGGTCCATCTCCCGCGGTGCCACGGTGGTGGTGGTGCCGGGCGTGCCGGCGTTGTTGACCAGGTAGTCCAGCCGGCCGAGATCGGCGATGGCCTTGGTGACCATCGCTTCGCATTCGCCGGCGCGGCCGACGTTGCCGGGGGCGCTGATGACGTCCAGGCCGAGCGCGGTCAGCCGCTCCACCTGTTCCAGCCCGCGCGGGTCGTCCGCCAGGTGGTTGATGGCCACCCTGGCCCCGGACTTGGCCAGCAGCGTCACGCAGGCCAGGCCGATGCCGGAGGCGCCGCCGGTAACCAGCGCCGTCTTGCCCTTGAGGTCGTAGGTGATCATTGGTCGCGCTCCAGCCCTGCCATGGTGCCGATCTTCCGCAGGGCCTGCTTGAGTTCGATGAGCTTGCGGTCGCGGGTCTCGAACAACTGCTCGGCGCTCTTGTCCCAGTCGTAGTAGCCGGCGCCGGAGAGCACGCCGGTGCGGCCTTCGGCCACCAGCTTGTCCAGCACCGCGGATTGCCGGCGCGGCGGCGGCGGGGTGTAGCTGCCGTTGGCCAGGATGGACTGGCTCAGCGTCAAGCCGGTGAAGTCCGCCTTGGCGAAAACCGCCAGGATCGGCAGCCGCAGCGCCAGGCCATGGATGATCGCGGCGTCGATTTCCTCGGCGGTGGCGACGCCTTCCTCCAGCAGGTACTGCACCTCCGCCCCGATGGCGCCCTGGATGCGGTTGGCGACGTAGCCGGGCACGAACTTGCGCAGCCGCAGCGGCTGCTTGCCCATCTCGGCCAGCATGGTGTGGACCTTGTCCACCAGCGCCGGCTCGCAGGCAGGCCCGGGGATGACGTCCACCAGGTCCACCAGGTAGGGCGGCGTGTACCAGTGGGCGATCATGCTGCGGGATTGCAGGCTCTCCGGGATCAACGGGAAGACGTCCAGCTGGCTGGTGTTGCTGGCGATGACCGCGTCCTTCGGCGCGCATTCGGCGAGCTGCGCATAGAGGGTGCGCTTGGCGTCGGGCACCTCGATGATCGCCTCGACAATGACCTCGGCGCCGTCCACCGTTTCGGTCAGGTCGTGGTGGCGGGTGACCATCTGCGCCAGGTGGGCGCTGGTCCATTCCGCCGGCGCCTCCCCGTTCGCGACCAGCGTGGCCAGCGCCTTTTCCATCAAGCCCTGGGCGCGGCCGAGGGTGCGCTCGCTGCTGTCCGTCAGGCGGACCTGGTGGCCGCCGAGGGCGAAGACCAGCGCCAGGGCATGGCCCATGGTGCCGGCGCCGATGACTGCGATGCGTGCCATGTGCGTGGTTCCCTCAACCGTCAGAGCGGGTCGGCCCCGTTGATCTCCAGCGCTTCCAGCACGCGGGAGACGCAGTTGTAGCTGGCGATGGTGACCACCAGCTCCACCACGTGGCGTTCCGGCAGCGCGGCCTTGGCCTTGGCGAAGGTGCCATCGGCCACGTGGACCTTCTTCGTCATCTCGTCGCAGAGGCCGAGCGCCGCGGCCTCGGCAGCGGTCCACAGCGCCGGCTTTTCGGCCCAGTTCGGCAGCGCGTCCAGCTGCTCCTGCCGGAGGCCTTCCTTCAGCCCGATCGGCGCATGCGCCGCCCATTCGTACTGCGCGCCGTTGATGGCCGCGACCTGGCAGATGACGAGTTCACGCAGCGCGCCGGAGAGATGGGTCTTCCAACGCACCGCATCCCAGAACTGGATCCAGCCGATGGAGAGCGGCGGGCTGTGCATCAGCATGCGGTGCAGGTGGCCGATCTTCTTGCGGCTCTCGGTCACCACGCGGGCGGCTTCGGCGCGCTCGGGGTCGTTGGGGTTGCTGTAGGGAAGGCGGGCCATGGCGTCTCTCCTCTTGCCTGTCTCGGCGTTGGCGCAACCCTAGCATCGGTCGCGGCTTCGCGCGATGATGGCGGCAAGCATGGAGGAAGCCCAGATGGCGGACATGGTGATTGTGCCGGGGCGCGCGGACGGGCCGCATTACGTGAACACCGAGGACGCGGCGGACGTGTGGACCTGGCTGGACCCGGCGCCGACGGACGCCCCGGCGGGCATTCCCTACCGGCGGCTGGCCTCGCTGGGCAATGTCGGCGGGCCGTTCCCGTACCTGTACACCGTGGAGCTGGACATCGCGCCGGAGCACCTGGAAGCGGTCTTCGCCTGGTACGAGGGCGAGCACCTGCCGATGCTGACGGGTTGCCCCGGCTGCATCGGCGGCACCCGGTTCCAGCGGCTGGACGGCGGCAGCCCGAACCTGCTGGCGGCCTACCGGTTCGAGCGGCCGGAGGTGAACCAGACCCCGGAATGGGACCGCGCGCGCAGCACGGAATGGACGGCCAGGGTGCGGCCCTACTTCCGCGCCTCGCGGCGGTTCATGCGCCGGCTGGAGGGCTGACGTAGCCCAGCGCGATATCGCGCGCGACCAGCGCCGGGTCGCGCTGCGTGGGCGGGCCGAAGCCGCCGCCGCCGCTGGTTTCCAGCCGCACGCGGTCGCCCTGCTTGAGCACGATGTTGTCCGATTTCGGCGGCAGGTCGTGCTCGATGCCCTGCTGTACATGGATGAGCTTGCCGAGCGAGGCCGCGCCGCCGCCGGCCAGGCCATAGGGCGCGTGGACGAAGCGGTCCATGTTGGCGGTGAACAG
>CAIMOR010000360.1 GCA_903843125.1 uncultured Rhodospirillales bacterium
CCGCGGCGATGGTGCTGGCCGGGCGCCCCGGCAGCGGGCTCAGCCGCCCTCGGGCACCGGCACGTCGAACCCGTTCAGCGTGATCGAGACCAGGCAGTACAGCCCGACCAGGTTGACCAGCTCCGCCGCGCCGGCGGCACCGAAGGTCTGCACCGCCTGGCGCCAGGTCAGTTCCGGCAGCGCGCCGCCGTGCACCAGCGCGGCGGCGACGTCGTAGGCCACCGCCTCCGGCTGGGTCAGGTCGGCGGGGCGCTGGCCGGCCACGATGGTCGACAGCGTGGCGTCCTGCAGCCCACGCTGCTCGGCCACGATGACATGCGCGTAGAGTTCGTAGGCCGAGCGGAAATGCGCGCCGGTGACCAGGATCGCCACCTCCCGCACCGTCTTCGGCAGCGTGGCACCCATGGAGAGCGCCTTGGTCAGTTCCCAGATCGGCTTGCCGAAGGCGGGGTATCGCAACCAGGGGTTCCACGGCCCCATCAGCGCGCCGTCGGCGGCCACGGTCGAGAAGCCGCCGAAGCTCTTCTCGATGCCGTGCTTCATGTCGTCGTACAGCGGCTTCTGTTCGGCCGAGAGCTGGGCAGGCGGCAGCAGTGGCAGGCGCATCGGTCACTCCTCGTTCGGGATTGCCGGAGCAACGCACCAGCCGCGGCCACGGCGCCAGTTACAAATCTATCTTGATGCCCGCCGCCTTGATCAACCGGTCCCACTTGGCCTGCTCGCGCGCCAGGATCGCGTCGCCGGCCTCCGGCGTGGTCGCGGTGATGTCGAAGCCCAGCTCGTGCAGCCGGGTGACCACGCCGGGGTCCTGCACCGCGCCCAGCACGGCCTGGTGCAGCCGCTGCACCGGGCCGTCCGGCGTCGCCTTCGGCACGGTCAGCATGGCCCAGGTGTAGATGTCGTAATCCGCCAGCCGCGGGTCGCTTTCGCGCATGCTCGGTACATCCGGGAAGGCCGCCAGGCGCTCGGGCACCAGCACCGCCAGCATCCGCAGCGTGCCGGCGCGGATATGCGCCGCCGCGCCGGGCAGGTCGGCGAACACCATCTGCACCTGGCCGCCCAGCAGGTCCTGCAGCGCCGGGCCGGTGCCGCGATAGGCCACGTGGGTCATGTGCGTGCCCATGAACAGGTCGTACATCGCGCCGCCCATGTGCAGCGGGGTGCCGCTGCCGGCCGAGCCGTAATTCAGGCTGCCCGGCGGCGCGGCGGCCACCCAGCGATGGAATTCCGCGAGTGTCTTCGGTGGCGCATCGGCGCGGACCACCAGCACATAGGGCACCGTGGCCAGCAGCGAGACGACGCGCAGCGTGGCCGCCGGGTCGAACGGATGCGGGTCCATGGTCAGCGGCGCCAGCATGAAGCTGATGCTGCCCATCAGCGCGGTATAGCCATCCGGCTTGGCCTGCACCACGAAGCGGGTGCCGATGACGCTGCCGGCGCCGGCCCGGTTCTCCACCACCACGGATTGCCCGAGCAGCGCGGTCATCCTCGGCACCACGATGCGCGCGGCGATATCCGGCGCGCCGCCGGGGGCGAAGGGCACGATCATGGAGATCGGGTGGTCGGGGAAGGCGGGCTGGGCGTCGGCGCCGGGCGGCAGCAGCGCGGCAGGGGCGGCCAACAGGGCACGGCGGGCGATGGGCATGGCGATCCTCCTGTTCTGGAGCAGCCTAGGGCAACAGCCGTCCCGAGGGAATCGCCGGAACGGAACCCCGGTCAGGGGCTCGCCGGGCAAAGGGCGCGTGGCGCATCGCCCGGCGGCGCTACCGGCTGGCGCAGACCGTCACCACCAGTTCGCACTCCCCGCGGCCGGAGCAGGCGGCAATCGCCGCGCGCTCGGCCTGGGCGGCATCGCTGCCCTTGCCGTATTCCACCAGCGTCACCTGGAAGGTGCGCGGGTCGGAGGTCCGCACCAGCCCGGTGACGCGCCCAGCCTGCGCCACCGCGACGCATTCGCCCGGCCCGGCTTCGGCCAGCGGGCGGCAATGCGCCCCGGCGCGGGCGGCACAGGCGCGCTCGGCTTCCATGTGCGCCTGGTTGCGGTCGTGCAGGCCGTGGCTGGTGCCGGTGGCGCCGTTCGGCGGGGTGGCGGCGTAGACCACCGCCCAGGTGCCATGGCTCGGCGCCGACGCCACCGGAGTGCCCAGCGCCCGGCGCGGCGCCGCATTGACCCCGCGGGTGAAGTCGCTGCCGGCCTGGCAGCGGATCAGGCAGGCCTGCACCGCCGGCGGATTGGCCGCCAGCTCGCGCGCCGGCGCGTTGCATTGCTGCCGGCAGGCCAGCGCTATCGGACGGGTCTGCGCCATCGCCGGCAGCGCCGGCAGCAGCAGCAGCAGCACGGCAAGGCGGCGCAGCGGGGGCGGAATGCGGGTCACCGCGGATTCATGACTCCGAAGCCTGGGCAGGACCAGCCGAGTTACGTCGCTTTTGGTTGCAGTCAGGCTAAAGTTCATCAACCTTTTGGTTCATCTCGGCCGCTTCGGCCACAGCGCCCGAGCCCGCTGACCCCCGACCTGCCGGCCGCCAGGGCACCCGCCGCGCCGCGGCCTACATCGGCAGCGTGGCCAACGCCAGGGCGCCACCGCCGGGGCGATTGCGCAGCACCACGTCGCCGCCATGGGCCCGCAGGATGTTGCGGGCAATCGGCAGCCCCAGCCCGGCGCCGCCGGTCTCGCGGTTGCGGCTCTCCTCCAGCCGGCGGAACGGCAGGAACACGTTCTCCAGCTCGGTCGGTGGAATGCCCGGGCCGTCATCGGCCACCTCCAGCCGCACCGGCTGGCCGGCCGAGGCCGGCACCAGCCGCAGCCGCGCCGACTGGCCATAGGCCAGCGCGTTGCCCACCAGGTTGGCGATGGCGCGCTTCAGCGCCACCGGCCGGGCCTGCACCACCAGGCGCTCGGGCCCGGCGTAGTCGATGTGCTCGGCCAGCTCGGGGTGGGCGTCGGCGGCGTCGTCCAGCACGGTGCGGCACAGCGCCACCAGGTCCAGCGCCACGCTCGGCTCAGCGGCGCTGTCGTCGCGGGCGAAGGCCAGGGTGGCGGTGATCATCGCCTCCATCTCGGCCAGGTCCGCCAGCATCTTCCGGCGCTGCTCGTCGTCGTCCATGAACTCGGCGCGCAGCCGAAGCCGCGTGATCGGCGTGCGCAGGTCGTGCCCGATGGCGGCCAGCAGCTGGGTGCGGTCGCCGACGAAGCGACGGATGCGCTCGGCCATGGTGTTGAAGGCGCGGGCGGCGCGGGCGATCTCGGTCGGCCCGTTCTCCGGCAGCGGCGGGGCGTTGACGTCGCGGCCCAGCCGGTCGGCGGCATCCGCCAGCGCCCGCACCGGCCAGATCAGCCGGCGCACCGCCCACAGCGTCAGCGCCCCGGCGGTGAAGGTCATCACCGCGAAGGCGATCAGGAAGGTCTCGGAATGCCAGGGCCGCGGCGGCTGCAGCCGCACCTGCAGGTTCAGCCACGGGCCATCCGCCAGCCGCAGCGAAGCCCCCCATTCGCCGGCACGCGGCGGCCCGGCCAGGTCGCCCAGGCGGGGCGACCGGCGGTCCCGGCCATGCAGCGGCGGCCCAAGCCCCTGGCCCAGCGGCGGCAGCGTC
>CAIMOR010000361.1 GCA_903843125.1 uncultured Rhodospirillales bacterium
CAGCCCGAAGCCGGCCAGCAGGGCCGCCCGGCGGCCGAGCCGGGGCGCGAGGTCGATAGCTTTTTCCATCCAGGCCATGCCGGTGGGGTCCCCAGGGGGTGAAGTGTCAGTCGCCAGCCCGGCATACGACCGCTGCCGGTGCCGCCTCAAGCCACTCCGTGCGCCAGCGCGCCCGGCATCGCCTCATTCCACCACCACGCGGGCTTCCGGCAGCCCGGCGGCGAGCGCGCCGGAGAAGGCGGCATCCACCTCGGCCACGCTGCGGTAGGGGCCGGCGACCACGCGATACAGCGCGCTGCGACCGCTGCTGCGCTGTTCCACCCGGGCACGCAGGCCGGCGATGCGGGCCGCCTGGCGTTGCGCCAGGTCGCGCCGGAAGAAGCTGCCGGCCTCCAGCACCAGCCGGCCCGGCTCGGCCGGGCGCTGGCTCAGCTGCTCCGGCAGCGGGTTGGGCGGCAGGGCCGGGGTCACGTCGGCCACCGTCGTCACCGCCGGGCCCCGCACCGCGGCCTCCCGCACCCGGGTGCTCTGCCGCGCGCCGTCCAGCGGCGCCAGCGACTCCCGCTCCACCCGTCCGGCCGGCGCCGACTGCACCGCAATCTCGGTGCGCTCGGTGCTGGGCAGCTGGCCGGCCAGCGCCCGGCTCGGCGTGGTCTCCACGGTCAGCCGCACCTGCACGGCGCCGCCCGCCGGCACCCCCAGCAGCAAGGCCGCCCGCGCCGAAAGCCCGATCAGCCGGGCCGGGCTCTGCGGTCCGCGGTCGTTGACCCGCACCTTCAGCTCGCGGCCGTTTTCCAGGTTGGTCACGCTGACGATGGCCGGCAGTTGCAGCGTCCGATGTGCCGCCATCAGCTGGCCGGGGTCGAAGATCTCGCCGTTGGCGGTTCGCCGCCCCGGCGCCCGGTCCGGCAGGGCCACCGCCAGACCGGCCTCGGTGCCGGCGAAATCCTCCTTCGGGTAGCTCCACATGCCGCCGAGCTGATAGGGCTGGCCCAGCATGTAGCGCGCCGCCGGCGCGGGTGGCGCCGGCTTGTCCTGGCAGGCCGGCAGCAGCGCCAGCAGCAGCAGGGCGGCCAGCCGCCTCATCCGACCGCATCCGCCAGCAGGCCAACCGCCAGCGCATAGAAGTTGGAGGGGTTGTAGCGCCGGATGGCGTTGAAGTTGTTGAACACCATGAACGCCTGGTTGCTCGGCCCATTGGGCGCATCCGGCAGCAGCACGGCGGCCTCCAGCGCCGGCAACGCGCCGCCGTCCAGGCTGCGCACGCCGGCATCCAGCCATTCCTGCACCTGGCGTCGCTTCTCCCGCCCGGTCTGCTCCAGATCGAAGCCCGCCGGCAGCACCACCTCCCTGATCCAGGGCTCGCCGGCGCGCCAGCCGCTGCGGGCCAGGTAGTTGGCGATGCTGGCCAGCGCGTCCGCCCGGCTGTCCCAGATGTTCCGATGCCCGTCGCCGTCGAAATCCACCGCATAGCGCTCGAAGCTGGTGGGCATGAACTGCGGCTGGCCCATGGCGCCGGCCCAGCTGCCCTTCATGTGCGCCAGCGGCACGTGCCCGGCGTGCAGGATCTTCAGCGCGGCCAGCAGCTCGGTGCGGAAGAACGCCTTGCGGCGGCCGTCGTAGGCCAGGGTCGCCAGCGCCTCGATCACGCTGAATCCGCCGGTGTTGCCGCCGAAATTCGTCTCCATCCCCCAGATAGCGACCGGCAGCTGCGGCGCCACGCCGAAGCGGGTGCTGATGGCGTCCAGCAGCACCCGGTTCTGCTGGAACAGCCGCCGGCCCTGGTCCACCCGCGCCGGCGGCACCACGCGGTCGCGGTACTGCTCCCAGGTCAGCGTGAACTCGGGCTGGCGGCCATCCAGTTCCAGCACGCGGGCATTCGGCGCCAGACCCTGGAAAGCGGCGGCGAGCGTGTGCGGGGCGACGCCGGCCTTGCGCGCATCCTCGGCCACGCCGTCGAGGAATCGCTCGAACGGCGTCTTCTCGCGCTTCGGCGCGGCGGGGCGGTGCGCCTGCGGGTGTTGCGGCGGCCGCGGCGGCGTCGGCACTGGCGTCTCCGCCAGCCCGGCCCGGGTGGCCAGCAGCAGCGGGGCGGCGGCGAGCAGGGCGCGTCTGTTCTGCATCGCCGAGAGGTGCCACGCCGCGCCGTCCGGGGCAACGACATCCGCACCGGTCGCTGCGGGTGGGAGACGCCGCCGCCATCCGGGTCTATAGAATGGCGCCAAGGACTGCTTCGTGGGGAACGTCATGGCCGCCATCACCGAGATACTCGCCGCCTATTGCGCCAAGCTGAAGTTCAGCGACCTGCCGGCCGAGGTGCAGACCCGCGCCCGCTTCCTGGCGCTGGACCTGGTTGGCAACATGGTGCGCGGCCGGCACGACACCGAGAGCACGCCGGTACTGCTCAACGCCGCCCGCGCGCTCGGCCTGGCGGCCGGCAATGCCGCGGTGTTCGGCGACTGCGCCCGCTACACCCCGGCCGGTGCTGCGCTGCTGAACGGCGCCTTCGCCCACAGCCTGGACTTCGACGATACCCACGCCGCCGGCACGCTGCACCCCGGCGCCCCGGTCATCCCGGCCGCCATCGCTGCCGCCGAGATGGTCGGCGCCGATGGCGCGACGGTGATGGCCGGCATCGTCGCCGGCTACGAGGTGACCTGCCGCCTGGCCGTCGCTCTGCCGGGCGGCGACCACTACGACCGCGGCTACCACCCCACCGCCACCTGCGGCGCCTTCGGGGCCGCCGCCGCCGCCGCGCGCGTGTTCGGGCTGGACGCCAAGGGCATCGAGAACGCCTTCGGCATCGCGCTGTCCCAGGCCGCCGGGTCTCTGCAGTTCCTGGCCAATGGCGCCTGGACCAAGCGCTTCCAGGTGGGTTGGAGCGCGATGAACGGCCTGGCCGCCGCGGTGCTGGCCAAGGAAGGTTTTCGGGGTGCCTCCGAAGCCATCGAGGGCAAGGCCGGGTTTCTCCGCGCCTATGCGCCGAACCCGGTGCCGGAGCGGGTCATCCAGAACCTCGGCACCGAGTTCGAGCTGATGGAGACGGCGGTAAAGCCCTATCCGTCCTGCCGCTACGGCCATGCCAGCGTCGACGCCGCCCTGGCGCTGCGCGCGGAACACGCGATCAAGCCCGAGGAGATCGAGCGCGTGACCATGGGCCTGCCGAACAAGGGCATGCTGCTGGTCGGCGCGCCGCTGGCCCGCAAGCAGAACCCGCAGAATGTGGTGGATGGCCAGTTCAGCGGCCCCTTCGTCGTCTCCGCCGCGCTGGCCAAGGGCCACATGGGCTGGGACAGCTACGACCACCTGAACGACAACGACATCCGCGCCATGATGCCGAAGGTGATCTGCGAGGAAGACCCGGAGATCCAGGCCGAATTCCCCGCCTACATGTCCGGCAAGGTCACCATCCGCGCCCGCGGCCAGGACTTCATCAAGAAGGTGGTGGTGCCGAAGGGCGAGCCGGCCAACTTCCTCACTGAGGCCGAGCTGCGCGCCAAGTTCCATGGCCTGGCCGACGCCGTGCTGGGGCATGAGCGGGCGGCGCAGCTGGCCGACGCGGTGCTGAACCTGGACCGTGCCGGCGACGTGAACGCGATGATGCGCCTGGGCGCGCCGATGATGGCGGCGCGGCTGGCCGGCGAGTAGCGCCACCGCCGGCCACGGATTTGCTGCCGTGGCGGCCGGGGGGATAGGCTGCGCGAAACGCCAGGAGGACGCCGCGTGGCCCATGCGCTGACCCGATTCTTCGCGCCCCGCAGCGTCGCCTTCATCGGCGCCACCGAGGACCTGTCCAAGTTCGGCGGCCGCTGCATGCGCCAGCTGATCGACTTCGGCTTCGACGGCGCAATCTACCCGATCAACCCGAAGCGCGACTCCGTCTTCGGCCGGCGCTGCTATCCCTCCCTCGCCGCGCTGCCGGAGGCGCCGGACCATGTCGGCATCGTGCTGCCCGGCCCGGCGGTGGCCGGCGCGCTGGCGGAATGCGGCGCCAAGGGCGTGCCCTTCGCCACCGTGTTCAGCGCCGGCTTCGGCGAACAGGGCACCGAGGCCGGGCGCGCCGCCCAGGCGCAACTGGTCAGCACCGCCCGTGCGGCCGGGCTGCGCTTCATGGGGCCGAACTGCAACGGGCTGATCAACTTCACCGACAAGTTCGCCCTCACCAGCACCGGCGCCATCACCGGCGGGGCGCTGCGCCCGGCCGGCGATGTCGCGGTCATCAGCCAGAGCGGCGGCGCCGGCCAGGTCAACACCATGTGGCGGGCGCAGGAAGCCGGGCTGGGCATCAGCGTGCAGGTCAGCTGCGGCAACGACGCCGACCTGGACCTGCTGGACTACGTCGAGTTCGCCGTCGAGCACCCGCAGACCAAGGTGGTGCTGGTACTGGCGGAGCGCATCTCCAGCGGCGCCAGGTTGCGCCAGGTGGCGGCGCGCGCGGCGGAACGCGGCAAGCCGATCGTGATGATCAAGTTCGGCCGCACCGAGGCCGGCAGCAAGGCCGCCGCCAGCCATACCGGCGCCATCACCGGCGCCGACGCCGTCTTCGACGCCGCCGCCCGCCAGCTCGGCCTGCTGCGGGTGGAGGACTGTCCCGAGTTGTACGAAGCCGCGATGCTGCTGCGCCAGGGGCGGCGGCCCGCCGGCACCGGGGTGGCGGCGCTCTCGATCAGCGGCGGCAACCTGGTGCTGCTGGCGGAAACCGGCGCCGGCCTGGGCCTGCACTTCCCCGGCTACACGCCGGAGACGACGGCAAGGCTGCAACCGCTGCTGCCCGGCTTCACCGGCACCGCCAACCCGACTGACCTCTCCGCCGGCGCCATCGGCAGTAAGGACCTGTTCGCCCAGGCGACGAGGCTGATCCGCGACGACCCCGGCGTGGACACCATGGTGCCGGTGCTGACCATCGCGCCGGCCGCCGATATCCGCGCCACCTGCGCGCTGGCGGCCGAGAGCGCCAAGCCAATGCCGATCCTCTGGTCCGGCAAGTGCAGCGACGATCCTTCCATCACCACGGCCACGCTGGTGGCGGAGGGCCACGCCGTCTATCGCGACCCCCTGCCGTGCCTGCGTGCGGTCTCGCTGGCCGCCCGCCATGCCGGCTTCCTGCGCCGCTTCGCCGAGCCGGCGCCGCAGCGCCCCGCCGGCATGGACCAGGCCCGCGCGGCCACGCTGCTGAAGGCCGAGCGGTTCAGCGAGGCTGATGCCCGCGCGCTGCTGGCCTGCTACGGCCTGCACGGCCCGCGCGAGACCCTGGTGGCCAGCGCCGCCGAGGCCGTCTCAGCCGCCGCCGGCATGGGCGGCCCGGTGGCGCTGAAGGTCGCCTCACCGGACCTGCCGCACAAGACCGAGGCCGGGGCAGTGAAGCTGGGCGTGGCCGGGGCCGAGGCCGTGGCCGCCGCGCGCGCCGACATCCTCGCCAATGCCCGCGCCTTCAAGCCGGGGGCGCGGATTGACGGCGTCCTGGTGCAGGAGATGGTGACCGGCGGGCAGGAGATGCTGCTGGGCATCACGCCGGATGCAACCTTCGGCCCGGTGCTGGCGGTGGGCTTCGGTGGCATCCATGTGGAGGTGCTGAAGGACATCGCCTTCCGGCTGCCCGCCATTGGCCCCGCCGAGGCCGAGGCGATGCTGCGCGAACTGCGCCTGTTCCCGCTGCTCGGCGGCGTGCGCGGTGCCCCGGCCAGCGATGTGCCGGCCCTGGTGGATGCCATCTGCCGCTTCGGCTGGCTGGCGGCAGACCTGGCAGACGCGCCCTTCGAGGTGGAGGTGAACCCGCTGATCGTGCTGCCCGCTGGCCGTGGCGTGCGGGTGGTGGACGCGCTGGTGCTGCGGCGGTGAGGCGCCGCGCGCTCCTCGCCGCGCTGGCGGCACCGGCCCTCGCCAAGGCCCAGTCCTGGCCCAACGGGCCGATCCGCCTGGTGGTGCCCTATGCCGCCGGCGGCCCGGCCGACCTGACCGCCCGCAGCATCGGCGCCAAGCTCGGCGAGGCGCTGGGCGGGCCGGTCGTCATTGAAAGCCGCGACGGCGCCGGCGGGAATATCGGCACCGCGCTGGTGGCCCGCGCGGCGCCGGATGGCCAGACGTTGCTGCTCGGCACCAACGGCCCGCTGGTGGTGAACCCCAGCCTGATGGCGAGCGTGCCCTTCGACCCCGTGGCCGACTTCGCGCCCATCACCTACCTGGCCGACGTGCCGCTGTACCTGGCGGTGCCGGCGACGTTGCCGGCGGCCACCCTGGCGCAACTACTGGCCATGGCCAAGGCGGCGCCCGGCTC
This sequence comes from uncultured Rhodospirillales bacterium, assembly GCA_903843125.1. GTDB lineage: Bacteria > Pseudomonadota > Alphaproteobacteria > Acetobacterales > Acetobacteraceae > CAIMOR01. Next base: position 6,275 of record CAIMOR010000361.1, read on the forward strand.
GGTCAGCTACGCGTCATCCGGCATCGGCAGCGGCGGGCACCTGGCCGGCGCGCTGCTGGCGCAGATGGCCGGCGTTGCCCTGACCCATGTGGCCTATCGCGGCGCCGCCCCGGCCACCACGGACCTGGTCGGCGGCCGGGTGCAGATGCTGTTCGTCGGCCTGCCCGTGGTGCGGCCGCATGTGCAGGCCGGGCGGCTGCGCCTGCTGGCGGTGGCGACGAAGCGCCGCACGAGCAACGCACCGGAGGTGCCCACCGTGGCCGAGGCTGCCGCCCTGCCCGGCTTCAGCATTGCCAGCTGGTACGGCCTGCTGGCGCCCGCCGGCACGCCGCGCCCGATCATCGAACGCCTGCACGCCGAGGCCACCCGCGCCCTGGCCGCGCCGGATGTGCGCGACCTGCTGTTCGCCCGCAACGGGCTGGAGCCGAACGGCGCGGGGCCGGACGCCTTCGCCGCCAGCATCGCCGCGGAAATCCCCGAATACCGCCGCATCGTGCGCCTGGCCGGCGCCAACCAGGAGTAGGCCCGCCATGAAGATCTGGTACCAGTCCCTCGCGCCCCTGGCCCATCTGGACCGCTACGTCGCCGCGCTGAAGGCGCATGCCGCAAAGGCCTGTTCCCCCGGCACCACCGTCCACTTCAACGGCGCCACCGACGCGCAGTACCTGCACTACACGCCGCAGGACCTGATGCACTTCCCCTACCTGAAGCTGGCCTTCCAGCAGGAGGCCATCGGCTTCGCCCGCCAGGCCGAGCGCGAGGGCTACGACGCCTTCATCCTCGGCAGCTTCAGCGAGCCCTTCCTG
>CAIMOR010000362.1 GCA_903843125.1 uncultured Rhodospirillales bacterium
GCCATTCCGGTCGGCACCATCGTGCACAATGTCGAGCTGAAGCCCGGCGCCGGCGCGAAGGTGGCCCGTTCGGCCGGCACCTATGTGCAGCTGGTCGGCAAGGACAGCGGCTACGCCCAGGTCAAGCTGGCTTCCGGTGAAGTCCGCACGGTGCGCGCCGAATGCATGGCGACCATCGGTGCGGTGTCCAACCCGGACAACAGCAACCAGGAAATGGGCAAGGCCGGCCGTTCCCGCTGGATGGGTCGCAGGCCGCATGTCCGTGGTGTCGTCATGAACCCGGTCGACCACCCGCACGGCGGCGGCGAAGGCCGTACCTCGGGCGGCCGCCATCCCGTGACACCCTGGGGCAAGCCGACCAAGGGCGCCAAGACGCGTAACAACAAGCGGACGGACCGGCTTATCGTTCGTCGCCGCACCGCGAAGAAGGGCTGATCGCGATGCCGCGCAGCGTATGGAAGGGGCCGTTCGTCGACGGCTACCTGCTCAACAAGGCGGAAGCCAGCCGGGCTTCGGGCCGCAATGAGATCATCAAGATCTGGTCGCGCCGCAGCACGATCCTGCCGCAGTTCGTCGGCCTGGTCTTCGGGGTCTACAACGGGAAGAAGTTCATCCCGGTGCAGGTCTCCGAGAACATGGTCGGCCACAAGTTCGGCGAATTCTCGCCGACGCGCACCTTCGGCGGACATTCGTCCGACAAGAAGGCGAAGCGGGGCTGATGTAGATGAGCAAGCCGAAGCACCCCCGCTCCCTCGCGGAGACTGAAGCGCAGGCGGTGACGTGGAACATCCGCGTCAGCCCGCGCAAGCTGAACCTGGTGGCTGGCCTGATCCGTGGCCGGCGCGCGGCGGAAGCCGTGGCGACCCTGACCTTCTCCAAGCGCCGCATTGCGGTGACCGTGAAGAAGACGCTGGAAAGCGCCATCGCCAACGCCGAGAACAACCACCAGCTGGATGTCGACCGCCTGGTCGTCTCCAAGGCCGAAGTGGGCCGCGCCATGGTGATGAAGCGTTTCTCCGCCCGTGGCCGCGGCCGTGCGGCGCGCGTGGAGAAGTGGTTCAGCAACCTGAAGATTGTCGTCGCCGAACAGGCACAGCAGCAGGACGCGGCGTAACATGGGTCACAAAGTCAATCCGATTGGCCTGCGCCTGGGTATCAACCGTACCTGGGACAGCCGCTGGTTCGCTGGCCGCGATTACGCCAAGCTGCTGCACGAGGACCTGGCGCTGCGCGAGAAGCTGCGCGAGCGGCTGAAGGGCGCCGGCGTTTCCCGCGTGGTGATCGAGCGCCCGGCGAAGAAGCCGCGCATCACCATCCATGCCGCGCGTCCCGGTGTCGTCATCGGCAAGAAGGGTGCGGACATCGAGGTCCTGCGCAAGGACATGCAGCGCATGGCCGGCGCCGAGGTCTCGCTGAACATCGTCGAGATCCGCAAGCCCGAGATCGACGCCACCCTGGTGGCCGAGAACATCGCCCAGCAGCTGGAGCGCCGCGTGGCCTTCCGCCGGGCGATGAAGCGTGCGGTGCAGTCCGCCATGCGCCTCGGCGCCGGCGGCATCCGCATCAACTGCTCCGGCCGTCTGGGCGGGGCGGAGATTGCGCGCATGGAGTGGTACCGCGAAGGTCGCGTGCCGCTGCACACCCTGCGTGCCGATATCGATTATGGCGTGGCGACGGCGAAGACCACCTACGGCACCTGCGGTGTCAAGGTGTGGGTCTTCAAGGGCGAGATCATGGCTCATGATCCGCTGGCGCAGGACAAGCGCGCCGCCGACCAGGCGCCGCAGCGCTGATAGGTGACGTGACATGCTGCAACCAAAGCGCACGAAGTTTCGCAAGGCCCACAAGGGCCGGATCAAGGGCGTGGCCAAGGGTGGCTTCTCCCTGGCGTTCGGCGGCTTCGGCCTGAAGGCGATGGAGCCTGAGCGGGTCACCGCGCGGCAGATCGAGGCGGCCCGCCGCGCGATCACCCGTGCGATGAAGCGTCAGGGCCGCGTCTGGATCCGGATCTTCCCGGACGTGCCGGTCTCGACCAAGCCGGCCGAAGTCCGCATGGGTTCCGGCAAGGGCGCCCCCGAGTACTGGGTGGCGCGCGTGAAGCCGGGCCGCATCATGTTTGAGCTGGACGGCGTTGCCCTGGACATCGCGAAGGAAGCGCTGACCCTGGGTGCCGCCAAGCTGCCGATCAAGACCAAGATCGTGCAGCGCCTGGGCGCGGAGGCCTGAGGCCATGACCAAGATCGTCGACATCCGCGCGAAGAGCGCGGACGAGCTGCAGGCTCAGCTGCTGGACCTCCGGAAGGAGCAGTTCAATCTGCGCTTCCAGCGGGCCACCGGCCAGCTGGAGGCGACGGGCCGCATCCGTGTGGTTCGCCGCGATATCGCCAAGATCAAGACCATCCAGGCGGAGCGCAAGCGCGCCGCCCCCACCTCCAACTGAGAGGAGACCAGCGGCCATGCCGAAGCGCGTCCTCACGGGCCGGGTGACCAGCGACAAGATGGACAAGACGGTTACCGTCCTTGTCGAACGTCGCGTCATGCATCCGCTCTACAAGAAGTTCATCCGGCGTTCGAAGAAGTACGCCGCGCATGACGAAACCAACATGTGCAAGGAAGGCGACCTCGTCCAGATCGAGGAATGCCCGCCGATGTCCAAGCGCAAGACCTGGTTGGTCATCAACCGCAACGGCACGCCGCTGGCAGAAATGCCCGCCACGTCCGCTGCCGCGTAAGGGGCAGGGCAGATGATCCATCCCGAATCCAACCTGGAGGTCGCCGACAACAGCGGCGCCCGCCGGGTCCAGTGCATCAAGGTGCTCGGCGGCTCGAAGCGGAAGACCGCTTCGGTCGGCGACGTCATCGTGGTGGCGATCCAGGAAGCCATCCCCCGCGCCAAGGTGAAGAAGGGTGAGGTGCATCGCGCCGTCATCGTCCGCACCAGCTACCCGGTGCGGCGGAACGATGGCACGGCGATCCGCTTCGACAGCAATGCCGCGGTGCTGATCAACAAGCAGATGGAGCCGATCGGCACGCGTATCTTTGGGCCGGTGGTGCGTGAACTGCGTGCGCGCAAGTTCATGAAGATCATCAGCCTGGCGCCGGAGGTCCTGTAACCATGGCCGCCAAGATCCGTAAGGGCGACACGGTTGCCGTGTTGACCGGGCGCGACAAGGGCAAGCGCGGCGAAGTGCTGTCCGTCCACCCTGATGAAGGCCGCGCCCTGGTGCGTGGCATCCACATGGTGAAGCGTCACCAGAAGCCGACCGGCATGAACCAGCCGGGCGGGATCATCGAGAAAGAGGCTCCGATCCAGCTGTCCAACCTGGCGCTGGTGGACCCCAAGTCCGGCAAGCCGACGCGCGTCGGCTTCACCGTCCTCGCGGACGGCAAGAAGGTGCGCGTGGCCCGTCCGTCTGGCGAGGTGCTTGACGCATGAGCGACAGCAAGAAGGGTGGGGCGAAGGCCGCACCGAAGAAGAAGGCCGGCGAGGAGCAGGGCAAGGGCACGGCGATTGCCGCCGCCGCCGGCGCCGCGCAGGCCAGCCCGAAGGAACTGCCGCGCATGCAGCGGCGGTACCAGGACGAGATCCGCGGGGCGCTGACCGCCGCGCTGGGCTACAAGAACCCGATGGAGGTTCCCAAGCTCACCAAGATCGTCATCAACATGGGCGTTGGTGAAGCGGCTGCGGACGGCAAGAAGCTGGA